>JAIEPH010000026.1 GCA_019749805.1 Mycobacteriaceae bacterium | reverse complement strand
TCCGAGGGGATGTCCGTCGGCACCGGCGAGACCGAATCGCAGGATCACACGACGGCGACGCGGGCGCTTTCTCCGATGCGCCGCCTCGGCGGCGGTCTCGTAGAGATTCCCCGGGTGCGCGCCAAGGATCCGCTCGAAGCGTTGATGACCAACCCGGTGGTCGCCGAGGGAAAGCGGTTCTGCTGGAACTGCGGCCGCCCGGTCGGCCGATCTTCGGGCGACGGCGAGGCGCTGTCGGAGGGCTGGTGCCCCCACTGCGGCAGCGCGTATTCCTTTCTGCCGCAGCTGACTCCGGGCGACATGATCAACGACCAGTATGAGATCAAGGGCTGCATCGCGCACGGCGGTCTCGGCTGGGTGTACCTGGCCTTCGATCACAACGTCAACGAACGGCCGGTCGTCCTCAAGGGTCTGGTGCATTCGGGTGACGCCGAGGCGCAGAAGATCGCCATGCTCGAGCGTCAGTTCCTCGCCGAGGTCACCCATCCCGGCATCGTGAAGATCTACAACTTCGTCGAGCACGACGACAAGCACGGCAATCCGGTCGGCTACATCGTGATGGAGTACGTCGGCGGTACGTCGCTGAAGCAGGCCAGGGGCGAGAAGGTGCCGGTCGCCCAGGCCATCGGCTACATGCTGGAAATCCTTCCCGCCCTTGGCTATCTGCACTCGATCGGTCTCACCTACAACGACCTCAAGCCCGAGAACATCATGATCACCGAGGAACAGCTCAAGCTGATCGACCTCGGTGCGGTGTCGACCATCAACTCGTTCGGATATCTCTACGGCACACCCGGTTACCAGGCGCCGGAGATCGTGCGGACCGGGCCGACGGTCGCCACCGACATCTACACCGTCGGCCGCACGCTGGCCGCGCTGACGCTGACCATGCGTACCCGCAAGGGTCGTTATGTCGACGGCCTGCCCGAGGACGATCCGGTGCTGACCGAGTACGACTCGTTCGCCCGGCTGTTGCGCCGCGCGATCGATCCGGATCCGCGACGGCGATTCGCCAGCGCCGAGGAGATGACGAGCCAGTTGCTCGGCGTCCTGCGCGAGGTGGTGGCCCGCGACACCGGCGTGCCGCGGCCCGGCCTGTCCACGGTGTTCTCCGCCTCGCGTTCGACGTTCGGGGTGGATCTGCTGGTCGCCCACACCGACGTCTACCTCGATGGGCAGGTGCATTCCGAGCGGCTCACCGCGCAGGACATCGTCAAGGCGCTGCAGGTACCACTCGTCGATCCGGCCGATGTCGGCGCGACCGTGTTGTCGGCGAGCGTGCTCACGCAACCCGTGCAGACACTCGACTCGTTGCGCGCCGCCCGCCACGGTGCGCTCGATTCTGAGGGCATCGATCTGTCGGAGTCGGTCGAACTACCGCTGATGGAGGTTCGCGCGCTACTCGACCTCGGCGACGTCGCCAAGGCCACCCGGAAGCTCGAGGATCTTGCCGAACGCGTCGGCTGGCGGTGGCGGCTGGTGTGGTTCCGGGCTGTGTCGGCGATGCTGACAGCCGACTACGATTCCGCCACAAAGTATTTCACGGAGGTGCTCGACACCCTGCCCGGCGAGCTGGCGCCCAAGCTCGCCTTGGCGGCCACCGCGGAGTTGGCTGGCGCGCAGGTCGACGAGGCGCCGCAGCGCAAGTTCTACAACACGGTGTGGTCCACCGACAACGGCGTCATCTCGGCGGGCTTCGGGCTGGCGCGTTCGCAGTCGGCGGCAGGAGACCGCGACGCCGCCGTGCGGACGCTGGATCAGGTGCCCGTCATGTCGCGGCACTTCACGACCGCCCGCCTGACGAGCGCCGTGACGCTGCTGTCCGGACGGTCGACGAATGAGATCACCGAGCAACACATCCGCGATGCGGCGCGGCGCGTCGAAGCGCTGCCGGACACCGAGCCGCGCGTGCTGCAGATCCGGGCACTGGTCCTCGGCACCGCGATGGACTGGCTGGCGGACAACACCGCGAGCACCAACCACATCCTCGGCTTTCCCTTCACCGAACACGGGCTGCAGCTCGGTGTCGAGGCCTCGCTACGTGCCCTCGCGCGGGTCGCACCCACCCAGGGCCACTGCTATGCGCTGGTAGATCTCGCGAACAGCGTGCGGCCCACCTCGACGTTCTGACGATCAGCAACGATATCCGTAGCATTTAGCCGGGGTCGCAGGTAATACGAGCACTAATCCCTCATCAACCTGTCATAGTCATCCGACGAAATTCGTAGTAGCGTTTCCCGCAGGTTGAGAGGACAGCCAACCGGTGACGTCACAGCGGCTTTGAGAAGTAGGGCCTGATCCCCTGACGGTATCCCAGTTCGACTGAGGAGGCCCAAAGTGACCATCAGTACTTCCCGCGTATTCCGACCCGATCCCGAATCCATCGGCAAGCGCGAGGTGCACCACCGCGGGGTGTTCAGCGCACACCGCGATGACCCGTCAACGGTCACCGTCACCGTTGAGGGTGAGATCGACGCGGCGAACTGCCGTGAGCTCGCCGGCTACGTCCAGCGTCACATCCCGGGTTCGACGCACGTGATCATCGACCTACGCCTGGTGGATTTCCTCGGTACCGCGGGCTTCGCGGCACTGCACAACATCAACGTGATCTGTTGCGGATGCGAAGCCACGTGGGTGCTGCAGGCCGGCAAGCAGGTCCGTCGTCTCCTCGCGATCTGCGATCCCGAGGGTGCGCTGCCGCTGGAGAAGGCACCGCTGCTGCTCACCCCGGTTCAGTAACCACCCAGATGCAGGCCCTGGCGATCGCCAGCTCCTCGTCGGTGGGAACAACGAGCACGGTCGTGCTCGAGCTCTCCGCCGAGATCCGGCGTGCGACCTTGCTTCGCTCGGCGTTGAGTTCCTCGTCGAGCTCGACACCCAGCGCCGACATTCCGCTCAGCGCGTCGCGACGGACAGCGGCGTCGTTCTCGCCGACCCCGGCGGTGAAGGTGATCACGTCGGCCGAACCGAGCACCGCGAGGTAGGCCCCAATGTATTTGCGCAACCGGTGGATGTAGACGTCGTAGGCCAATTGTGCTGCCGAATCGCCGGATTCGATGCGCTGATGGACGACTCGGAAGTCGATCTCACCGCCGAGGCCCAGCATTCCGGAGCGACGGTTGAGCATCGACTCGATGTCCTCGACACTCATCTCGGCGGTGCGCGACAGATAGGTGATGATCCCGGGGTCGATATCGCCGGAGCGGGTGCCCATCACCAGGCCCTCCATCGGTGTCAATCCCATGGAGGTATCGACGGGACGGCCGCCGACTATCGCTGACGCCGACGCGCCATTGCCGAGGTGCAACACGATCTGGCGCAGCGAATCCAGTGGTACACCGAGGAATTCAGCGGCCTGCTCGCTGACGAACTGGTGTGATGTGCCGTGGAATCCGTACCGTCGGATGTTCCACCGCGCAGCGACATCGCGGTCGATGGCGTAGGTGGCCGCGGCGGGCGGCAGGTCGTGAAAGAAGGCGGTGTCGAATACGGCGACATGCGGGAAATCGGGCAGCGCTTTGCGAGCCACTTCGATACCCAGCAGCGCGGGCGGATTGTGCAGCGGCGCAAGCGGAGACAATTCTTCCAGCTTGGCTATCAAGGCGTCGTCGACCAGCGTGGGCTGATAGAGATCCGGACCGCCGTGCACAACCCGATGACCAACGGCCACGAGTCCGGCCAGATCGTCTGCCAGTTCGTCGAACACCACCTGTAACGCTGCGGCGTGGTCGGGAACCCCCTCGTCGTCTCCGATCCTCTCGACTATGCCGTCGGCAATCATATTGCCCGAATCTGACTCCACCACTGCATATTTCAGCGATGATGAGCCCGAGTTCACGACCAGAACGCGACTCAAAGGGTTTGCGCCTGAATCGCGGTGATCGCGACGGTGTTGACGATGTCCGCCACCAGTGCACCCCTCGACAGATCGTTGACCGGTTTCTTCAGGCCCTGTAGCACGGGGCCGATAGCGATCGCGCCGGCGCTTCGCTGGACCGCCTTGTAGGTGTTGTTGCCGGTGTTGAGGTCGGGGAAGATCAGCACGGTGGCGTGCCCGGCGACCTTCGAGTCGGGCATCTTCGTCTTCGCCACCGACGGTTCGACCGCCGCGTCGTACTGAATGGGCCCGTCGACCAGCAACTCCGGCTCTCGCTCGCGTACGAGTTCCGTTGCGGCCCTGACCTTGTCGACGTCAACCCCGGTGCCACTGGTACCGGTCGAGTACGACAGCATCGCCACTCGCGGCTCGATACCGAACCTCGCGGCGGTGCGAGCCGACGATATGGCTATGTCGGCGAGTTGCTCCGATGTCGGATCGGGCACGATCGCGCAGTCTCCGTAGGCGAGCACCCGGTCGGCGAGGCACATCAGGAAGATGCTCGACACCGTCGACACGTCGGGCAGCGTCTTGATGATCTCGAACGACGGCCGCACAGTGTGGGCGGTGGTGTGGCGAGCGCCGGACACCATGCCGTCGACCATGTCGTTGTGCACGAGCATGGTGCCGAAATACGAGACGTCGTGAATGATCTCGCGGGCATGCTCGACGGTGACGCCCTTGTGCTTGCGCAACTCGGCGTACTGTTCGGCGAAAGTGTCGCACAGCTCGCTGGTCTTCGGGTCGAGCACCGCTGCCGCCGAAAGGTCGAGACCCAGTTCAGCTGCCCGCGCACGGATCTGGGCTTCCTCTCCGAGGATCGTCAAGTCAGCGACGCCGCGCTTCAGCAGCCGGCCCGCCGCGGTGAGGATGCGATCGTCGTCGCCTTCGGGCAACACAATGCGTTTGCGATCCGACCGCGCCCAGTCCAGCAGCTGGTAGGTGAACATCTGCGGGGTGACGACCGAGGGCATTTCGATGGCCAACTGTGCGAGCAGGTCGGCGATGTCGACGTGTGCGTCCATCAGCGCCAGTGCGGTGTCGATCTTGCGCACCGAGGTCGCGGTGACCCTGCCGCGCGCCGACGCCACTCGGCTGGCCGTCTCGAACGTGCCGAACCGGGTTGCGAGGATCGGCAAGCGCAGACCCAGACCCGACACCAGCGCGGCGATCGATGGGTGCAGTTCGAGGCCGCCGTTGAGGATCAGGCAGGACAGCGACGGGAAGCCCGCGGCGGCGTGCGCGCTCACGACTGCGAGCACGACATCGGATCGGTCGCCCGCCGTGATGACGGCAACGCCTTCGTTCAGCCGCTCCAGCACGTGCTCGGCGGTCATCCCCGCCACCAGCACGTTCATCGCCTCGCGCGAAAGCAGTGCGGGATCGCCCGCGATCACCGTGCCCTCCACGGCGGCCTGCAACTCGGCGACCGACGGCGCCACCAGCAGCGGCTCCTCGGGTAGCACGTAACACTTGGGACCGAACGGTTCGAGCGCCGCGGCCAGCGCGCCCATCCCATCCGGGTCGCAGCGGTTGGCCACCACCGCAGCCGTGTGAGCGTGCTGGGCGCTGATCTCGGCCAGGCACACCTCGACGATCTGGGCGACCTGTTCGGGACTGCGGTCTTTTGCCTTCACCGCGAGGACGACGGGCGCGCCGAGGTTTGCCGCGATGCGGGCATTCGTCGACAACTCGCTGGGAGCGGCGACGTCGGTGTAGTCACTCCCGACGACGAGCACCGCGTCGCACTGGTCGGCCACCCGGTGATAGCGGTCGACGATATCGCCGATCGCTGCGTCGGGGTCCTCGTGCAGCTGTTGATAGCTGACGCCGACACAATCCTCATAGGGCAATCCCGCCGTCGCCTGCGACAGCAACAGCTCGAGGATGTAGTCGCGGTCCTCACCGAGTCGGGTGATGGGGCGGAAGACGCCAACCTTTGCGACGTTGGTGGCGAGCCGATGAAGGATGCCGAGGGCGATTGTCGACTTGCCCGTGTCGCCTTCCGGTGAAGCGATGTAGATCCCCGAAGTTGGCTCAGCGGGCACGTGGACAAGCCTAGGGCACGGGCGAGGCCGAGTGTGCGGCATGCGGACCAGACTGCTATTGACGTGCCCGTCATCAAGATCGCGTACGATTGCGAGGACGGCCGCGGGGGCCTTTGCCAAATATTGACGGCTGTGTGACTTCCTTCATATGTCACACCGAGTTACGGAATTTGCTGATACTGTGCATCGCAGCATAAATACGCCATCAGTACCGTGGTTGCCTTAGCAAATCTCATAACTGAGCGTCCTGATCCAGGGCGGTCCCCGAGGTGAATCTTGGAAACTTCCTACGTCACTCACCTGCGCTCGTTTGCTCCGCAGGCAGCACGGTCACCGGGTTCGATAGCTGCCGCCCTGCCGGGACGAGCCCGATGACATTCGCTCCGCCGATCGGTCCTGGGGCCGGGGTGACAGTTCCGCTGAGGGCCCGCGGCTCTGCCGACGTTGCTCCGCTGCTCGGACTCGACCCTGAGGCGTTAACTCAGCGGATCCGCCTCGTACCCGAGCGGCCCGATGGTCCGGAGACAGCGGGCACCTACATCCGCCGCTCCGGGGGAATATCGGCCGCCTTCCGGATAACGATGATCACCGCGTCGACCGCGGTCGCGTTCGCCCCGGCGGTCTGGACGAACATCCGCACGATCCTCGACGGCTCGCCAACGGCGTATCTACTGCTGGCGCCACTCTGGGCATTGATCGTCGCGTATTCGGTCGTCTACGAACCCCGTCACCGCGAGATCAACGACGCCGAGTTCGACATGATCCTCACGGTCGTGATCATGAGCATCGCCGGATTCTCGAGCAACCTCGCATTACCGCGCATCCCGGCAGCGGCAGCGTTCTGGCACGCCGAGTTGGTGTTGCCGATGATCTGGATCTTCGGCTTGTCGATCGCGTCGTTCGGGGTACGGCGCGCGTTCCGCGCTTATCCCGCTTGGCTTTTCGTGGCCGCGTGCTTTCCGCCGAACTTCCTGATCATCGGTGGTGTCCTCGGCGGATCGACCGTCGGGTTCGGGTGGCTCACCGTCGGATACGCGGTCGCTGCGGTCACGATCGCGCTGCGTCGCAGCAAGCGCAAGTGGTACGTGCCACCGATCCTCCTGCTCGGCGGCGGCATCGGTGTGTTGGCCCTGGAGGGCGCCCATCCGGCCATGGTGTACCTGATCCCCGCCGGGGTCGTGACCCTCCTCGGCGCCCTTTCGGTGCGCACCTCGCATCAACCGTTCCGGCTGACCCTGCCGCCCCGGTCGATGGCTTTCGTCGTCGCGACGGTGTTGGCAACAGTACTGACGGTTTTCGTCGCACCGCGGCCCGCGCCGTACATCGACGCGTCCGATCTGGTTCGCGTCCAGCCCGACTGGGTGAACAGCCTGCAAAGTGCCGGCATCCAGGTCTCCGGGCCTACCACCTACGGCTGGGGTCCCCGCATCCTGGGTGACGGCGGTTCGGCGCGGCGCTTCCGCCTCGAGCACGACGGGATGGTCGCTTACCTCGACGTCTTCTCGAGCCGGGACCTCGGTCGGTTTGCGTCGACACAGGTCGGCGTCTGGTACGGGGCCGCTCCGCCCGCGCACGTCGAAGAGATCTTCCGCAGCCGCGCGTCCGGTATTCAGACCTTCAACAGCCTCGACAACCGCATGGGCACGATCAAGTCGCCCGACGATCCGGTCTGGGCTGCCCGCGGCTGGTATTGGCGGTACGGCCAAGGCCCCGACACCATCTACCAATCGGTGTACCTCGTCACGTCGCGCGCCGCGACAGCGCCCGACACGGTACCGACGCCCGAACCCCCCGGCTACGTGAACACCGTGGTGCTGCCGGTCGCCTGGCTCATCAGGGCCGAGGCCAAGGCTCCGGACATCCCGCCGTATCTCAGCACCGAGCTGACCGATCTCGCGCGGCAGATCGCGACGACGGCAAGCGAGCCCCGCCCATGACGACGACAGAGAATCGGTCCTCCCGGCCCGCGGAGTACTCGGCGAACCGCGTCCTCACGAGGCGGCAAGCCGGGTTCTTCGCCTCGATTCTCGTCGTCATCGTGGTCGGCGCCGCACTTGATTGGCGGCTGACCGCGATGGCGCTCCTCGGACTGTCTGCCGTCTATTTCGTAGTGTCTACCACCGATCGTGTCGTGCTGATGCTGCGCGCGCTGGATGGCCGTACCGTGCTTCGGATCTCGGACGAGGAAGCGCTGGCGCTGCCCGAGAAGGACCTGCCGAAATACACCTTGCTGCTGCCGGTGTACGACGAGCCGGACATCGTCGAGACGCTGGTTCAGGGCATCGGGCAGATCGACTATCCCCGGGACAAGCTCGAGGTGTTGCTCATCATGGAGGCCGATGATGAGGCCACCATCAACGCCTTTCACTCTGCCGAGTTCGACTGGATCACACCGGTTCTGGTGCCCCCGAGTGATCCGCGGACGAAACCGAAGGCGTGCAACTACGCGCTTACACATCATGTCCTCGACAGCGAGCTCACCACGATCTACGACGCCGAGGACATTCCCGACCCATTGCAATTGCGCCGTGTAGTCGCGCTTTTCAAGAAGCACGGCCCCGAGGTCGCGGCCGTTCAATGCCGCCTGGCCTTCTTCAACGAACGGCAGAACCTACTCACGAAGTGGTTTTCGCTGGAGTATGACCAGTGGTTCAGCTACGTGCTGTCGTCACTGGCCGCCAGCGGGTGCGTGGTGCTGTTGGGCGGCACGTCTAACCACGTACGCACCTCGGTGCTCCGCGAGCTGGGTGGCTGGGATGCGTTCAACGTCACCGAGGACGCGGATCTCGGTGTGCTGCTGGCGCGCTCGGAGTACCAAACACTGGTACTGGACTCGGTGACGCTGGAGGAAGCCAACGCCGACGTCGTGAACTGGGTGAGGCAGCGATCCCGTTGGTATAAGGGCTATCTGCAGACGTTCTTCGTGCACTTCCGCCGACCGATCGCCGCATCCCGTCAGCTCGGTCTCAAACCGACACTGCGGCTCATCAACTTCACCGCGGGCATGCCGATCGCATGTATGATGAACCTCGCCTTCTGGACGTTGATGATTTTGTGGTACCTCGGCAAGTCGCACATGCTCGATTACCTCTACGCCGGGCCGGTGTACTACCTGTGCCTGCTGCTGTTCACCGTCGGCAACCTCGTCACGATCATGGCCGGCCTGGTCTCGACACGCGCGATGGGCAAGCCCTATCTGTCGACAGCCGCCCTCCTGGTCCCGGGGTACTGGTTCCTCCAGGCCCTCGCAGCCGTCAAGGCTGTGGTGCAACTGATCTACAAGGCTTCCTATTGGGAGAAGACCGTGCACGGCCTGACCGTGTCGGGGAAGGCATGATGGTTAAAAAGCTTCTACTACAGCTTGTTTCATTCGGTCTCCTGGTGACACTCGGTGCGATATCGCCAGCCGTGGGTACCGCGCAGCCCGAGGTCACCGCTGCGCAGACCGAAGAGACGCCGCCGCTGAGCTTGACGTGGGAACAGCTCGGAATGGGCCCCACCATCGGCTTCACCGCCGCCAACTCCGCACAGACAGTGACGATTCCGGTGCCCGACGGCACTCAGCCGAGGATGTTCTTCGGAGAGCTGCAATCCATCGTCAACGTCACCGGTGGATATATCGAAGTCACCGGGGAGGACGGCAGCCTTCTCGGTTCCGTTCCGATACCCGATGTGACCCTCGGCCAGGTGACTGTGCCGTTCGCCATCGACATCTCGAGACTGGCGATCCACGATCAGGCCGCCCTCCTGAATATCGTGCTGCGTCAGGTGGGCGCCGACCCGATCTGTGGAAGCACGCCCAACGTCACGATGAATCGACTGTCCGTCGAATTCACCGGGCCGATCATGCTGCCCGCCACCATCGACCAGTTCTTTCCACCATTGCTCTCCGGTATCGACGTCTACGTCGACCCGGCACCGACGACGTCGGAGTCGCAGGCGGTGGTGACGCTGGCCGCCCTACTGACCCACCACTACCGGGACATTCCCGTTGACTTCAGGGTCCTGCCGTTGTCACGCACGGTCGAACCGCCCGCCGAATGGAACGCGATGCGCCGCACCATAGTCGTGCGCGACGACGACAACGACGAAGGCGGGGGTGCGGTCACGGTCAGCGGCCAAGCCGGAGTGCCGTATCTGCTGGTGACCGGCAAGGGCGACAGCCTGGTCGACCAGACCGCACTGTTCAGGTCGCAACTGTTGGCGATGAGCCAGACACCCACCGCTGCAATCGATTCCATTGAACCGTTGGCGGTGCGCGGGACCAACACCGCCACCTTCGAACAGCTTGGCGCGGGCGGTCGTGTCACCGTGCTCGGTCAGTCGTCGCTGTACACGGGATTCGACACCGCCGTCTTCGGCCTCGCGAATCCGGGCAAGCTGGACGTGCACATGCTGGCGCACTACACATCCGTGAAGGACACCGAGAAGGGCACGCTGGTGGTCCGTTCCGGCGGCCAGGCGCTGTACTCGACAGAACTCGACGAGACCGGCCTCGTCGACGCCACCTTCGCCGTGCCGGGTGATCTGGGCAGCCGGGGCGCGAACCTCGAGCTCGCCGTCACCTACGAGCCTGCGCCGGGAGCCTGCAATCCACGCACTGTGCCGATGACGTTCGAGATCGACGACGCCTCGACCGTCACCGCGGTGGGCGGAAATGTGTCCATGGGCGGATTCGAAGCCCTGCCAGTCGGATTCGCGCCGACGTTCCAGGTGGCGCTCGGCGGCTACGACACGAACTACATTTCCCGTGCCGTCGCGGTCATCGCGTCCGTTCAGAAGCTGACCTCGCGCGAACTGTTGCCCACACTGGTCGACGTGAAGCAGGCCGCGCACAGCGGATCCGGCGCGCTGATCGTCGCCGACTCGGCCACCATCGAGGGCACCGGACTCAAGCCGCCGATCGCGCCCGAGAAGGACGCCGTGGAGGTGGATCTGCCGCCCGATGTGACCGCCAGAATTCCGGAAGGTCTCGGCAGCATGCAGGCGTTCGCCGATAAGGACCGCACCGTCCTGCTCGTGACGACGTCCGGTGACTGGTCGCTGGTCAACCCCGTGTTCGACTTCCTCGCAACCCGCAAGGGCGGTTGGCGTGAACTTCGTGGCGACGTGGTCGTCGCGGGTGCCGGCGGAGTGGCCAAGAACATCACTGTGCGTTCCAATGGACCTGCCCTGCAGGTGGTCGAGACCAGTGACCGCTGGGTCCTCTGGGCCTTGATCGGCGCGGGGACAGCGGTCGTCGCGAGCATCATTGCCGCGGTCGCGCTCACCAGGCGTCGCAGGTCACGCAAGGCGTCGGCTGCGCAACATGCGGCGGTGGGCCTCGACAGCTCGGGTCCATGACCACCACGCTGGTTCGACCTGCCGAAAAGCACGACACCCCAGTTGAACCCGAAGTCACTTCGGGGCGTCGCGCCGGCTGGTTGCTGTTCCTGGTCGGCTTCATAGGTTACGGAGCGCTGGGCTACTACCTGTTCAAGGTGGGCTACATCAACCCGGATGCCACCAGCCGGACCGGCAATGCCGGCTATACGGTCATGAGCAGGTATCCGCACCTGGGCGCCGTCGGCTTCGTGTGGAATCCGCTGCCGAGCTTCGCGCAGATTCCGCTGATGCCGTTGAGCCACTGGTGGCCCGAGCTGAAAACGCTCGGCCTCACCGGTGTCATCCAGAGTGCGGCCTTCATGGCCGGTGCCGTCGTCCTGATGCGACGGATCGCGCTCGATGCCAACGTCAGCACCCTGCTGCGCTGGACCGGCATTCTCGCGTTCGCGCTGAATCCGATGGTCGTGCTGTACGGCGCGAACGGAATGAGCGAGGCCGCCTTCCTTTTCGTGCTGCTGTGGGCATGCCGCCGGTTGCTGCAATGGCGACGTACACACGGTGCCCTCGATCTCTTCTGGGCCGGAACCGCCTTCGGGCTCGGGTATCTCGTTCGCTATGAAGCTCTCATCGCCGCGGCTGCCGCGACCGTAGTCGTGATGGTCTATTCGTTCCGCCGCCACCAGAGGCTGACGAGTTGGCGCAGCGGCGTACAACACAGTTGGCATGACGGGGTGGTCGTCTCGTTTCCTGTCATCGCCGCCTTCGCGCTCTGGGCGCTGGCCGGTTGGTTGCTCGACGCAAGCCTGCTGGCCCAGTTCACCTCTCAGTACGGCAACAGTGCACAGATCGAGGCCTCCGGAGTCGTGGGGGCTGACGACGTCGGTTTCATCCCGCTACTGAAGGTCATCGCAGAGAGCGTATTCGGGATCCAGCCATTGGCGGCCGTGGTGCTGATCGCGGTCGTCGTCGCCGCCGTACTCCGCCGCCGGTCGATTCCTGCGATTCCCTTGGCGATCTTCGGGTCGGTGCTGACCTTTCAGTGTGTAGCGATATTGCTGGGCTCCACCTTCGGGTGGTTCCGCTTCTTCATAGTGCTGGTCCCGATGACGGTGGTGCTGTTGCTCGTCGCCTGGCCGGCGAGTGAGCCGCCGTCGCGTCCCGAGAAGTATTGGCGTGCCGGACTTTCCGGACTGATGATCGGCGTTCTTTTGACGTCGCTGCCCGTCGCGTGGAAGTCCATGCTCGATCCCTCCATCGGGAAGGAGGAGTTCGGACTTCGTTCCGTCTTCTGGCCCGAGCAGTACCCGCGCGACCAATTCTGGTTCTTCTGGTCCGGCGAGGTCGCCGAGAACACCGTTCGCTGGTTCGACAGCCAGAACCTGCCCACCGGATCGGTGGTGATAGACACCTTCGGGTTGGCAAGGATGTGGTTGGCCTCCGAGCGGCCCGACCAGTTCGTCGTGCGCAGCGACTACGACTTCTTCGACAAGCTGAACAATCCGGCCGAGACGGGTGTGAAGTACGTTCTCGTGCCCCGACCAATGGGACTCGGCAAACTCGACGCGGTCAACATCCGCTATCCGACGCTGTGGAACACCGGCGCCGGTATCGGCACGCTCGTCATGACCGTCACGGGACCGACAGGTGGGGCGCAGTTTCGCATCTTCCGGATCCACGACCGGCCCGCGGATCCACCGCCAGCCAAGCCCTAGACCGGGTAGCTGGCGGTCGGGTCGACCGGAATCTCGATCACGGTGGCCAGGCCGCGGTGGTCGGAGCCGGGCAAGGGCACCGTGCGCGCGGAAGAGGCGACGCAGTTGTAGACGAGCACATGATCGATGCCGATCATCGGCTTACGCCACGGCTTGCTCGGATAGGTGCGGGTCAGTCCCGCGCCCACCTGTTCACCAGCGTCGCGGTAACCCTCGTCGAGGAACTTACGGAACGGCTGCATGTCGATGGTGGAGTTGAGATCGCCGGCGATGATCGCCGCACCCGATCCCGCTTCGCGCGCGACGTCGCGCAGGGTCGCCGGGAACCTGGCCATGTCGCCACCGAAGAGGTGCAGCGGCTGCACCCACGGTGCGGCGAGGTGTACGGCCAGCAGCGTCGGCGGAAACCGTACGCCTGGAAGCTGGATGCGGGCCCTCAGCATCGCCTGCTCTTCGGGATTGAGCATGCGGTGCGGAAACGTCTCGTCCAACCCCTGCAACCCAGCGGCAGCCTGGGGCGTCAGCTCCTGGATCACCAGCACATCGGCCGATGAGCGCGCCAGGTCCGCGACGGTACCCGAATCCGCCTGTCCAAAGCCAAGATTGGCGGTGACCACCCGCACGGCGACGCTGGGCACATCCGTGTTCTCGGAGCCGATGAACCGCGGCAGCTGAACACCGATCATCACCGCGCACAACAGGGCCGCGACGATGGTCAGCACCCAACGCTGCGTCAGCGCGAACAGCATCAGAGCGATGAGGCCCGCGGCCGTCAGATACGGCGATGCGGCGGCGACGACAAGGATGGCCTCGTTGGTTATCGGCAGGTACCGCGACGCCAATCCGACCGCCCCGACCACGAACGCGAGCACGCCGAGCACCGTCGCGAACACTCGAATCATGCTGTGCTCGTTGCGCTTTCGACTCAGCCGAGTCGGCGCAGGCGCGGCTCCAGATCTTTTTGGAACAGCTCGAGGAAACGGCGCTGATCGTGGCGGGGGTCGTGGAACACCAGGTGGTTCAGACCCCACTTGACGTACTGACCGACCATTTCGACCGCTTCGTCGGGATCCGACGCGACAATCCAGCGCTTGGCGACCTGCTCGATCGGCAGCTCGTCGGCGGCCTTCTCCATCTCCATTGGGTCGTTGATGCTGTGCTTCTGCTCGGCCGTCAGCGACAGCGGAGCCCAGAAGCGGGTGTTCTCCAGCGCCAGCTTCGGATCCGGATCGTAGGAGATCTTGATCTCGATCATCCGGTCGATGCTGTCGGGGTCGCGGTCGGCGGCCGCTGCACCTTCCAAGACGGCGGGGATCAGCTTGTCCTTGTACAGCTCCTCGCCCTTGCCGGATGTGCAGATGAACCCGTCGCCCGCGCGGCCCGCGTACTTGGCGACCTGGGGTCCGCCGGCGGCGATGTAGATCGGGATGCCGCCCTCGGGAACGTCGTAGATCGAGGCGCCCTTGGTGTTGTAATACTCGCCCTCGAAGTCGACGCGGTCGCCGAGCCACAGCTCACGCATGAGCCGGATGGACTCGCGCAGACGGGCGTAGCGCTCCTTGAACTCGGGCCACTCGCCTTCGTAGCCCGTCGCGATCTCATTGAGCGCCTCACCGGTGCCCACACCGAGGAAGATGCGGTCCGGGTACAGGCAGCCCATGGTGGCGAAGGCCTGGGCGATGACGGCGGGGTTGTATCTGAACGTCGGCGTCATTACCGACGTGCCGAGGAACAGCCGCTCGGTGCGCTCGCCCACCGCGGTCATCCAGGCCAGCGAGAACGGCGCGTGACCACCTTCGTGGCGCCACGGCTGGAAGTGGTCGCTGACGGTGGCGCTGTCCATGCCGTGCGCCTCGGCGGCGACGCCGAGCTCGACGAGTTCACGTGGGGCGAATTGCTCCGCCGACGCCTTATATCCGAGTTTCAGTTCAGGCACACTTTCTTTCTACCCTGCTGCCTAAACTCGCTGCATGGCAGCAGCCCTGGACGCCATCACAGACCGCGTCCACTTCGCCTACACCGACCTCGTCAACTGGACTCTGGTCGCCGACGATGCCGGCGTGATTTTGATCGACACCGGCTTCCCGGGCAATCGTGACGACGTGCTGGACTCGATACGCCGGCTCGGATTCGGCATCGAGGACCTGCGCGCCATCCTGTTGACGCACGCCCACGTCGACCACTTCGGTTCGGCCATCTGGTTCGCCAAAGCCCATGGCACACCGGTGTACTGCCACGCCACCGAGGTCGCCCACTCCAAGCGGGAGTACCTGGAGCAGGCCTCGCCGGTCGACATCGCCAAACACATCTGGCAACCGCGTTACGTGAAGTGGTCCGTCGCGATCACCCGTAAGGGCGCGTTGACTCACGAGGGCATCCCAACCACGCAGGCGCTGACCGAAGGCGTCGCCGCAGGGCTTCCCGGCGCGCCGATGGCGATTCCGACGCCGGGGCATACCGGCGGACACTGCTCCTTCGTGGTCGACGGCGTCCTGGTCTCGGGCGACGCCCTGGTCACCGGCCACCCGCTGGCATCGCGCACCGGTCCGCAGCTGCTGCCGAGGCTGTTCAACCACGATGAGGACGGCTGTCTGCGCAGCCTGTCCGCGCTCGGGTTGCTGGACACCGAGATACTGCTGCCCGGCCACGGTCCGGTGTGGCGGGGTTCGATCCGCGAGGCGGCCAGTCAGGCTTCCGCCGGCTGAGCCGGCGATCAGGCCAGCGTGTTGTAGCCAAGCAGGAACAACGCCGTAAGACAGAGGCCGCAGGCCACTACGACGGTGGGCATCAGGATCATGCTGTCGAGTTCGTCGTCGTCGAGCACGTCACTGTCGAAGCGGCCGAACAGCAGCCGGGCGATGCCGGTCTTGCGGAAGGTCCGGACCATGGCCTGTACCGGTTTGGTCCCGCGTCTGCGGCCGATGTAGACACGCGAAGCCAGGCCGAGAATCGCCGTCAGCACGGCCGCGGCCAGGAGCAGAAACCCCACCGCCGGCTGTGTCAAGGCCATATCCACCTCCGGTGTCGCCGCGGCACCTTGGGTCAGCCTATAGGCCGAGATGATCCCGCAGAGTATGCCCGGACGACGAAGTCAAGTGTGGCAATCGCTTTGGACACGTGGAGCGAGGTGTAGGTGCCCGGTCATCGCAACCTCTTCTCGAAGGCGATCGGATAGCCCTCGCTCGCGGCGGGCAGGGGCCCGGCGAGCCGAGCGTATCCGGATGACAGGTAGAGCGCTTCGGCCTCGGGCTGACGGTCGCCGGTCGTGAGGTAAACGCTGTGGTAGCCCCGGGCGACGATCTCGCGCTCCAGTTCTGCGAGCATCGCCTTCGCATAGCCCCGCTGCCGGTGCTTACTGTCGGTCCACATGCGCTTGAGTTCAGCCCTGGTGTCGTCGAATCGCCTGAACCCGCCGCCGGTGACGGGGATGCCGTCGAGCAGCCCGACCAGCAGCGCGCCGTCCGGCGGCGTGAAGTCTTCGGCGGGGTGCTCCTCGCGCAGCCACGTCATGACCCGCTGTTCGGTGGCGCCGTATCGGCCGGAGTACTCCACGGCCAGCTCGGCCAGCAGCGGTGCGGCCAGCGGGTCGTGCTGGCTCACCGCCACGAAGCGGAGTCCATCGACTGCCGGCATACCCATCACTCAACTGTCTAACGCAAATCCTTTCGCCGTGGCATCGGACGTGTCAGAAAAGGTCGCGTTCGTCACGGGCGGCGCGTCGGGCATCGGCGCCGCGCTCACCACCGAGCTGGTGCTCGGAGGCGCTCAGGTCTGGATTGCCGACCGCCAGATCGGCCGGGTTGGGCCTGGTGCGACTGGTGGAGGTCGACACCTCGTACTTCATCGTCAACAGTCCCGCCGCGGCATCGCTGAAGGGCCTTGACCCGCAGGGTGGGCCCCACCCGCCTATGTTGCGTCGATGTTGCGCGGCCCAAAGCGCTTGGAGGTCAGCCCTTTTCCGTGCGCAGCGGGCTCGGCGAAAGCTCTGCGCTAGGCGGTGCCCCGGGCCATCACACGCCGCCGGAGGCTCTCGGTCGCGATATCGAGCACCATTTGCTTGCCGCGCCGGACGAGGAAACGGGGAACAGGCGTCGCCAAATCAAGAATGATGTCGAACCGTACCCGCGTCTTGCCGTCGAGCTCCGGGGTGAGGTTGTACTCGGCGTGCTGACCGCGCTGCTGACCGGTTTCGTTCGCGTCCCAGACCACCCAGTCGTCGCCCCAGTGGTATTCGAGGACCTCCTTGTCGGTGATCCCCATGATCCGGAAGGTCGCCTTGACGTGGTGCGGTCTGCCGTCCGGATGGCGGTCCAGGACCTCGGTGTGCTTGTGCAACGGCGACCACGACGGCACATCCTCGATATCGGCAAGCGCGTTCAGAATTGCCTCAGGCGGGGCGTCGAAGACCACCTCTCGTGACGCACGGACAGTCATAGTGGCAAATCATAGCCACCTCATGTGCCTCACGTAATGGAATTGCCAGCTAACCCGACTGCCACCCGATCTCGGCGACGGGCGTGGCTGCCTGCGGCGGGGTCCCGACCGGGCCTGTGGGAGTGCGGGAGAACCGCGGCGCCGGAGCCGCCTGTTCGACGCCGTGCGCCGTCATCACCGTCGACCGCGCCAGCAGGTGCTCGTTCTGCGCCGCTTCTGTCCAGGTGAGCACCGGTGTGACGCACGCATCCGTGCCCGCGAAAGCGGCCGTCCACTCATCGCGGGTCTTACTTGCGAACCGCTCGGTGAAGATCTTGAACATCTCTGGGTACGCGGCGACGTCGAACTGGTTGGGCACCTCTTCGGGAGACAGCCCGAGGACGACGAGGAGCTGCGCGAAGAACTGCGGTTCGATCGAACCGACGGCCATGTATCCGCCGTCGGAGGTTTCGTAGGTGCGGTAGAAGGGAGCACCGCCGTCGAGCATGAACGATTCACGGGTGTCTTTCAGCGTGCCTCCGGCTTTGATCGTCCACATCATCTGCGCCAGGATGCTGACGCCGTCGACCATGGCCGCATCGATGACCTGACCAAGGCCCGAGCGCTCGCGTTCGTAGAGAGCGGTGACGATGCCCAGCAGCACCAGCATCGACCCACCACCGAAGTCCGCGACCAGATTCAGCGGCGCGACCGGCGGCCTGTCGCGGTATCCGATGGCGGACAACGCACCGGTTTGCGACAGGTAGTTGATGTCGTGGCCGGCAGTCATGGCCAGGGGACCGTCCTGGCCCCAGCCGGTGATCCGCGCGAAGATCAGTCGCGGATTCACGGCAGCACAGTCGTCAGGTCCGATACCGAGACGTTCGCAGGTGCCGGGGCGGAAGCAATCCAGCAGCACGTCGGCCTTGGCGGCGAGGTCGAGCAGAACCTGTGATTCCTTCTTGACGTCCAGGTCGACCGTTCGCTTTCCACGGTGCATCAAATCGATGTTCTCCGCGGGCATCTGTAGCCCGCCGGGCCGACGTACCCGAACGACGTCGGCGCCCAGATCGGCCAGCACCATGCCCGCGTGCGGTCCCGGCCCGATTCCGCCGAGTTCGATTACTTTCACTCCCGCCAGGGGGCCTGTGTTGGTCACGGGTGGACGCTAGCTCAGGTGCCCCTTCTTGACCTTCAGCACCTGCTCGCGAAGGCCCTTGGTGGCAGTCTCCATCAGACCCTTGGCTCCCCGTTTGATCAGGAAGCCGGGCACGGGAACCGTCGGGTCCACCATCAATTCGAAACGCACGTGCGTCGAATCACCATCGGGCGTCAGCGTGTAACGGCCGGTCTGGGCGCGCTGCTGCTTGGAGCTGACGAGAGTCCAGCCCACACCGTCGTCATAAACGGTGTAGTTCAGCACCTGCTCGTCGGTTATGCCGATGATCTTGACGACCTGCCTGGACTTGCTCGGGCGTCCCTCCGCGTCGCGCTCGAGCACCTCGACCTTCTGATGGGTCGGAGACCAATCGGCCAACGTCTCCAGATCAGTCAACACATCCATGATCTCGCCGGGCGTCGCCTCGATGACGACGTCGCGCGCTTCTGTGACAGCCATGCCGGCTTAGTTCCACGGGTGCGCTCCGGCGAAACCCGTCAGCTGCCCCTCTTCACCTTCAGCACCTGCTTGCGCAGGCCGTCGGTGGCGGTTTCCATCGCACCTTTCATCACCCGCTTGAGCACGAACCCCGGCATCGGCACCGACAGGTCGATGGTGATATCGAACTTGACCCTGGTCTTGTCCCCTTCGGGCGTCAGTGTGTACGACGCGTCCTGCGCCTTCAGCTGGCCAGCCGAGATCAGCGTCCAGCTGGCCTTGTTGTCTGTCCAGGTGTACTCGACGACCTGTTCGTCGGAAATGCCCGCCGACTTCACCTTCATCTTCACGCGCCGGGGCCGGCCGTCGGGATGGGACTCCAGGATCTCCGCGCTCTGATACTGCGACGACCAATCTGGTGTCGATTCGACGTCGGCGATGACGTCGAGAATTTCCTCGGGACTTGCCTCGATCACGACTTCGCGGGAATCGCTGGTAGCCATGGCGTGACCATAGCCCGATACGGTTGGCCGCATGGAACTTTGGGAGCTTTCGGCGCGCGAACGCATTCGCGACAGCCTCGCCCGCTACAACTGGTCCGGCGATGCGATGCGCCTGCCCGAGCTCGCCGAATCCTTCTGCGGGGACGGGGAGCTCGAGCTGCGAGGCGTCGCGCCGGTTCAGGGTCGCGCGGCCATCGTCGAATTCCTCGGTGGCGCAGTCGCATCACCGAATGCTGCCGCGCAGGAATCGGGAGTGCGCCGCATCGTCCGTCATAACGTGACGAACATCCGGTTCACCGAAATCACGCCGCAGCGGGCCAGCGTCGCCTGCTACTTCACGGTGTTCACCGAGATCGGCCTCGACCACTACGGCCGCTACCGGGACCTCTTCGTGCCGGTCGATGATGAGTGGCTGATCCGCCACCGCTTCGTCTCGACCGACTGGCACGCCCCGAACTCGACCATGGCCGGCTAGCCGAAATCGGTAGGCTCATCGACTATGAGCGATGCCGTCGATCCGACAGTCCCGCCGAGCGGCACCGGATGTGTTGAGTGCGATGAGCACGGCGGGTGGTGGGTGCACCTTCGGCGCTGCGCGGCATGCGGACACATCGGTTGTTGTGACGACTCGTTGGCACGGCACGCGACGGCGCACTGGCGCTCCACCGGCCATCCGATCGTCCGGTCGTTCGAACCGGGCGAGGACTGGTTCTGGAACTACGATACGAACCGGTACTACGACGGACCCGAGCTCGCGGCGCCCGAAAGCCACCCCGAAGACCAGCCGGCCCCCGGACCTGCGGATCGGGTTCCCGGCAATTGGATGGCACAGCTTCGGAGTCGCTCCGACTGAATTGGGTATTCGAGCGGCATGACTGAGACCGACCCCGACAAACCCGACACCACCGAGACCGACGCCGGCCCCAGCGGTGCGGACGACGACGTAGAGAGCGACCCGGCCAAGGGTGACGAGGATGCTGCCGACTGGTCCGATGAAGGCGGCGCCACTCCGAGCGGCCCGGCCGACACCGGGGATCACACTCAGTAGCTAAAGCGATCGCCCCAGCTCCGACAATGTCTCGGCACCAGTGTATTTCGGCTCCCAGCCCAGCTGAGTCTTCGCCTTACTCGTATCCATGACGACCGACGTGCGGCTCGCGTGCAGCCACTCCAGGGACGACGGGAGGAACGGAAGCCTGCCCATCAGTCCTGACGTGGCCGTGGCTGCAAACTGGGGCACACGAACGGGACGCGCGCCGAGTTCGTTTGCCACGTCCGAGATCGACACCACTCCGTCACCGGCCAGGTTGTACGCGCCGGGAGGGGCAGAAGTGGTCACGGCCAACGCGATGGCGGAGGCGACGTCATCGTGATGCACCAATTGCATCGGGACGCCCGGATCGGGCAACAGTGGCTTCGGTAACGGCAACATCTGAGTCACGCGCCTGACGAGTCCGGGCAATTGGTTCCACGGCATGAACTCGGCCAGCGCGGGCGCCTTCGGCCCGGCGACGATGCACGGCCGCAAGACGTACACCTCGAGATCAGACCCGGCGACGGTCTCCTGCAATGCCGCCTCGCACGCCGCCTTCTGCTCGGAGTAATAGTGCTCCGGCGAACCACGCGGCGGTACCTCCTCGGTGATCGGAGAAGGGTTGTCGGAGTGGTAGCCATATGCGGCGACCGAGGAGGTGTAGACCAGGCGGCGCGGACGCGGCGCAGCCACCGTCGCCTCGAACACGTTGCGGGTACCTGCGAGGTTCACCCGAGCGCTCTCCTCGCGCGTCCCCATGATGATGAAGGCCAGGTGCACGACGACATCCGCCTCCGCGACCAGGTCGTCGACGTCGCCGCGCTCGGTGATGTCGCCCTGCCGGTACTCGGTCTTGGTCCAGCCCTGCCCCGCCGGGTCGAACGGACGACGCGCCATCCCGATGATCCGCTCGACGACCGGATCGCGGTCCAGCGCGGTGACAGCCGAGATGCCAATTTCCCCCGTGGGGCCGGTGACGGCGACCGTGAGACCCATGCCGTCTGGGATGCCCGTCCACGCAGGATCGAAACGGAGACCGCACAGTGCCAGATCGGCACCGTCTGTTAGTTACCTTGCGCCTCTTCAGAATTGATCTGTCACAGGAGCCACATTCGGGGGCTGGACTTGTCGGTGTTCGAATGTATGTTCGGATCATGTTGGCGACTCCGGTTCAGGTGGCGATGGCCGCGTTGCGGTCGGCGCATGAATCGCTGG
The DNA here is from genome assembly GCA_019749805.1 of Mycobacteriaceae bacterium. Lineage (GTDB taxonomy): Bacteria > Actinomycetota > Actinomycetes > Mycobacteriales > Mycobacteriaceae > Mycobacterium. Next base: position 259,011 of record JAIEPH010000026.1, on the reverse strand, counting down.
CCGCATGCGACCTGGAGTCGTTGACCCACCGCGAACTGCTCAGCTTGCTCGATGAGCTGGAGACTTTGTCGTGTGCGCTGCCCGCCCAGCGGCACCGCGCCCTGGCCCGGCTCCACGCCGAGACCACACCCAAGGAGCTGGGCGCCAAGAACTGGAAAGACGTGCTGCGGACCCGATTTCGGATCTCAGCGACCGAAGCCAACCGCCGACTGGCCGAAGCGGCCGAGTTGGGGCCGCGGCGCACCCTGACCGGCGAACCGCTGGCGCCAGTGCTGGCCGCCACCGCGGCCGCCCAAGCGCGCGGGTGGATCAACGATGAACACGTCGACAAGATCCGCGACACGATGAGCCATCTGCCTGGCTTCGTCGATGCCGCGACCCGCGAGGAGATCGAATCCGATCTGGCTCGCATCGCCACCGAGGTCGGACCCGCCGAGTTGAAGAAGCCGCCGACATGATGCTGTTCCTGCTCGATCAGGACGGCCCCGCACCTGATGACACCGAACGTTTGCGCAAGCGCGGCGTGGTCGCCGGTCCGCAGCGCCGCGACGGGATGGTCACCATCAAAGGTGACCTGACCCCCGAAGCGTGGGCGATCTATGAGGCGATCTTCGCCAAGTGGGCCGCACCAGGCATGTGCAACCCCGATGACAACAACCCCTGCGTGAGCGGCACCCCGTCCCAGGAACAGATCGACACCGACCACCGCACCCTGGCCCAACGCCAGCACGACGCGCTGATCGCGATCGGACGAAACGCCTTGGAGTCCGGGGTGTTGGGTCAGCACAACGGGTTGCCCACCTCAATCATCATCCGCACCACCCTGCAAGACCTCGAAAGCCGCGCCGGGGTGGGAATCACCGGCGGCGGCACCCTGATACCCATCACCGACGTGATCCGCCTGGCCGCCCACGCCCACCACTGGCTGGCCGTCTTCGACAACGCCACGGGCCAAGCCCTGGACCTCTTCCGAGCCCGCCGCACCGCCTCCCCGGCGCAGCGGATCATGCTCATCGCCCGCGACGGCGGCTGCACCAAACCCTGCTGCACCGTGGGCGCCTACGGCAGCCAAGCCCACCACGCCCTGCGCGACTGGGCCGATGACGGCAACACCAACATCAACGAACTCGCCCTGGCCTGCGGACCCGACAACCGCCTGGTCCACAAAGACGGCTGGACCACCACCATCAACGAGCGCGGCGACGTCGAATGGCACCCACCACCCGGACTCGACACCGGCCAAACCCGCACCAACTACTACCACCGACCCGAAAAACTCCTCCGCCCACCAGACCAACCGGACGGAAACACCGAACGCGGACCCTAGGCCGGTGTCCGGGATCTACTTCGCGTCGGCGAGTGCCTGCTTGGCCGCGTTGTAACCGGGCACGAACGTGATACCGGGGCCACCGTGGCATCCGGCACTGGCCAGGTAGAGGCCGTCGATCGGAATGGGTTGATCGACATAGCCTTTCGGGCCAGGACGGTTGGGCCCGATCTGGTCGGGGTGAATCAACCCGTGGCAGTAGTCGCCGCCCGGCGCGCCGAACATCGTGCCCATGTGCTTGGGAGTGAAGGTGGTGTGTTTGAGTATCAGGCTCTCGAAATTCGGTGCCAGCCTGGTGATCTTGTCGATTACCCGCTGTCCCATCTCGGCCTTCATCTCGCCGTAGCTCGAATCCGACTCCTCGATAGGGAACCACAGCGAGAACGCCGATGCCGCGTGCTTGCCTTCCGGCGCCAGGCCAGGGTCGTTCACCGACGGTATCTGCAGTGCGATGGACGGGTCGGCGGGCACGATGCCGTGCCTGCAGTCCTCCCACTGCCGCTGCAATTCTTCGGGGGTGGAGAAGATTCCGATATTCGACTGCATCGCCGGATCGTTGAGCAGTTCGTAGGGTGCCGCGAACTCCGGTATGCCGTCGAGCGCGAAGTGCATCTGCAGATAGCTGCCGCGGTGATCCTGGCCGGAGAAGCGTTCCCGAACATCGGCGGGCAGCGCAGCGGGGTCGACCATCCCGTTGATGGTGAGATCCGGTGCGACACCGGAGATCACGATGGGCGCGGTGATGACGGTCCCGTCCTCCAACCGGACACCGCTCACCTTGCCGTCCGCGACCTGGATCTCCTCGACCTTGCTGCGCAACCGCAATTCGCCGCCGGCCGAGGTGAACACGTCGCACAGGTGCGACGTCAACGCGCCGATGCCGCCCTGGAGTTTCTTCACCAAGAGCGCGTTCTCGTCCGGAACGGCGAAACCGTAGGCCAGCGCCGCCGCGGTACCCGGCGTCGCGGGTCCGCGATAGGTGGTGTTGCATGCGAGCAGCGAGAGCATGCCGCGCAGCGCTCCGTGCTTCTCCCTGTCGGGCAGGTAGCGGTCGATCACATCGGTGACCGACCCGAAGAGCAGATCCGTGATGGTCTGCCGCTCGAATTCGTTTGTCGCGCAGGCATACATCTCGTCGAGTGTCTTGGGCGGCTGGCCGGCTTCGAACCGGCCCAGCGCGCGCGTCGGCGCCTGACACCACGCCATCAGACCGGCCATCCCGTTGACGGCCTCCGCGCCGTGTACCTCGTTGATGTGCGTCATCAGCTTCATCGGGTCCGTGTAGTAGACCAGCGGTTCGTCGCCGACGCCGCGCAGTGACACCGACATCACGTCCAGGTCGACGGTCGGCAACTCGTCGAGCCCGAGTTCGCGGCTGACCACGGCCGAGGTCGGAATCTGCACCGACCCTGCGATCTCGAATCGGAAGCCGTCGAACAACTCGACGGTGGAGGCCATACCGCCGGCATACATTTTGGCGTCGAGGCAGAGAGTGGGGGTCCCCGCCTTCTGGAGAAGTGCGGCAGCGGTCAACCCGTTGTGGCCCGCGCCGACGACGATCGCATCAAAGTCAGCCATTCGCTGAGGCTGACACGCGCCATACGTTTTGTCAATATTGACAAAACTTTCAGCTGATCCCCTTGGCGAGTGTGTCCAGCGCCTCCCGCGTCAGCCGCGACAACTCGGGCAGTGAGCGCTCTTGGCCGAGCATCCACACCTCCATCGCACCGAAGACCGCCGCCGCGATGCACCGTGCGGTGATCGCCACGCGCATTCCCTCGTCGGTACCCGGTGGTGGTGGGTTTTCCTCGGTGAGGCGATGCACGATCGCCTCGGCGAAATCAGCCTCGACCTGCCGGATGTGCCGCACGATCCGGTCGGGTTCGATCTCCTGTGCGCGCAGGGCGGCGGTCTGCGCGACGGCCCAGTCGTCGTACGGCCGCGCCATCATCGCGCTGTGCACCGAATCGATGATCGACTCGTCGGGATCACGCTGCGCCAGCGCTGTCCTGAACCACTGCAGACCGGCGTAGTCGGCGAACAGCAGATCGTGTTTGGACGCGAAGTGCCGATAGAACGTCCGCAGCGAAACCCCGGCATCGGCCGCAATCTGCTCGGCCGAGGTGTCCTCGACCCCCTGGGCGAGAAACCGCACCACCGCGGCCTGCCGCAACGCCTCGCGCGTGCGCTCGCTTCGTGCCGTCTGGGCGGGTCGGACCATGGGGAGAAACTACCGCACCAAGTTCTGTCACTATTGACAAAACTTCAGACCTTGGCGAGACTCCGCCCTTATGGTTTCGCTGATCGTCCACCTCGTCTTCGGGTTCGCGACGATGGCTTTCATCGTCAAGACGAATCCGGCGATCTTCGCGCGCTACTCGTCCGGCCCTCAGGTCACTGGGCTCGAGCTCTTCTACTATGTCGCCGGTATCGCGTCGGTCGTGCTCGGTTACTACTTCAACAACCAGTACGTCGCCGAGTACGCGCCGGCGGGCGGTATGCACAACTTCATCTGGGGCCCAGGAAGCTGGTGGGAGTTCATCACACTGGGATACGCCAACCCCGCCGCGAGCTCGGCGAGCCAGGACTACACCATTATGAGCGTGCTGCTGTTCCCGCTGTGGTCCATCGTCGACGGCCGTAGGCGCGGCATCAAACACGCGTGGCTCTTCTGCGGATTCATCCTGTTCGCCAGCTCGGCATTCGCCTGGGCGGCCTACCTCGCCGTCGTCGAACGCCAGCACCGGCACCAGCAGCTCGGAGCGCCCCTGCAATCCGCGGTCTGACACCCGGGAGGCGGCCTACAGTCAAGCCATGATCACAGACGATCTGCGCGAGCGCCGCCTCGAGGTGATCCGGGAGCACATGGACACCGAGGTGACCAAGGAGTTCGACCGCACCCTGGCCACTTTTAATGGTCATCCGCACTACGAGATCATGGCGACGGGTCAGGTCTTCGACGGCGACGACGAAGTCATGGGGTACTACCGAACCACCAGAACCGCCTTCCCGGACCAGCGCCATGACAATTCCCGCTTCCACGTCGCCGACGATGCCGTCATCGTCGAATTCGACCTGCTGGGAACCAATCTCGGCGAGTTCTACGGCCTGCCGCCGACCGGCAAGGCGTTCCGGGTGCCGATCATCGCGGTGTTCTACTTCGAGGGCGACCGCGTCGTCAACGAACGCATCTACTTCGACTCGGCCAGCCTCGTCACGCAGATCGGGCGCGGCGAGTTGCTCGCGATGGCGGGAGAGCGGTGAGGGTCCACCATCTCAACTGCGGGACGATGAACCCGTACATCGCGCCGCGGATCGTCTGCCACGTCCTTCTCGTCGAGACCGACAACGGCCTGGTGCTCGTCGACACCGGATACGGGACGCGCGACTGCGACGACCACGCCCGGGTCGGGCCCACCCGCCGCCTGTTCAAGCCGGTGTTCGACCACGGCGAGACGGCACTGCGTCAGGTGGAGCGGCTCGGGTTCACTCGCTCCGACGTCCGCCACATCGTCGTCACTCATTTCGACATGGACCACGTCGGCGGCATCTCCGACTTCCCTGATGCCCAAGTCCACGCCACCAGCGCCGAAATCAAAGGAGCGGTAAGGGAACCGACGTTTCAGGAGAAGATGCGCTTTCGCGCAGTCCAATGGGCGCACGGCCCCAAGATCGTCGAGCACGAGCCGGCGGGTGAGAAATGGCGAGGATTCGCCGCCGCCAAAGAGCTCGACGAGATCTCACCGGGAATCGTCCTGGTGTCCCTGCCCGGCCACACCCGGGGACACGCATGTATCGCCGTCGACGCCGGGAACCGCTGGGTGCTGCACTGCGGTGACGCCTTCTACCAGCAGGGCACCCTGGACGGCATCTCCGAGGTACCCCGGCCGATCAGGATCATCGAGCCTCTTCTCGCATTCGACCGAAAGAAGGTGCTGGACAACCACGCTCGCCTAACCGAGCTCTACCAGCGTAAGGAGCCCGACCTGCTGATGGTCTGCGCGCACGACGCCGATCTGTACGAACACGCGAAGGCGACGGCGTAGCCGTGCGCGCCGTCGTCATCACCAAGCACGGTGACCCCTCAGTGCTCGAGGTCCAACAACGACCGGACCCGCCGTCCCCTGGGCCGGGCCAGGTCCGTATCGCGGTGCGCGCCGCCGGTGTCAACTTCGCCGACCATCTCGCGCGCGTCGGTCTGTACCCTGAAGCACCCAAACCGCCATCCGTGGTCGGCTACGAGGTCTCGGGGACGATCGACGCGGTCGGTGCGGGTGTCGACGAGGCACGTGTGGGCGAAAGAGTCTTGGCCGGAACGCGTTTCGGTGGATACGCCGAAATCGTGAACGTCAAGGCTGCCGATACCGTTCCGCTTCCAGACCGCCTGACCTTCGAACAGGGCGCCGCCGTTCCGGTCAATTACGCGACCGCATGGGCCGCGCTACACGGATACGGCTCGCCGAAGGCGGGCGAACGCGTCCTCATCCATGCGGCGGCCGGCGGCGTCGGTACCGCGGCCATCCAGCTCGCCAAACACACGGGTGTCGAAATCCACGGCACGGCGTCACCGGGTAAGCATCAGGTGCTCAAGGACATGGGCGTGGACCGCACCATCGACTACCGACGCGACGGGTGGTGGAAGGATCTGCCGCCCTACGACATGGTGCTCGACGCGATAGGCGGTGCATCGCTGCGCCGCTCCTACAACCTGCTCCGGCCCGGTGGCAAATTGATCGCGTACGGCATCTCGGCGTTGCAGCAGGGCGAGAAGCGTTCACTGCGTACCGTTTTGCCGCAGCTGCTGCCGATGCTGCGCGGGTTCAACCTGACCAAACAGCTTTCGGACTCCAAGGCTGTCGTCGGCCTCAACATGCTGGCGCTCTGGGATGACCGCGGCACACTCGAACCATGGATCGGGCCCCTGGCAAAGACATTGGCCGACGGCGTCGTCACCCCGATCGTGCACGCCGCCGTGCCGTTCGACAACGCGCGCGAGGCGCACCGCATCCTCGCCGCGCGGGAGAACATCGGCAAGGTCGTACTGGTGCCCTAGCTCGAGGCGCGCTTTCGGAGGACAGTCTGCAGCCGGCCCAGCACGTCGTAATAGTGCGTCGGCGCCATTCGCGCCAAGGCGTCGAACATGTAGGCGTCGGGTCCGACGAGTATCCGCGCCTTGCCGGACTCCACACCGCGATGAATGATCTCGGCGGCCTTGTCGGGCTGCGTCATGGTGATGTTCGCGAATTCCTTGGCCATCTGCTCCTGTGTGCGGCCTCGGCCCTCGGGATCCTTGCGCATCCGGCCGTTGCGCACGATGTTGGTGTTGATCCCGCCAGGGTGCACGTTGATGGCAGTGACTCCGGTGCCGCGTAGCTCTTGACGAAGGGCGTCGGTGAAGCCGCGGACGGCGAACTTGGCCGCGCAGTAAGCACTCTGGGTCGGCATGCCGACCAGACCGAAGACGCTCGACGTGTTGACGATCACGCCCTCATCCTGTTCGACGAGGATGGGCAGAAACGCCCTTGTGCCGTTGACGACGCCTCCGAAGTTGATGCTCCACAGCCATTCGTCGTCCTCTGGGACTGCGTCGAGCACGCTCGATCCGACAGCAACGCCGGCATTGTTGAACACCGCACCGAGCGGCTGGGGCGCCCAGTCACGTACCTCCGCGGCGAAGTCGCGCTGCGCCTGTGCATCGCTGACGTCGAGAACCCGCAGTAGGGCTGGGCCAGGCAACGATGCCTCGGTTTCCTTCAGCCCGGCCTCGTCGACGTCGGCGATGGCGACCGGGCAGCTGTGCGCCGACAACCGTTGCGCCAGAGCACGACCGATACCCGATGCCGCGCCGGTGATGACCGCGGTGCGGCCACTTATCGTCCTACGCCTCTTGCTCATGCGTTCTCCTCGCGGTCGGTGTGGGTCAGAGCTGCGCCGCGGCGCGCCGCAAATCTTGCGCCAGTGAAGTGGTCGGTGATCAGGTCGACGATTTGGTCCCATGCCCCGACGGGCAGGTCGTGGCCGAGGCCGACAATCGACTCGAGGCGTGCGCCCGGTATCGCTCGGGCGGTCGCGGCTCCGCCGGTCGGATGAACCATCCGGTCTCGGTCGCCGTGGATGACCAGGGTCGGTACGTCGACGTGGGCGAGCTCGGCGGTGCGGTCGCCAGAGGCGAAGATGCCCGCCAGCTGCCGAGCCATGCCCGCCGGGCTGGGGTCGCGGTCGAAGGCGATGCCGGCATAGGTGCGCACCGCCTCCTCGTCGAAGGGGAAGCCGTGGGATCCGATGTGGGCGAAGATGTTCGCGGCCCGATCCATTTCCTCTTCCCTCGTCCGCGGTGGCTTCGAAGTCAGTATCCGTCGCCACGTGGACAGCGCGGGCCGTCCCAGCCGACGCGCCCCCGTCGTCGACATGATCGAGGTGAGTGTGCGCACCCGGCCCGGATGATGCGCGGCGACGGTCTGCGCGATCATGCCGCCCATCGACACGCCCACCAGGTGCGCGTCCCGATGTCCCAGCGCATCCATCAGGCCGACGGTGTCGCGCGCCATATCACCCAGGTGGTACTGATGCCGGGGATCGCCGCCCCGCAGCATGGCCACCGGATTGGGCGGACGATAGGTCATGTGGGTGGAACGGCCCGCGTCGCGGTTGTCGAACCGGATCACGTGATAGCCGAGTCCCACGAGTTTTGCGACGAATTCGTCGGGCCAGGAATGCAATTGCTGCCCCAGGCCGGCGACCAGCATAACGGCTGGATCGGCTGGATCGCCGGTGTGGTCGTAGCAGAGTTCGATGCCACGGCCGACGTCGACGACGGTCTCGTTCGCCGTCACGCCGATATCCTCGCCTTGCTGGAAGGACTGGTCTGCGGGGCCGCGGCGCGACGGCGATATACGACTGCCCGGCCGCCGCGACCGGGCGCGGTGGCGACGCCGCGGGAATGTCTTCGCTCACCCGCGGCGTAGGTGGTGCCGAACTCGAACTCGCGCAGCAGCGTTCGCAGCGTCACGACCATCTCCATGTTGGCGAACGCGGCTCCGATGCAGCGGCGGACGCCGCCACCGTAGGGAATCCACGCGTAATTGTCCGGTGGATTGCCGACGAACCGGTCAGGATCGAACACCTCCGCGTTGGGGAAGCTGCTCGCAGCCACGTGCGCCAGGGTGATGCTGGCCATCACGACGTGACGCTCGGGAATGACCCAATCGCCCAGTCGGATCCGCGTTTTCGTGATTCGCGCGGTGCCGTTGATGACGGGCCGGGTCCGCTGGACCTCCCAGATGGTGGCTTGGACGAGTTCAGACCCACCCGCGTCGACCTCAGCGGCCAGGCGCGACAAGAGGCGCGGGTGCCTGCGCAGCCGCTCCACCGTCCACGCCAAGGTGGTGGCGGTGGTCTCGTGCCCGGCGGCCAGCAGCGTGAGCAGTTCGTCGGCCACGTGGTCGTCGGCTATGGGTGACCCGTCGTCGTACCGCGCCTGCAGCATGAGCGACAGGACGTCGGTGCGCTGCTCGAACGCCGGGTCGTTGAGGATGTCGGCGATGAGGCGCGCGATGATCTCGTCGTAGCGCCTGCGGTTCTCGGTGAGTTTCCGCCCGGGGCTGCGCGGTCCGAAATCCCTGCGTACCACCGGTGGCAGAACGGCCAACCGAGAGGCGTACAACACCATCTGCGGCAGACAATCGCGCAGTTCGTCGAGGGCCGTCCCCTCGGCGCCGAAGACCGTGCGCAGAATGGCGTTGAGGGTGATGCGCATCATCGAGGGCATGGTCTCGAATTCCTCACCTTCGGGCCAGGACGCGACCTCGCGCATCACCTCTTCTTCGACGACCGCCTCGTAGCCGGCCATGCGCTTGCCGTGGAACGGCGGAACCAGCAACTTGCGACGTTCGCGGTGCTCGGCACCCGCGAGACTGAACGTCGAGCCCGGGCCGAACATCTCGCCGAGCACCCCGGCTCGTGCGATCAGGTCCGGTTTGGCCGTGAACAACTCTTTGATCAGGGCCGGATCGCCGACGACGACGGTCGGGCCGAAAATCGGCAGGTTGAGCGTGAATGTGGGGCCGTACCGCCTGGACACGGCGGCGACCGCCTTATCCCGGGCAGCGAGGAATCCCACGCCCTGCAGCAGCTTGGGTATGCGCGGCGCCGGCGGCAAGCGCACCGGGTCCGTGGTCGGCTCGGCCATTAAATCCCTCCGTGGTACACCATCGTACCAACGGAAGATATGCGCTCCGCCAGAAAGACGCAACTAGTCCCGGCGGGTCGTGATCTGCGGTGGCCGGTATACGGGCCTTCCGGACCGGTGAACTGGCACTCGAACTGCTGCCCGAGCGTCGACGACGGGGGCATCGAGGCAGAGCGCCTCGGGAGTGGCCAGGGCCGGGATCGAACCGGCGACCTTCCGCTTTTCAGGCGGACGCTCGTACCAACTGAGCTACCTGGCCGGAAGGCTCCGGCCTTGCGACCGGAATACCTCGCCGAAATGGCGACCCTGACGGGACTCGAACCCGCGACCTCCGCCGTGACAGGGCGGCGCGCTAACCAACTGCGCCACAGGGCCTTGCTGTACTGCTGTGCCCCGCGGGTGGCCCGCGTAGCAAGTACCCCCTACGGGATTCGAACCCGCGCTACCGCCTTGAAAGGGCGGCGTCCTAGGCCGCTAGACGAAGGGGGCCAGCCGAATCTCTCCGGGGTACTCACAACGCTGTGACGCTGGGAGCCTCGCTAGCTTAGGGTACGGACACCCCAATCCTCAAACGCGGTGCCCGACGGCACCCAGTATCCTGATGCCTCGCGCCCCTATAGCTCAGTTGGTAGAGCTACGGACTTTTAATCCGCAGGTCCCAGGTTCGAGCCCTGGTGGGGGCACCAGAAGTACCAGTTCGCAAGCGGCACCGACTCGCGCGGTGCGCGGCACGCCGTCTACGACGGCACACACCACCCTGATCGGCACGATGATTTCGGCGATCTCGGAAGCAGTCAGGAAGGTGACGGCCATGATGGCGAGCAACGGCACCGAGGCCGCGATCGCGAGATAGCGTGGCAATCGCCGCACGGCGTAATCTCACGATGTGCTCTACAACCAGGCCCGACGCGCATTTTGGCGGCGCCACCGGGTCGTCACCGGCGTCGCCGCGCTGGTGACATTCTGGTGGCTCGCAAACGGCTGGTACGAAGCGTTCGCGGTCACGGCGATCCTCGGGTTGTTCTTGTTCGTCCATCACCGCAGGCGAGCGCTCGCCGTCCGCGATGCCGGCCTACGTGCCCGCGCCGACTACGAATACCGGTTGAGCCTGCGCGGCGATGCGCGCGGCGTATTCGGCAGGTATCCCCCAGTGCAGGCGGGCTGGTTTCCGGATCCGCAAAACCGTTGCCGGATCAGGTATTTCGACGGTGTGGCATGGACGGATCACACCGTCTGACGTAAGGTCTCAGACCTTCGGCGAGTAGTAATGCGGGTTATCGCGGTACTCCACCGGCGGAAGATTGCGCGCCGGCGTCTCGACCAACGGTGAGTCCGCGGGCAGTCGGCCGCTGGCACGATCCCACGCAGATCGCTTGCGCGGGTGCATCATCATGCGCTTGGGCAGCAGCTTGACGACGTGATACACCGCCTTGCCGAACAGTTTGTGCAGGCGCTCCTGGCGGGGCGTCCAGGTGTAGCCCATCAGGTCACGCACCGCCGGATCGAACAGGCCGACGGTCGTGAAGTTGAAGAACCGCTGCATCCCCGCGATGTTCAGCTTCCACATCCAGTCGGGCATCCAGTCCAGCGAGGGGTGCTTTGGCATCGATGACAGATCGAGCACCTCGCGTGCGGCCCAGTTGTTCTCCAACACGTTGTGGCACATGTGATCCCAGTACTCCTGGAATTCCTCCCACGAATCCGGCACCGGCCGCATGCTCATGCCGTACATCCGATACCACACGATGTGCTCGTCGAACAGCTGCCGTTTCTGCGCCTCCGTGAGCCCGCCGCCGAGCCATTCCGCCGCCAGCAGCGTCGACTTGAAGAACGTCGCGTGTGCCCAATAGAAAACGTCGGGGTTCAGCGCGCTGTAGCGACGCCCCTGATCGTCGACGCCCTTGATCCCGACGTGATAGTCACGGACCTGAGCCCCGGTCTGGGGCGCACGGTCACCGTCGAACACCACGCCGCCGATCGGATACACCGACCGGAACAGCCGCGGCATCCGTTCCATGAAGAAGATCGAGTGCTCTTGGACCGCGGCACCCAGCTGTGGATGCATGTTCTGCATCGAACCGGCCCAGGGCCCCTGCAGCATTCCCGTCCACCGACCGAAGTACTTCCACGTCAGCGAGTCGGGCCCCAGCGGCTGCGGCAGGGCGTCATATCCATTCGACGAAACAGGGCACCCCGCCGTCACGGGAGCGGCCTCGCTGGTCACCGGGCAGGCAGCGGACGTATCTTGAGTCACTGATGAAGCTTCCCATCCAGTCAGATCACCAAATCTGACTACACGCGTTGTCAGAATCAAGTCTAGGAGGGATGTGGCGTCGGGTCAACGACGGGGCCGGTGGTCCGGTGTACCCCTGGAGGACCGGCAGGCATTGCGCCGCGACGAGCTGATCGCCGCAGGCGTCGCACGTCTCGGTGGCGCGCAGGGGCCGGCCCTGACGGTGCGCGGGGTGTGCCAGTCGGCCGGGCTGACCGAACGCTACTTCTACGAGAGCTTCACCGACCGGGAGGAGTTCGTCCGCGCGGTCTACGACGACGTCTGCGCGCGGGCCATGTCCACGCTGACCACGGCGAAAACCCCGCGCGACGCGGTCGAGCAGTTCGTCGCGCTCATGGTCGACGATCCAGCACGCGGCCGTGTTCTGCTGCTGGCGCCCGAGAAGGAACCGGTACTGACCCGCTCGGGCGCCGAATGGATGCCGAGCTTTATCGAACTCGTGCAGCGCAAGCTGACGCGCATCGGGGACCCCGTCCAGGCAGCCATGGTGGCCACCGGACTGATCGGCGCGCTGACGGCCTTGTTCACCGCCTACTTGAACGGCAGGCTCGCAGCCTCACGCGAGCAGTTCATCGATTACTGCGTCGAGATGCTGGTCAGCCGAGTATCGAGCTACTGACCCCTAGTTGTCGGGGATCTCAGGCCCGGCGAGCTCCTGCTCTTCCTGCTCCGCGGCTTCCTTCTCGGCCTCCGACTTGGCCTCGCGGCCGAGCGGATGCTGCACAGAAGTGCCGGGGTTGGTCGCAGTGGCGTAGGCGCCGCTGCAGTTCAGCACGACGTTGACCTGAGAATCGTCGGAAGAGTCGATACGCAGGAACGATGCGTCCCATGCGTTGGTCACGATGCAATCGCCCTCGTCGAGCTTGTCGCCGAACCGCGACGCGACGACCGCGGAACCGCCGCTCTCCTGGATCGCCTCTTGAGCATCCGAGTACTTGTCGCCCACGACATCAGGGGCGGCTGACGCGCTGCCCGCCCCGAACAACAGAGACGAGGCTGCCGCGACGGCAAACGCCGAGCCGGCCCCTAGAACGATGAGCTTCTTCACGTGCGCCCGACCTCCACAGTCAATGAACCTCAAAATGGTTGATGACCGTAGCTTATGGCCTCCCGGTCGGGGCCGCTACCGGGGGAGACTAGCCGTTGGAGGCAGCCGCTTCGGCCTGCCTCTGCTGCGCTGCCCGCTTCGCGGCTTCCTGCTCGGCTTTCAGCTTTGCCTCGCGACCGACCGGGCTCGCCAAGGAGTTGCCCGAGGAGCCCGGGCCTGCCAGAACGCCGTTGCAGTTGAGGGCGAGCAGCACCTCGTTGTTAGCCCGCATACCGCCGCGGACAATGCGCTGATAACCCGCGTCCCAGGCGTTCATCACAAGGCATTTCCCGTCTTCCAGACCGGCACCTGTCCGCGTCGCGATGACAGCGGTGCCGCCCGCCTGCTGGATGATCCGCTTGGCGTCGTTATAGGTGCGGTCGACCACCTCCGGGGCGGCGTTCGCAGTGCCCGACCCCAGACACATACCGGTACCGGCCACCACCGCCGCGGCCATCCCACCGACAACGATTTTGAGCATGTTCACTGAGTGCGTCCTCTTAGTCGTCTGCGCCTGGCAAATGGGCTGCAATTGTTGCCCGGCGAAATACTAGCCAGCACACGTGGGTCCTGTGTGGCTTATGTGACACCATGCGTGGTGACTTGAATGTCACCGCGGGGCACAGATATATTGAGTGCAACCAACAGGTACAGATAACTTGGGAGGGGCCATGTCGAAAGACCTGACCGACCTACAGCTGCTCACCGAGCTCGAGCCAGTGGTCGAGAAGAACGTCAACCGGCACCTGACCATGCGTAAGGACTGGAATCCGCACGACTACATCCCGTGGTCGGACGGCAAGAACTATTACGCACTCGGCGGCAAGGACTGGGATCCCGAAGAGTCGAAGCTGTCCGAGGTCGCCCAGGTCGCGATGCTGACCAACCTGTTGACCGAGGACAACCTGCCGTCCTATCACCGCGAGATCGCGATGAACTTCAGCATGGACGGACCGTGGGGCTTCTGGGTGAACCGCTGGACCGCCGAGGAGAACCGGCACGGCATCGCGTTGCGCGATTATCTGGTCGTCACCCGTGCGATCGATCCCGTCGAGCTCGAGCAGCTGCGCCTGGAACAGGTGACCCGCGGATTCTCCCCGGGCCAGAACCAGCAGTTGGAGGGCGACGCCGACCTGTTCGCCGACTCCCTGTTCGACTCCGTCATCTACGTGACGTTCCAGGAATTGGCCACCCGCGTGTCGCACCGCAACACCGGCAAGGCCTGCAACGAGACCGTCGCCGACCAACTGCTGCAACGGGTTTCGGCCGACGAGAACCTGCACATGATCTTCTACCGCGACGTCTCGGCTGCTGGGTTCGATATTGCCCCCAACCAGGCGATGCGCTCGCTGCACAAGGTGCTGACCAACTTCAAGATGCCCGGATACACGATCCCGGACTTCCGGCGTAAGGCTGTCACCATCGCCTCCGGCGGTGTCTACGACCCGCGCATCCATCTCGATGATGTGGTGATGCCGGTACTCAAGAAGTGGCGCATCTTCGAACGCGACGACTTCACCGGTGGCGCCGCCCGGCTGCGCGACGAGCTGGCCGCCCACGTCGAGGAGCTCGAAGACACCTGCGTGAAGTTCGAGATCGCCAAACAACGCAGGCTCGAACGCATCGCGAAGGTGGCCGAGAAGAAGGCCGCCAAGAACCTCCTGGTGGCCTCATCAGCGTCCTGACCGACGCCCGCCCAGCCCTGCAGATCGGTTCCATAGCGCTGCGCAGCCCCGTCGTGCTGGCACCGATGGCGGGCGTCACCAACGTCGCCTTCCGCACGCTGTGCCGCGAGCTGGAAATGGCCAGGGCCGGCACCGTCAGCGGGCTTTACGTATGCGAGATGGTGACTGCGCGGGCACTCGTCGAGCGCCATCCGTCGACCATGCACATGGTCACCTTCGCCGACGACGAGACGCCGCGATCGCTTCAGCTGTACTCCGTTGATCCGCACAACACCTATCTGGCCGCGAAGATGATCGTCGACGAGGGCCTGGCCGATCACATCGACATGAACTTCGGCTGCCCGGTCCCCAAGGTCACCCGACGCGGTGGCGGGGCGGCACTGCCGTACAAGCGCAGGCTGTTCGGCCAGATCGTGGCCGCCGCGGTGCGCGCCACCGAAGGCACCGACATCCCGGTGACGGTGAAATTCCGGATCGGGATCGATGACTCTCATCACACCCACCTCGACGCCGGCCGGATCGCCGCCGATGAGGGCGCCGCCGCCGTCGCGCTTCATGCGCGCACTGCGGCACAGCGATACTCCGGCGAGGCGGACTGGGAGCAGATCGCCGCGCTGAAACAGCACGTCACGACGGTTCCTGTGCTCGGCAACGGTGACATCTTCGAAGCCACCGATGCGCTGGCGATGATGGATGCGACCGGTTGCGACGGCGTTGTCATCGGTCGGGGGTGCCTTGGTCGTCCTTGGTTGTTCGCCGAATTGTCGGCCGCATTCGCCGGCACGCCCGCCGCCAACCCGCCGACACTGGGCCAGGTCGCGGCGATAATCCTGCGCCACGGCGAACTGCTCGCCGCGCATTTCGGCGAGGACAAGGGTATGCGGGACATCCGCAAGCACGTCGCCTGGTACCTGCACGGCTTCCCCGCCGGTGCGGACCTGCGGCGCGCGTTGGCGCTGGTCAAATCGCTGGAGGAACTGCGGAGCCTGCTCCAGGAGCTCGACCAGAACATCGAGTTCCCCGCCGCGGCAGAGGGGCCGCGGGGGCGGCAGGGCTCACCTGCCGCGGTGTCACTACCCGAGGGCTGGCTAACAGACCCCGACGACTGCACCGTCCCAGCGGGCGCCGAGGTCATGCATTCAGGAGGTTAGTCCGTCTCAGAGTCGTCTCCCACCTGAGACGACTCTGACATCACATCTCTCAGGATGTCTCAGTACGATATGAGTCTCGTTCGTAAGTCGGCTCCAACGTCGGGGCCACTTGATTGCTGCTGGGTGCTGTGACCTCTAGGGAAGCACCGGGTACATCGGAGCCCAACGTCGCGCGCGGCGGTTGATGAGTCGGAGGCCGGTAGAAGGATGAGTGACGGCGACAACGCCACTCCTGGCCGCCATGGCCGGGGTGCCTCGTCGTCGCCGGACGACCAGTCCGAGACCTATCAATGGCATACCCGAAGATCTCAGCCGCCACCAGGCGCCGCGCCGTGGGAGCGCGCACACGTGTCCGACGACGATGCGCCAACCGAGGAGCCATCGGCGTCCGCCGCCGGTAACCACACCGACGGGGTGACGGTCGCCGACCTCATCGCCAAGCTCAACGGCGACGAGGCCGTCCCAGCGGAGCTGAAGCGACACCGGCCCGAACTCACCCCGCCTCCGTCGGCCGAATCCCCGCCGTCTCCGCCTACCGAGGTCATCGATGCCGTGCCGGCGTACGGCCGGCACGAGCGGCCCGTCGAACCCGACATCGAGCCTCATGAGGCGGCCGCCGAACTTCCTGAGGTCGAGGACTACGACACCGAGATCATCCCAGCCGTCGGGATCGACCTGCCGGATCTGACATTCACCCATCGGCACGGCCGCGTGCCGCCGTCTCATATCGGTTCTGGCCGTCGCCGAACCGATGAGCATCAGCCGTCTCGGGGCCACCGCAGGTCAATGATCGTCGGGCGCGTGGTCACCGCCCTGATCGCCGTGCTCGCTCTTGCCCTCACCGGTGGGGCGTGGCAGTGGCAGTCGGCGAAGAACAACATGCTCAACCGGATCTCCGCGCTCGATCCCGATTCCCGCGACATCCTCGATCCGAACGCACAGTTCGGTGACGAGAACTTCTTGATCGTCGGCGTGGACAGCCGCATGGGCGAAAACGTCGACATGGGTGCGGGCACCACCGACGAGGCCGCAGGCGCGAGGTCGGACACGGTGATGCTGGTGAACATCCCCGCAAACCGTGAACGTGTTGTGGCGGTGTCGTTTCCGCGCGACCTCGCCATCGAGCCCATGCAGTGCGAGCCGTGGGACCCCAAGACCGGGGAATACGGCCCGATCACCGACCCCGAGTCGCCCATGTACGGGGCCGAAAAGGTCTACACCGAGTACAAGCTGAATTCCGCGTACGCCGTCGGTGGACCGAAGTGCCTGGTGAAGGTCGTTCAGAAGTTGTCCGGCCTATACGTAAACCGCTTCATGGCAGTGGATTTCGCGGGCTTCTCGAAGATGGTCGACGCACTCGGCGGTGTAGAGGTGTGCAGCACCACCCCGCTGGAGGACTACGAGCTGGGCACCGTGCTGGCCAACCCGGGCCGGCAGATGGTCGACGGCCATACCGCGCTGAGCTACGTGCGTGCCCGCCAGGTGACCACCGAGGTCAACGGCGACTACGGCCGCATCAAGCGTCAGCAGCTTTTCCTGTCCTCGCTGCTGCGCTCGATGATCTCCAAGGAAGTGTTCTTCTCCCTCAACAAGCTCAACAACGTCGTCAACATGTTCATCAATGACAGCTATGTCGACAACATGGACACCAAAGACCTGGTCACCCTGGGCCAGTCGCTTCAGGGCATCGCCGCGGGCCGGATCACGTTCCTGACTGTGCCGACGACGGGGTACATGGACGAGTACGGCAACGAGCATCTTCGTGAAGAAGACAACCGGGCCATCTTCGACGCGATCATCAACGACGATCCGCTGCCCGAGGAGAAGAACGCCGACAACACCCCGGTGCCCGGCACTCCCGAAAGCCAGACCGAGACACCCAGTCAGGACGCCGCGGCACCGACCGAGCTCGTCGACACGATCACGACCGACCCGACCGACATCACGGTGCAGGTGTCGAATTCGACAGGCGAAGACGGGCTGGGTGCGACCGCTGCCGGCGAACTCCAAACGCATGGCTTCAACGTCATCACGCCCGACGATTACCCCGGTCCGCTGGACACCACAACGGTCTTCTTCTCCCCGGGCAACGAGCAGGCGGCGGCAACCGTTGCCGCGTCGTTCCCCAACTCGACCATCGAACGCGCGACCAACCTCGGCGACGTCGTTCAGGTGGTGCTCGGCAACGACTTCTACTCGGTGGCGTCGCCGCCCTCAAGCGGATCGCCGGTGCAGGTCCAAGTCGCGCGGGACACCGACAGCACACCGACCGACCTGCCCGAGGATCTGACCGTCACCAACGCCGCCGACACGACCTGCGAATAGTTCTGTCCGCGTAGCCTCGTCGGCGTTTCGGCATGCGCCATTCACCTGGCGTTCACCCTGCACGCCGTGACGTTCCGGCAGCTCAGACCGTAGGGTGGACATATGCGAACCGCGTACCACGACCAGTTGGATCAGCTATCTGGACAGCTCGGCGACATGTGCGGGCTGGCCGGCGCGGCGATGGAGCGTGCGACCCAAGCCCTATTGCAGGCCGATCTCGTTCTGGCCGAGCAGGTGATCAGCGATCATGAGCAAATCGTCGCGATGAGCGCGCGCGCCGAGGAGGCCGCGTTCGTGCTGCTGGCGCTGCAGGCGCCGGTGGCAGGCGATTTGCGCTCGATTGTCACGGCAATCCAGATCGTCGCCGACGTCGATCGGATGGGCGCCCTGGCGCTGCACGTCGCCAAAATCGCCCGCCGTCGCCATCCCCAGCATGCGCTGCCCGAAGAGGTCAACGGTTACTTCGCCGAAATGGGCCGGGTGGCAGTCGAATTGGGTAACAGCGCCCAGGAGGTGCTCGTTACGCGCGATCCGGAGAAGGCGGCACGGATCAGCGAAGAAGACGATGCGATGGACGATTTGCATCGCCACCTCTTCACCGTGCTGATGGACCGCGAGTGGAAGTACGGCGTCACCGCCGCGGTCGATGTCACGCTGCTGTCCCGGTTCTACGAGCGCTTCGCCGATCACGCGGTCGAGATCGCCCGCCGGGTCATCTTCCAGGCCACCGGCAACCTCCCAGAAGAAGACCAGCTGGCGTCACGCTGAGGCCGACTTCACCTCAAAGCCAAGAGCCCCCGAGTGATCGGGGGCTCTTGGCTTTGCGAATTCAGCGCTCAACCGAAGCGGCCGGAGATGTAGTCCTCGGTCGCCTTCTGTGTCGGATTGGAGAAGATCTTCTCGGTAACGTCGATCTCGATGAGCCGACCCGGCTTACCGGTGGCCTCGAGATTGAAGAACGCCGTCTGGTCACTGACGCGGGCGGCCTGTTGCATGTTGTGGGTCACGATGACGATTGTGTAGTCCTGCTTGAGCTCTGCGATCAGATCCTCGATCGCCAGCGTCGAAATCGGATCCAGCGCTGAGCATGGCTCGTCCATCAGCAGCACGTCCGGCTGCACCGCGATTGCGCGCGCGATGCACAGTCGCTGCTGCTGCCCCCCGGACAGGCCGCCGCCGGGCTTGTCCAGCCGGTCCTTGACCTCGTTCCAGAGATTGGCCCCCTTGAGCGACCGCTCGGCGACCTCCTCGAGCGTCTTCTTGTTGCGCACCCCCTGAAGCTTCAGACCGGCCACCACATTGTCGCGAATCGACATGGTGGGGAACGGGTTTGGACGCTGAAACACCATACCGATGGTCTTGCGGACGCTAACCGGATCGATGCCGGCAGCATAGATGTCCTCACCGTCCAGCAGCACCGAGCCTTCGACCCGGGCGCCGGGCAGGACCTCGTGCATGCGGTTGAGAGTGCGCAGCACCGTCGATTTTCCGCAGCCCGATGGACCGATGAAGGCGGTGACGCTACGCGGTGTGACAGACAATCCCACGTCGGCGACGGCGTGGAACGAACCGTAGTAGATGTTGAGGTCTTTGAGATCCAGCCGCTTGGCCATGAGGCTCCTAAACTCTGTTCCGCGTCAGGTATCGGTTGACGAATGCAGCGCCGAGGTACAGTGCCGCGATGATCAAGATGAGAGTCAGCGCGGCACCCCAGACTCGCAGCGCGCCTGCCGCTTCCGGGTTGACCAGTTCGGTGTAGATCAGCAGTGGCAGCGACGCCATGTTGCCCTCGAAAGCGTCCATGTTGATCGACCGGCTGTAGCCCACGAGCACCAGCACCGGAGCCGTCTCCCCCATGACTCTGGCGAGGGCCAACAGAATGCCGCTGATCATCCCGGGCAACGCGGTGGGCACGACGATGCGTGCAATCGTCTTCCATTTGGGAATGCCCAACGCGTACGACGCTTCTCGCAGCTCGTCAGGTACGAGTTTCAGCATCTCCTCGGTGTTGCGCACGACGACGGGAAGCATCAGCAAGACCAATGCCAGCGAGACGGCGAAGGCGCTCTGTTCGAATCCGAGGGTCGCGATCCACAGCGCGAAGATGAAGAGCGCGGCCACGATCGACGGCACACCAGCGAGGATGTCGACCATGAACGTGGTCACCTTGGCGAACCGGCCCCGGCCGTATTCGACCAGGTAGACCGCGGCCATGATGCCCAGCGGCACGGAGAGCACCGCGGCGATCGCAGCCTGAATCACGGTGCCGTAGATCGCGTGATAAACGCCGCCTGCCATCTCCTCCGGCAGCACGCCGGCAAGGGAGTGGCTCCACCACGTCGAAGACGTGATCGCCGCGATTCCCTTGGCCAGCACCGTGTAGATCAACCAGATCAAGGGGACCATCGCGACCACGAAAGATGCGGTGAAAAGTATTGTCGCGAGGCGATTCTTGAACTTGCGACCGGTGCTCACCGGGTGGAAGGTGGGGGCCTTCACCGGCTGGTCCAGTGTTGCCGTCATCCTCCGCTAACCCTTCCGCCTGCCGCGGCCCGGGCCAGTGCGTTGACGATGAAGGTCAGCGCGAAGAGCACGAAGCCTGCGGCGATGTAAGCGCCTGTCGGCAGTGGTGCGCTGAACTCCGCTGCTGCCGAGGCGATCTTGGACGCGAACGTGTAGCCGCCGTCGAACAGCGACCAGGTGCCGGCCTGAGCAGCGGTGCGCAGGATGATCAGGATCGCGATCGTCTCCCCGAGCGCCCGGCCCAGGCCCAACATCGACGCCGCGATCATGCCGCTGCGGCCGTAGGGGAACACGGTCATCCGGATGACTTCCCACTTGGTTGCGCCGAGCGCCTGCGCGGCCTCGACGTGGCCGCGCGGCGTGAGTGCGAAAACTTCCCGGGTGACCGAGGTGATGATCGGGAGAATCATGACGGCGAGCACGATTCCGGCGGTGAAGATCGTTCCACCGCCGGCCAGTGACACGTTGCCGTCCGAGAACAGGAAGAACCAGCCGAGGTTCTCGTTGAGGAACGTCGCCACCGGGGTGAGCCACGGGGCCAGCACGAAAATGCCCCAGAGACCGAAGACGATCGACGGCACCGCTGCCAACAGATCCACCAGCATTCCGAATGGCCGTGCCAACCGCTTCGGGGCATAGTTCGTCAGGAACGCCGCAATGCCGATCGCGACGGGGACGGCGATAATCAGGGCGAACACCGAGCTGAGCACCGTGACCATGAACAGGTCACGGATGCCGAAGCGCAGGTTGTCCGAGTCGCTGGTGAGGAACTCCGTGCTGAAGAGGAAGTTCGCCTGGTTCGCCTGCAGCGACGGAATCGCCTTGACGATCAGGAACAGCGCCATCAGCGCGATCGCGCCGATGATGGTTGCGCCGGCAGCGATCGCGACGGACTTGAAGACGGTGTCGCCCCAACGTCCCTCGCCCTGCTTCAAAGCCGATCCCTTCCGATCCTCGGTTGGCTTCTCTGAAGTATGCCCAACCCGCTGTGGGCTCGTCGTTGCTGACGAGCCCACAGCGGTCGAATCTGGTGTCACAGCCATGCGTCGTTGCTACTACGACTTCGCGTTGATCGCGTCAACGGCCTCGGTCAGGCGAGTCTTGAACGCCTCGGGGATCGGGATGTAGCCGTTGTCTTCGAGACCGGTCTGGCCGTTACCGAGTGCTGAGTGCAGGAACGCCTTCACCGCGGTGGCGACCTCGGCATCGGGGTACTGCGAGCACACGAGCTCGTACGCGGCAAGCATGATCGGGTACGAACCGGGCTCGGTCGGCATGTAGAACGACGCGGTGTCGAGCACCAGGTCGTTGCCTTCGCCCTTGAACTTGACGCCGTCGATGGCCTTACCCGCCGATTCGGTGTTCAACTCAACCGGCTCCGGCCCTGCCGAGGTGATGATCCTGGCAATCGACAGGTTCTGCGCCTTGGCGAAAGACCACTCGTTGTAGGTGATGGACCCCGGGGTGCTCGCGATCGCTGCGGAGGTGCCCTCGTTACCCTTCGCACCCTCGCCGACGCCGCCTGCGAAGGACTTGCCCGCACCCTTGCCCCACGATCCGTCGGAGGCCGCGTCCAGGTACTTCTGGAAGTTGTCCGTCGTACCCGACTCGTCACTGCGGAAGATCACGTTGATCGGCTCCGCCGGCAGACTGGCGCCCTCATTCAGTGCCGCGATCTCGGGAGCGTCCCACGTCTTGACCGCGCCATTGAAGATCTTGCCCAGGGTCGGTCCATCGAGCACCAAGCCGTCGACTCCGGCGACGTTGTACGTGACGGCGATGGGCCCGAACACCGCGGGAAGATTCCACGCGTCGCTGCCGCCGCACCGCTCCTTGGCCTTCTCGACCTCGCCCTTCTCGGCACTGAGCGGCGAGTCGGAACCACCGAAGTCGGTCTGTCCGCCGATGAACTCCGAGACACCGGCGCCCGAGCCGCTGGAGGTGTAGTTCAGCGTGAAGCCGGGGCAGTCCTTCTCGTAAGCATTGATGAACCGCGTCATCGCGTTGGCCTGCGCGGTCGATCCGCTTGCCTTCAGCGCTTCCTTGCCGCCGCAGTCACCGGCCGGTGCCGACCCGCCGTCCGATCCCGATCCCGAAGACGTGTTGTTGTCGCTACCGCACGCCGACAGCAGCAAGGTTCCGGCGGCCAGCAGGCTCAGCGCGGCACCAGTTCGATTGGCCTTCACGAAGCTCCTTTGTGAAACAGGTAGACGCTGGCACGGGCCGACTGGCCCCCGCCGTGACACATGTCGCGTCAAGCAGACCGGTTGCTGCTCGGCTGAAAACCTAAGCGCACGTCGTTAATCACTTCCCTACGGATAGTGAACGGAAGATGAACCGGCAAGGGGCTCGAGGCGACATTTCCACTGGACGAGTTGACATACCATGTTTATCTCAATAGATATTGAGTCAATGCCTGTTGATATGAACCGGAGCTTGGCGCAACGTACGGCGGTTTTCGCTGCACTGTCCGATCCCGCCCGACTGACGATCGTCGACTACCTGGGGAATGCGGATGCGTCTCCGTCAGAACTGCGCGCCCTCCTGTCGGTGTCCTCGAACCTGCTCGCGCATCACCTCGCTGTGCTGAAGAACGCCGGGGTCGTTCGACAGACCCGGTCGGAAGCCGACGGGAGACGGACGTACCTCAAGCTCAACCATGCGGCGCTCGACGGTCTGGTCCCATCAGCCCAGCATCGGGCCCGTCGCATCGTGTTCGTCTGCACCCACAACTCGGCCCGCAGCCAAATTGCCGCCGCAATCTGGAACCGGCGCAGCGAGTTACCCGCTACTTCAGCCGGCACGAAACCCGCGCCCCAGGTGCATCGCGGCGCAGTGGCCGCCGCAAAACGCTTCAACTTGTCGATGCGCGCAGTGAAGCCGCGCTATCTAGGTGATGTCCTCGCCGCCGACGACCTGGTGATCGCGGTGTGCGACAACGCGCATGAGGAACTTCCTGCTGAACTACCCCGCATCCACTGGTCGATCAGCGATCCGACCCGCACCGCCGTCGCGTCCGCGTTCGATGATGCGGTACGCGAACTCACCGCCCGAATCGACCGCTTGGTCCCCGATGTTAAACCCGCCTAGTTCAGGAGAAGCCATGACCGACAACATCACTGAGCACCATCTCCGTCGCAATCTCTCGATCGACCAGCGTCTGGCGATGAAGACGGCGGCCAGCCAACTCCAGAGGGAATTCGACGGTGTGTTCGGAGTGGAAACCATCGAAAGGTTCCTGCACTCGTCCTATGACCAATTTGCCGGCCGGGCGACGGTGCCCCGTTTCCTCCCATTGTTGGCCGAACGCTTTGCGCGGCAACGACTCCGCGCGCTCGCGAAGGTTGAGGGCAAATCGAACGACGGAAAGCCGACCGTCCTGTTCCTGTGCACCCATAACGCCGGCCGGTCGCAGATGGCGATGGGATTTTTCACTCATCTCGCCGGCGATCGGGCGGTCGCGTGGTCCGGGGGCTCCGAGCCAGGCGAGTTGGTCAACCCGGCAGCGGTCGAAGCCATGACCGAGCGCGACATCGACATCTCGGGCGAATACCCCAAGCCGTGGACGGACGAGATCGTGCAGGCCGCAGACGTCATCATCACGATGGGCTGTGGCGACGCCTGCCCGATCTTCCCTGGCCGCAGATACGAAGAATGGGTCCTCGAAGATCCGCACGGGCAAGACGTCGTCGCGGTTCGCCCGATCCGTGACGAGATCGAGCGTCGGGTCCGAGCGCTGCTGGCGGAACTCGAGGTGCCGGTTCGTGCGTAACCCTCTGCGGCGTCCCAGGCGACTCAACGACACTCCTGCTGCCAACGAGACCTCACGACAACTGTTGGACGACCTGTTGCAGTGGTTCCGACGTCGTGCCAATTTCACCGATGAATGGGTGTGAGAGTTCCGCGACGAGGAACAGGTTTACAGCCACCAAAACGCCCAGAATCGCAACCATCGTGTAGTGGGTGGCGGGTTTCTTGACATCGTAAATGATTGCGCAGCCCAGAAGGAGGCCGCTGGTCAGCCAGATGACCGCCCACAGCGACCAGGGCGGCCCATCATCCGTTTGCGCCTGCGCCAAGCGCTGCGTACGTGCCTGCCCGACGCTGTCGAGATTGCCGAAAGAGGTTGAAAGTATGGTCTTTTGCGCGTCGGTGCGTGCTTGAACTTCTTCATAGGCCGCATACAGTCGCGTAAAAGCGTCGTCAGCGTCAGGGTATGAGCCGCCCTGGGCAATTTCGCGCCACTCGACTAACGCTGCCTGCTGGTATTCGAGCAGAGCCTTCCGGATCCGATCTTCATCAGGCGGGTCGAACACTGTGACAGTCCTGACAAGCTGCACCCCCGCTGCCCCCTCGGTACGCACTCTTCCGTCCGCGTCGCCGATCTGTCCCCACATGGCGGATACGACGAAGCCAAGGAAAAACGCGAACACGAATCCGACCACCCCAAAGGCAAACTTGATGACATCGTTGTGCTCTTCACCTTGGAGGCTGGGGAAACTACGGCGCACAAATACTTGAATGAGGATGGCTCCACCGGCGACGACGACGATGATCCCCAGCAACAGCATCCACGACGAAAGGTTGGCCACCAGCCATTGACTAATCATTTGGCTCTCCTACGACCGCCAGGCAATTCGGGCGGGCGCGGTTACCCGCTCTTGCTAGACCTCTCTAGCTGGCGAACTTCTTGACTGTAGGAGTCGTGGCGATACCGGGTGCGCGAACCGGAATGACACGCCGGATGGAGAGGCGCTGCTGGCGCCACGAGGCGGATGGGACGCCAAATCAGACCCTTACCGCGTCCCGAATGTCGTCATTTCAACACTGCGAAGAGATGGCACGCTTCCGGATGGTTGTGGTCACTGGCTCGGAGTGATGGTGAGCTGGCGGGCGTGGAAGTCGAAGTGCCGTCCGGGGTAGCGGTACAGGTCCTCCAATGTCATGTAGTCCTCAAAAAACGGGTCCCACTGGGTCGGGTAGTGCATGCCGCGAGCGAACTCGGCGTCATTCTCGCGGGCAAGCTGACGTTGCAGCGACGCGATGACGCGGTCGAGTTTCGCGCCCATCCTGCGCCGGTTGTAAACGGTCGCAGCTGCGCACGAGCCGTAGTAGTTGACGATATGAAACGGCCTGGTCGTGGCACCGAGGATGTTTGCGAAAACCCGGCTCACCCGATGGGGCAAACGGCTGAAGATCCGTACGAGAACCAGTAACCGTTGTACGACCATGTAGCCGAACACCATGTGGAACAGCAGCTGCTCATTGGTCCATCGTGTTCCGAGCGTTGGCTTACCCCAATCGTCGAGTCCGACCACCTCCACCAGGCGGTGGAATTCGATGCGTGCCCGCTCTAAGTCTGCTGCGATGTCGTCGCGGTCGACCTTGCCGTATTCAGCGGTCATTCCTCGATGATGCGCCCATCGGGCCCCGGTTGCTGCGACGTGAGCCACATCGCACTTACCTTTCGGTGCCGGCAGCAGTCGACGGCTCGACGGCCGCAGAGTGGTTGCCGCCGAAACGCTTTCGCAGCGCCAGAGATACGTAGACCAGAGCGACCAAGACCGGGACTTCGATGAGCGGGCCGACCACCCCGGCGAGGGCCTGGCCGGAAGTGGCCCCATACGTAGCGATCGCAACGGCGATCGCCAACTCGAAGTTGTTCCCTGCGGCGGTGAACGCCAGCGTGGTGGTGCGTTCGTATCCGAGGTGCAGCAGCGCGCCCAGCAGGTAGCCGCCACCCCACATGATGGCGAAGTAAGCCAAGAGGGGCAGAGCGATTCGCACTACGTCCAGTGGTCGGTTAGTGATCTGATCTCCCTGCAGCGCAAAGAGAATCACGATGGTGAAGAGCAGTCCGTACAGAGCCCACGGTCCGACTGCGGGCAGGAACTTGGACTCGTACCATTCGCGGCCCTTGGCCTTCTCTCCGAGCCGCCGGGATAGGTACCCGGCCAATAGCGGGATGCCCAGAAAGATCAGGACAGACTTGGCGATCTGCCACGGCGACGTAGAGATGGTGGTCTGCTCCAACCCCAGCCACCCCGGCAACACCGACAGATAGAACCACCCCAGCACTGCGAACATCAGTACCTGGAATATCGAGTTGAGGGCAACGAGCACCGCGGCCGCTTCGCGGTCTCCGCAGGCAAGGTCGTTCCAGATGATCACCATCGCGATACAGCGAGCCAGGCCGACGATGATCAAACCGGTGCGGTACTCGGGCAAGTCCGGCAACAGGAGCCACGCCAGCGCGAACATCAGTGCCGGACCGAACACCCAGTTGAGAAGTAACGAGCTGATCAGGAGTCTGCGGTCGCCGGTGACAGCGTCGAGCCTGTCGTAGCGGACCTTGGCCAGCACCGGATACATCATGATCAGCAGACCGAGCGCGATCGGCAACGAGATAGCGTCGATCTGCACCTTGTTTAAGGCCGTGTTGAGTCCCGGAATCCAGCGGCCGAGCAGCAGGCCGGCGGCCATTGCCATTCCGATCCACACGGGGAGGAACCGGTCCAACGTCGACAACTTCGCCACAACGGGCGGCGCCGTGGCCCGATGCTGAACTTTGTCGGTCATGCCCCTACCACCGCGGCGTCGGCACTGACACTCAACAACGACGACAACAACCCGAGGGCCTCGGGCACGACGGCGTAGTACACCCAGGAAGCCCGCCGTTCGGACGTCAGCAACCCCGCATCGCGCAGAACCTTGAGGTGGTGCGAGATCGTCGGCTGCGACACCTCGAGTCCTGGCGAAATGTCGCACACGCACGCCTCGCCGCCGGCGTGGCTCGCCACCGAGCTCAGCAAGCGCAGCCGCACCGGGTCGGACAACGCCTTGAACTTCAACGCCATTTCCGTCGCTTGAGCCGTTGTCAGGGGTTCCCGTACCAACGGCTCCAGCACACAGCAGGCTTCCGAAGCGGCAGGCTGATTCGACATATATCGATATTGACTGATATCGAATCAGCACGCAAACCGCAGGGGACGATTCGGCGGCAGCAGCTAGCAGCAGGCGGTGTTGGCCTTGGCCGGTTCTTCCACTGCGTGTTCCTCGGCGGTACCGCACGAACACTCGCCTCCGGCTTCCGTGTCCCGCGGGCTATGTCCGAAAGTCTCGGAGTGTGCGAGCACGGTGTAGACCTCCCATCGCTCACCGCCAGGGCCGGACACCCAGACCTTGTCCTGCGTCGCGAAGCAACAGGTGGTACCGATCTCTTCGTCAGTGAACAGCCCCTCACCGGACAGGCGGGCGATCTCCTCATGCACCCGGTCACTGGTCTCGACTTCGACGCCCAGATGGTTCAGGGTGCCGCCCTGGCCCGGGTTCTCAATGAGAACCAGCTTGAGAGGAGGCTCGGCGATCGCGAAATTGGCGTAGCCGGGCCTGCGCTTGGCCGGTTGGGCGTTGAACAGCTTCGAGTAGAACGTCACAGCCTCATCGAGATCGTCGACGTTGAGGGCGAGTTGAGCGCGGGACATTGGTACCTCCTGGAGTACGACATATATCAAACTTGTGGACACCGTCAGAATGCCCACCTTTTTGATATATGTCAACAGTGCTGGCAAGATGGACTCATGCCCAAGGCCTTGCCCGTGATCGACATGTCCGCCCCCGTTTGTTGCGCCCCGGTCGCCGCGGGGCCCGTCGACGATGCCGCGGCGCTCGAAGTGGCCCTACGGCTCAAGGCCCTCGCCGACCCCGCCCGCGTGAAGTTGATGGCGTTGCTGCTGAGCGCGCCTACCGGCGAATTGAACAGCGGTGAACTGGCAACCGCGGTGGCGTTGACCGAGTCGACGGTGAGCCACCACCTGACACAACTGCGCAAGGCGGGACTGGTCGATTCGGATCGTCAGGGCATGAACGTCTATCACCGTGCACGGCGCGACTCACTTGTCGCACTGTGCGCGGTGCTGGACCCGAATTGCTGCAGTTAGCCGGAAGCAATTCAGTGCTCGTTGCGTCCTTTCGGGGTTACCGTCGTCAGTACTGCGGGGCGCCTGTTCGGGTGCCGGAAGGACGGCGATCATGAGCGCCGACATGATGAAGACCAATTCTGCCGGTGTGCTGGAGCCGACCGAGCAAATGTGGCGCGAGGTGTTGCCGCAGCTGCGAAAGTTCGTACGGCGACGTATTGCGGACACCGACCGAGCCGACGACCTCGTCGCCGACATCCTCTTGCGTATCCACCAGAACGCGGCCTCACTCGACGATCGAGAGCTGCTGCCGAATTGGGTGTTTCGCATCGCGCGAAACGCGGTCATCGACGAGTACCGCCGAGCAGGCCGCAGTCGAGAACAGCTGACACCGACCCTTCCCGACCAACTGGTCGCGCCATCGATGGATGAGGACGAGTCCGCCGCGGTCCGTGAGCTCTCTGCATGCCTGCGGCCGATGCTCAAGGCACTTTCGGCAGACCAGCGCGAGGCGTTGGAGATGGTGGATCTGGCGGGGCTGACCCAAGCCGATGCCGCGCAGCAGGCGGGAGTCTCGCTGTCGGGAATGAAGTCCCGCGTGCAGCGCGGCCGCAGGCGACTCGCCGAGCTGTTGGGGCAGTGCTGCGCACTCACCCTCGACGGGCGCGGCGTACCAATGGATTACGAGCCGGCACCGGGCTGCGGTTGCGCGAAGGACTGACCGCAGCCCGGCTGACAGCTATGCGCAGCAGGTGCTTTCAGCATTGTCGTCGGCTGCGCAGTTCTTTGCGCACACGGAGTTCGACTCACCATCCGGGTTGGCCGGGTTGTCGTCGGTGACGCTGTAGAACTCCCACCAACCGAGTGGCACGTCAGGCGCGGTGACGAACACCTTGTCCTGTGTGGCGTGGCAGCAGATGTCCCGCTCCGCCATGGTGGTGTCCAAACCGGCCGCCGTAAACCGTTCCATTGCCGTGGCGACAGCGTCAACGTCGGCCGCTTCGACCCCAAGGTGGTTGAGATGCTCGGTGGCGCCTGGCTTTTCGATGAGCACCAGCTTCAACGGCGGGTCCTCGATAGCGAAGTTGGCGTAGCCGGCACGCACCTTGTGCGCCGGCACACCGAACATCTTCTCGTAGAACGCGGTCGCTGCAGCTACATCGGTGACGTTGAGCGCGAGTTGGATTCGACTGGTGGACATGGTCACTCCTTCAGGGTCAGTGGTTGACACCTGTTCTGACGTCACATGCTGGTTTTGGACGCAACGAGTGCGGCGCACTCGCAGTCCGAGGTCACCGGCTGTACGCGGTATCGACCGACGACACCTTGAAACCGAGTCGCTGGTAGGTCTTTACCGCAGCGGAGTTATCTGCCTCGACGTAGAGCATCACCTCGGCACGTGAACTCGCGGTCAGCGCTGCAGCGAGGTGATGCAGCCCGATGAGCGTCAGCGCGGCACCGAGTCCACGGCCCTGCGCCGCCGGGTCGACGCCCACGATGTACACCTCGCCGAGGTCGGGCATGTGGATTTCGCCGCGGGACGCGGCATGGATCTTCGTCCAATGGAAGCCCAGCAGCTTTCCGCTCGTCTCGTCGAACGCCAGAAAGAGCCCGTTCGGATCGAACCACGTTTCGCCGCGGCGCTCGTCGATATCGGCTTCGGTCCAGCCCCCCTGTTCGGGATGCCAGGCGAACGCGGAGTTGTTGACGCGCAACAGTTCCGCGTTGTCGGCGGGCCCTGAATAAGTGGCGATACGCACGCCGTCGGGAATGGTCGCCGCTGGCAGGTCGAGGAGTGGCCTGCGCATCTGCAGCAGTTCCCGGACGATGGACAAGCCGAGCGACGCCGCGGTGGCGCGCGCGGCGGCGAGGTTGCCGTGCGCCCAGATCCGGGCGCCGTCACCGCCCTGGCTCAACCCCTGCCGCGCCATTGCCGAGCCGACGCCGCGACGCCGGGCCGACGGGTGCACGACAAGCTCGGCCATCGCCGATGACTGTTCGTCGGCAGGCGTCAGATTGAGGTACCCGACCATGTCTGCGCCGTCGACGGCCAACAGGTGCCGGGTGCGGTCGTGGCTCAGTTCACGCAGTACCTGATCGCCGACCGGCGCGACTCCGTCGGCCCTGGTGGCCGCGTCGATGAGCTCGTGGATGCGGCGCTGATCGTCCGCGGACAGGCCGCTGCGCCAGTCGATGACCCGACCGGTCACTGACTGTGCAGCGGGTCGGCAAGCGCCTCGGGCACCGCGTCGTAATCGTCGAGGTCGCCGCCTTCGTCGGACGGATCGGCAGCCGGCGTCGGGGTCCGCCCCCGCGCGGGCCGAACCGCCTTGTAGCCGACGTTGCGCACGGTGCCGATCAGCGACTCGTATTCGGTACCGAGCTTGGCCCGCAGGCGCCGCACGTGCACGTCGACCGTGCGGGTGCCGCCGAAGAAGTCGTAGCCCCACACCTCCTGGAGCAACTGCGCACGGGTGAACACCCGGCCCGCATGCTGTGCCAGATACTTCAGGAGTTCGAATTCCTTGTAGGTGAGGTCCAGCGGCCGGCCGCGCAGCCGCGCGGTGTAGGTGCCCTCGTCGATGACGAGCTCGCCCAAGCTGATCTTGCCGACGTTCTCCTGATTGGCCGTGCCGCCGCGGCGCCCGACCAGCAGGCGCAACCGCGCATCGATCTCGGCGGGTCCGGTGCTCGGGAGCAGAATCTCGTCGAGACCCCATTCGACGTTGACTGCCACCAGGCCGCCCTCGTTGACGACGGCCACCACAGGCACCGACGTACCGGTCGTGCCCAATAGGCGGCACAGGCCACGCGCGGCGGCCAGATCGGTGCGCGCGTCGACGATCGCCACATCCGCGTTGCCGGCTTCCAACAAGGAGGAAACCTCTGTCGGCGCGGTTCGTACGTTGTGCGCGAGCAGCGCCAACGAAGGCAGCACGGACTCAGGATTGGGGTCAACGGTCAATAGCAGTAGATCCAACTGGCCCTCCAACAGCCATGGGGACCTCGCCTGGACAACAATGTCGGTCGGTGACTTCCCAGATTCATGCCTGACATACGGCCGTTACTCGGCCGATGGTCGTCTAACGATAGCGCGACACCTCCTGGTCAGCTGACTCAACGCGGTCCAGCGGGGGTAAGTGGGCAAGAATGTGCGGGTGCGGAAGCTGCTGATCGGTGTTTTGGCGACGACGACCGCGGTGGTGGTCGGCGCCCTCGGAGCCGACTTCGGCGGGGCGATCTACGCCGAGTATCGCCTGGCCAGAAGTGTTCGAAGCGCCGCTGACCTGGCCTGGGACCCGTCGGTGGCGATCCTCGGTTTTCCATTCATCCCGCAGGCGGTCAACCGCCACTACGACGAAGTGGAGATTCGGGCCGCCGGCGTCGGCCACCCCGTGGTCGGGAAGGCGTCACTGGAGGCAACGCTGCATTCGATCGACCTCCTGGACTCTTCTTGGCTGGTCAGCCCGGAGGCCAAGCTGAGGGTGGGCAAGGCAGAGAGCCGCATCATCATCGATTCCACGCATGTCGGGCGATTCATGGGCATTCCCGACCTGCTGGTCGAGGCGCCCACGCGGGAAAGCAACGACTCCACCGGCGGCACCACCGAATCCGGAATATCGAGCAATCGCGGGGTGGTCTTCACCGGGACCCCGACGTCTGCCGGCTTCGACAAGAGGGTCAGCATCGCGGTGGACCTGTCGATCGTCGGGCCGGACCAAACCACCCTGGTCCTGACCGCGACCGACGTGTTGACCGGTGCGGGCACCGCCGATCAGGCCGTTCCCGACGACACGAAGGACGAGGTGCTGGCCGCGTTCTCCACCAGCCTGCCCGGTCAGAAGCTGCCGTTCGGACTCGCGCCGACTGCCGAGGGCGCCCGCGGCTCCGACCTCATCATCGAAGGCATCGCCGAGGGAGTAACCGTGCCGCTGAGCGGGTTCAATCAGTCATGAGCTCTTCATGGGTACTGGTGATCGTGGTGCTCGTCGCCGCGCTCGGGCTGGCTTACGTGATCGGCAGGCTGCTCACCCTGCGCGCCGGGCTCCTCAAAGCGAGCGAGGACGCCGCCAACGTGGACACCAGTGACCTGGGATTATCCGAGACTGGACCGACGGTGCTGCACTTCACCGCCGAGTGGTGCGGACCCTGCGCGGGAGTGCGACAGGTCGTCGACCAGGTGTGCGCAGAGCTGCCCGGAGTCGCTCATGTGGAGATCGACATGGACGCCAATCCGGAAGCGGCCAGGCGACTTTCGGTGTTGTCGCTGCCCACCACGATCATCTTCGACGCCGACGGGCGCCCGCGCTTTCGCACCCACGGTGTTCCCAAGCCCGCTGACCTGCGCTCGGCGCTGGAACCACTGTTGGCTTGATCACCATGTCATTGGGTAAGCTGTCGCTCGTGTCCGCCCGCCTCGAGCCGATGCTCACCAAGCGCCGCGCAGTCGATCTGTGCCGCGTCGCGGGTTGTTGCTGTTGTTGTTGTAGCTGCTGAGTAGCCGCGCTGTCCTTTCGCGCCGCACTCGGGAGTAGCCCCATGTGGCCTGCCCTCCCATTCCAGCCAGCCATCCATGCAACAGGAGCACATCCATGTCAACCAGCACGAACACCCTCGCCCCACCTGGTCAGGTGGACGTGCGAGGGCCGCGCTTCGCCGCATGGGTCACCACCGGCGCCCTCATCGCGGCGCTGCTGGCGTCGGCCGTCAGCGCCGTCGCTGCGGCAGCGATCCTCGGTGTGCAGGCAATCGTGTTCGCGATCGGCGCACGGTGCGGACCGCAGCAGCATCCGTACGGGCTGATTTTCCGGTCGCTGGTCGCTCCGCGCCTCGGACCGGCCACCGAGAAGGAGCCGGTACCCCCGCTGAAGTTCGCCCAACTCGTCGGTTTGGCGTTCGCGGCCATCGGTGTCGTCGGGTTCGCCGCCGGTGTCCCGCTGCTCGGCCTGATCGCCACCGGCTTCGCGCTCGTGGCGGCCTTTCTCAACGCGGCCTTCGGCATCTGCCTCGGCTGTCAGATCTATCCGCTCGTCGCTCGTTTCCGCCCGCACCCCGCTTAACTTCAAACAGCAAGCAACCGAAAGGATTTCCCACATGGCACGCTCCGACGTCCTGGTCACAACTGACTGGGCCGAGAGCAATCTCGACGCGCCTGACACTGTCTTCGTCGAGGTCGACGAGGACACCTCCGCCTACGAGGGCGGCCACATCGCCGGCGCTGTGCGGCTCGACTGGAAGACCGAGCTGCAGGACCAGGTGAAGCGTGATTTCGTCGACCAGCAGCAGTTCTCGAAGCTGTTGTCCGACAAGGGCATCAGCAACGAGGACACCGTCATCCTGTACGGCGGAAACAACAACTGGTTCGCCGCTTACGCCTACTGGTATTTCAAGCTGTACGGCCACGAGAACGTCAAGCTGCTCGACGGCGGACGCAAGAAGTGGGAGCTCGACGGGCGCCCGCTGGTGACAGAGGTGCCCGCCCGCGCTGCTACTTCGTACACGGCCGCGCCACCGAACAACGCCATCCGCGCATTCCGCGACGAGGTCATCGCCGCGATCGGCGAGAAGAACCTGGTCGACGTTCGCTCTCCCGATGAGTTCTCCGGCAAGATCCTCGCTCCCGCACACCTGCCGCAGGAACAGAGTCAGCGGCCCGGGCATATCCCCGGCGCCATCAATGTTCCCTGGAGCAAGGCGGCCAACGAGGACGGGACCTTCAAGTCCGACGAGGACCTGGCCAAGCTGTACGCCGAGGCGGGACTGGATGGCCAGAAGGAGACCATCGCCTACTGCCGGATCGGTGAGCGCTCGTCGCACACCTGGTTCGTGCTGCAGGAGTTGTTGGGACACCAGAACGTCAAGAACTACGACGGAAGTTGGACGGAATACGGCTCTCTCGTGGGAGCCCCGATCGAGTTGGGAAGTTGATATGTGCTCTGCACCGAAGCAAGGTCTGACGTTGCCCTCCAGCGTCGACCTCGAACGGGAGACCGTGATCACCGGACGCGTCGTCGATGGCGCGGGCCAGGCCGTCGGCGGCGCGTTCGTCCGGCTGCTGGACAGCTCTGACGAGTTCACGGCGGAGGTCGTCGCGTCGGCCACCGGTGATTTCCGGTTCTTCGCGGCACCGGGTACGTGGACGCTGCGTGCGCTGTCGCCCGCCGGCAACGGCGATGCCAGCATCGCACCGTCGGGCGCGGGTATCCACGAGGTCGACGTCAAGGTCGCCTGAGCCGGCCCGCCGGTTCCGTGATCGATTCCACTGCGACCGACGAGGGTCGTCGGCAGTGTTGCGGCTAGACTTTCTGCCGTGGTGCTGTTCTTCGAGATCCTGCTGATCGCCGCCGTGGTGGTCATCACCTGGTTCGCGCTTTACACGCTCTACCGCCTCATCACCGACGAGTCGTGACCTCAGGCGACGACGCTGTAGCGGCCGCGGCCGAACGCGCGAAAACGACCGCAGCCCGGAATATCCCGGCCCTCGCCGATCTCCCTGCGCCGGCCGACACGGCCAATCTTCGCGAAGGCGCCAACCTCAACGACGCGTTGCTTGCGCTGCTGCCCCTCGTCGGGGTGTGGCGCGGCGAAGGCGAGGGTCGCGGGCCTGACGGCGATTACCGGTTCGGTCAGCAGATCGTGGTCTCACACGACGGTGGCGACTACTTGATCTGGGAGGCCAGGTCGTGGCGCATCACCGAGGACGGGGAGTTCGAGAGCGCGTCGCTGCGCGAGTCCGGATTCTGGCGGTTCATCAATGACCCTGCCGATCCCACCGAAAGTGATGCCATCGAGTTGCTGCTGGCGCATTCGGCCGGCTACGTCGAGCTGTTCTACGGTCGGCCACTGAACCAGTCGTCGTGGGAGTTGGCCACCGACGCGCTCGCGCGCACCAAGTCCGGGATGCTCGTCGGCGGTGCCAAACGGCTCTACGGCATCGTCGAGGGCGGCGATCTGGCCTACGTCGAGGAGCGCGTCGACGCCGACGGCGGGCTGGTGCCCCATCTGTCAGCACGGCTGTCGAGGTACGTCGGCTGATGCGCGCGTCATTGTTGGCCGCGGGCCTCGCCGCGGCAGGCATCCTGGCGGGGTGCTCGTCGAATTCTCCCGCCGAGCAGTCCACCACCGAAGAGTCGGTGGCGCCGACCGGTCACGGCTCGCTGGCGCAATGCCTCAGCGAACACGGGGTGCCCGCGGCTCCGGGCCCCGTGGCCGGACCGCCGCCTGGCGTGGATCCCGACGCGTGGAACGAGGCCATGCAGACCTGCTCGTCGCTGGCCCCTGGACCGGCCGGCTAACGCAGAACGGGCACACTCCCGGTGCTGGACAACCACTGGTGCTCCAACCGCGTCAGCGTGCCATCCGAACGCAGTCCATCGACGGCCGACGACACGCAGCGCGTGAGCGGACTGTCCTTGCCGAGCACGATCCCGAACTGCTCAACGGCCTCCGAGTCCGCGGGAAGCTGTCCGACGATCTTGCCGCCGCGCAGTTCACCCGCGACGGTGTACGCGGTCGGCAGGTCGGCGACCAAGGCGTCGATCTCGCCGTTGCTCAGCGCCACCTTGGCGTCGGCGATGGTGTTGTACACCTCGACCGGGACATCGCCCGCCATCGCGATCGCCGCGGCGTGACTGGTCGTGCCGACCTGCACGCCGAGCTGAGTCTTCGTGAGGTCACCGATACTTCTCGCCTGCGCGGCCGGTGAGGTGTCCGTCGTGACCACAACCTGGGTGACGTCGAAATACGGCGATGAGAAGTCGACGGACGCCCGGCGCTGATCGGTGATCGAGAACTGAGAAAGGTTGGCGTCGAACGTCTTCGGGCCGGGCTCCAGAGCCCCGTTGAACGGAACCCGAACCCAGCGCACCTCCTCGGGGGTGTAACCAAGGTTTCCCGCTATCGCGAAGGCGAGTGCGCTTTCGAATCCCTCCCCGTTTGTCGGGTCGTCACCCATGTACCACGGAGGATAGGCGGGCTGATCGGTGCCGACGGTGAAGATGCCGGGGTAAAGCGTCGACAGCGAGTCCTTGCGGCAGTTCTGAGTGCCTGACGAGGTGGACGGGTCGACGACGGGAGCGCAGGCGGTGGCGACGGCCGACGTGGCCACGGCCAGCAGGGCTGCGAGCCACCACCTATTGCCCATGTGCGGCATCATCGCGCACGGGAGGAGCCGACGCCACCATTGAGGTCTCCCGGACATGGAGCGGCCCCCGAGCCATGTGTTCAGGTTGGACAAAACCGAGAGGCTCGGGGGCCGGGTGACTGCGGGGAATTCGCCAGCGCGCACAGGCGGTTCATCCCCTGGCGCTGCTAGCTCGCAGCCACCTCACATGTCCATAAGTCATTCAATTTCTCGGACCACCTCCTTCCCTGTGTACGGCCGACGGTACCCGCGGACCGGGAAGGCGACAACAGATTTCGGTCGGTTCAGCGCTCAGCGATCGCTGATGATCGCGGCGTCGACGAGTTCGGCGAACTCACCGGCTAGCGGGGCGGCTTGCAGAGCCTTACCGTCCAGGGTGTGCACCCGGGCGGCAAGCGTGATGCTCGATACCAACCAAACACCTTGTGCCGCAAACAAATCAGCGGGCGTCAGCGCCTGGTAGTCGCACGTATACCCCTTGTTTCGCGCTACCACGAACAAGGCCTCCTGCGTGGTTCCACGCAGGATCGGATACCACGGCGGCGGGGTCAGCAGCGCAGGTGCCCCGTCGATTTCGGTGGCGATCACCACCGTCGACCGCGGACCCTCCAGGACCAGGCCGTCGGCGCCGACGAAGATGACGTCTCCTGCGCCGAGGCGATCGGCGTGCCGCAGCGCGGCCATGTTGATCGCATAGGACAGCGTCTTGGCGCCCGCCAGCAGCCACGGCATCCCGGTGGTGGCCTCGGCGGAGAGCCCACGCGCCAGTGTCACCGCCGCCACCCCGCCGCTGCGCGCGGCGGCCACCCGAGCGGGCAGCGGACCGATGGTCGCGAACGCCGTACCGGATGTCGCAGACCCTGCGGCTCCGGCAGGCGGTGAACCGCTTTCGCGCCCACGGCTGTACACGAGCCGCAACACGCCCTCTCCCGCGCCGTCTGCGAGCCACCGCTGTACCGCCACGTCGACGGCCGCACGCCACCGCGCCAACTCCGGTGCGGGAAGGTCCATCATCTGCGCCGACTGCGTGAGCCGGGCCAGGTGGGATTCGAGCAGACAGGGCCTGCCGTCGCGGATCAACAGCGTCTCGAAGATGCCGTCACCACGGACGGCTGCCAGGTCGTCGGCGTACAGCAGTGGTGCTGCCGGATCGTGCAATTCACAGTCGAGCGTGACCACGACCGCAGGTTGGCTCGCCATGGGCAAGAAGCGTAGCGCCGTAATGTTGAGGTATGTCAGCTGTGCCAGCCCCGGATACCGGGCCCGACGCCGGAGCCGTATGGCATCACGGCGATCCCCTCGGCGAACAACGGTCGGCCGCCGATGCAGCGGTTCTGGTGGATCGTTCACAACGAGCTGTGATCACCGTGACCGGCGGTGAGCGCAAATCGTGGCTGCACAACATCTCCACGCAGCACGTCACCGACCTCGCCGATGGCACCGTGACCGAGAATCTGAGCCTCGACGGCCAGGGTCGTGTCGAAGACCACTGGATCCAGACGGAACTGGACGGGGTCACCTACCTCGACACCGAATCGTGGCGTGGCGAACCCCTGACCGCCTATCTGCGCAAGATGGTGTTCTGGGCCGACGTGGTCGTCGAACCCGCTGATCTGGCGGTGCTTTCACTGCTCGGCCCGCGCTTGGTGGATCCGCCGGTGCTCGACGTCCTCGGCGTGGTTTCGCTACCGGCCGAAATGACCGCGGTGGCCCTTCCCGAGGGTGGTTTTCTGCGCAGGATGGGCGGTCCGGATGTGGAGCTGGATCTGGTGATCCCCCGCGATCAAGCCGCGACGTGGCGCGATCGGCTCGCTGCTGCCGGTGTGCGCGCGGCCGGTGTCTGGGCCTATGAGGCGCACCGCGTCACCGCGTTGCGGCCACGGCTGGGGGTGGACACCGACGAGCGCACGATTCCGCACGAGGTCGGCTGGATCGGGTCGGCGGTTCACCTGGACAAGGGCTGCTACCGCGGCCAGGAGACCGTCGCCCGCGTCCACAACCTGGGCAAACCGCCGCGCATGCTGGTTCTGGTGCATCTCGACGGCTCCGGCGAGAGGCCGGCGACCGGGGATCCTGTGCTGGCCGGCGGCCGGACCGTCGGCCGGCTCGGCACCGTGGTCGATCACGTCGACGAGGGGCCGATCGCCCTGGCATTGGTCAAGCGCGGTCTATTGGCTGAAACCGAACTGACCACCGGCGGGGAATCGCCGGTGGCGGCCGTGATCGACGCCGATTCGATGCCGCCGCCGGATGCGACGGGGGCCGGACGCCTCGCGGTGGAACAGCTGCGCGGCGGCTCGCGATGAGTATGGATATTTCGCCGGTGCGCGGGCTCGGGTCCCTCCGGACGGGCCTGCCAGCGCACCGCACCGCGGCACGGTAAAGTGTCGGCAGGACGATAAAACACACTCAGATCGGAGCCGCCTGAAATTTGGGCCGCTCCGTTATTGCGCGAGGGGGTACCCCCAATGGGCCGCGGCCGGGCAAAGGCAAAGCAGACCAAGGTTGCTCGTGAGCTCAAGTACAGCTCACCGCAGACCGATTTCGACCGCCTCCAGCGCGAACTGGCGGGCGCCGACGATCTCAACGGCACCGACAGGTTGGCCGACGATGACGTGGCCGACGATGACGACTGGCGTCGTTAAGCCCTAGAAGCGCGGGTGCTGGCCCACGAGCTTGGCTCGTGGGCTGTCCTTACCGCCCTTGGTGACGGTACCCAGCGTCCAGCAGTTCAGATGACGGGCCGTCAGCACAGCCAGCGCGCGATCGGTGTCCTCCGGCGCGACGACGGCGATCATCCCGACGCCGAGGTTGAACGTTTTTTCCATCTCGACCCGCTCAACCCGGCCCCGCTGCGCGATCATCGTGAACACAGGCGCGGGAGTCCATGTGCCACGGTCGATTTCGGCCGTGAGTCCGGGCGGGACGACCCGTTCGAGGTTGCCGGCCAGCCCGCCACCGGTCACGTGGCAGAAGGTGCGGACCTGCGTTTCGGCGATCAGCGCAAGGCAGTCCTTGGCGTAGATACGAGTCGGCTCGAGTAGCTCCTCGCCGAGTGTGCGCCCGAACTCCTCGACGTGTCCGGCGAGGTTCATCCGATCGATCTCCAGCAGGACCTTGCGGGCCAGTGAGTAGCCGTTGGAGTGCAGACCGGTCGAGGACATCCCGATGAGCACGTCGCCGGGCTTGACCCGATCCGGTCCCAGTACGTCGTCGGCCTCCACGACCCCGACACCGGTGGCCGAGATGTCATAGTGGTCGGGCGCCATGAGGCCAGGATGTTCGGCGGTCTCTCCACCCAGCAGCGCGCAGCCGGCCATCACGCAGCCGTTGGCGATGCCCGAGACCAGCTCGGAGATCCGTTCCGGAACAGTGCGTCCGACGGCGATGTAGTCCTGCAGGAACAGCGGTTCGGCGCCGCAGACGACGAGATCGTCGACGACCATCGCGACGAGGTCGATGCCGACGGTGTCGTGCTTGTCCATCGCCTGGGCGACCGCAAGCTTGGTACCGACACCGTCGGTGGATGACGCCAGCAAGGGTTCCCGATAGCTGCGCAGCGCAAAGAGCCCCGCGAAGCCGCCTAGACCGCCCCGCACTTCAGGCCTGGTGGCCTTCTTGGCCAGCGGTTTCAGAAGTTCGACGGCGCGGTCACCGGCTTCGATGTCGACCCCGGCCGACGCGTAGGAGATGCCGACAGGTTCGGCGCGTTCGGTCATCGCGCACAAGGCTACCGGTGATGACTGCGCGAGGTTGATTGTCCTCCCGATCGGCATTCAGTCCGATCGCTCACGGACGGGCCGCCGAGTATGAGAATGTGACCGACCATGAAACTTGTTCGCTGGTGTACGGCAGCTCTGCCCGTACTTCTGACGGCCGTCGCCGCCCTGGTGGCCCCCGCGGCTGTCGCGACCCCGGCAGTCAACGTCGATTCGGTGGTCATCAATCAGTCGACGGTCGACGGCGTCGACTACATCACCCGCAGGATCACCATCGCGCCCGGCGGCAGTACCGGCTGGCACTATCACGACGGCCGGGTGTTCGGCATCGTCAAGGAAGGCACTCTGACGCGGACGATGCCGGACTGCAAGGACGTGGTCGATCCGGCCGGCGCTCCGGTGACCGAAGGGTCCGGTCCGGACCATGCCCACAACGGCCGCAACCTGGGCCCTGTTCCCGTGGTGCTGTGGGTGGACTACATCCAGCCGGCGGGCACCCCGCTGTCCGTCGACGTCCCGCCGCCGCCCGGCTGCCCCATCTAGGTTTGCCCCGCGCCGAGAACGGCCATTATGCGTTGATGCCCAATGACAAGCCCCGTTGCCTGGTGACCGGCGCCACCGGTTATATCGGTGGCCGACTGGTGCCGCGACTGCTCGGCCGCGGCCATCCAGTGCGAGCCTTGGCCCGCCAGCCCGACAAGCTGGCGGACCGGCCATGGCGGGACAAGGTCGAGGTCGCGCGCGGCGATCTCGGTGACGCCGACTCGCTGCGCGACGCGTTCGACGGCGTCGATGTCGTCTATTACCTGGTGCACTCGATGGGCACATCGAAGGATTTCGTTGCTGCGGAGGCGGAGTCGGCCCGTAACGTCGTCGCAGCGGCACAGCAGGCCGGCGTGCAGCGGTTCGTGTACCTGGGCGGGCTGCACCCCTCGGGCGCGGAGTTGTCACCGCACCTCCGGTCACGAGTGGCGGTCGGGGACATCCTGCTGGACTCCGGCATCGAGACGGTCGTGTTCCAGGCCGGGATCGTGGTCGGTGCCGGCTCGGCGTCGTTTGAGATGATGCGCCACATCACCAACCGTCTGCCGGCGATGACGACGCCGAAGTGGGTGCACAACAAGATCCAGCCCATCGCGATCGACGACGTCCTCTACTACCTTGCCGAAGCGGCCACCGCCGAGATGCCCGCGTCACGCGCGTGGGACATCGGCGGCCCCGACGTGCTCGAATACGGCGACGCCATGCAGGTGTACGCGCAGGTGGCCGGTCTGCGGCCGCGAATCATCATCGCGATCCCGTTCCTGACGCCGACGATCGCCAGCTTGTGGATCGGTCTCGTCACGCCTATGCCGCCGGGCCTGGCGCGGCCGTTGATCGAATCGCTGGAGGTCGACGCGGTGATGAGTGAGCATGACATCGACGCCGTCATCGGGCCGCCGCCGGGCGGACTGACCGGGTATCGCGATGCGGTCGCCGATGCAATGAGTCATGGCCCGCTGGCGAGCGATCCGAACTGGGCACACGTCGGCCGCCCGGCCGATTAGGGTCTGCACGGCGGCCGAGCCGTCAAGGACGCCACGAGGGCCGAGCCGTCAAGGACGCCGAAGCGCCGAGACGTTGTCGTTGTCGGCCTGCAGCGGCAGCCCGGTGCGGGCCGCGGTCGCCAGCATGTGCTCGATGACGTTCTTGCCCAACGCCGTTTCGCCCGGCAACTCGATCGGGTAGTTACCGTCGAAGCACGCCGAGCACAGCCGCGACGCGGGTTGTTCGGTGGCGGCGATCATTCCGCGCTGCGAGATGTAGCCCAGCGTGTCGGCGCCGATGGCATGGCGGACACCCTCGAGCAGTTCGTCGGCATCACCTTCGGTGCTCGCGGCGTTGGCGATCAGCTCGGCAGGCGTCGCGAAGTCGATGCCGTAGAAGCACGGCCACTTCACGGGCGGCGATGCGATGCGCACATGCACCTCGACGGCGCCGGCCTCCCGCAACATGCGGATCAACGCCCGCTGCGTATTGCCGCGGACGATGGAGTCGTCGACGACGATCAGCCGCTTACCTCGGATCACTTCCTTCAGCGGATTGAGCTTGAGGCGGATACCGAGCTGGCGGATGGTCTGCGACGGCTGGATGAACGTGCGCCCGACGTAAGCGTTCTTCATCAGGCCCTGCCCGTACGGAATGCCGGACTCCTGCGCGTAACCGACGGCCGCCGGGGTGCCCGATTCCGGCACGCCGATCACCAGGTCGGCTTCGACGGGCATCTCACGGGCCAGCCGGCGGCCGATATCGACGCGAGCGGCATGCACCGAGCGGCCCGCGATGTTGCTGTCGGGCCGGGCCAGGTACACGTACTCGAAGACACAACCCTTGGGCTCGGGGTTGGCGAAGCGCGTCGATCGGACACCGTCGGCGTCGATGGCCAGCAACTCACCGGGCTCGATGTCGCGGACGAACGAGGCGCCGACGATGTCGAGAGCCGCCGTCTCGGAGGCAACGACCCAGCCGCGGTCCAGTCGCCCCAACGACAGCGGCCGCACGCCGTAGGGGTCGCGGGCCGCATAGAGGGTGTTCTCGTCCATGAAGGTGAGACAGAACGCGCCGCGCACGGTCGGCAGCAGCTCGAGTGCGGCCTGTTCCAGGGTCGCGTCGGCGGCGCCGTGGGCCAGCAGTGCGCCGAGAATGTCGGAGTCGGTGGTGGCGGCCGGGGCGCCGCGGGTGCCGAGCAGACCCGCCTCGCGGGCCCGGGTGGCCAGGTCGGCGGCATTGACCAGGTTGCCGTTGTGGCCGAGCGCGACGCCCGTGCCGGCCGCGGTGTTGCGGAACACCGGCTGGGCATTCTCCCAAGTCGTGGATCCGCTGGTCGAGTATCGGCAGTGTCCGACGGCGACGTGGCCTTCCATGGCCGCCAGCGTCTGCTCGTCGAACACCTGGCTGACCAGGCCCAAATCCTTGAATACCAGCACCTGGGAGCCGTCGGCGACGGCGATGCCTGCGGCTTCCTGGCCGCGGTGCTGCAGCGCGTAGAGGCCGTAATAGGTGAGTTTGGCGACTTCTTCACCCGGCGCCCAGACGCCGAATACGCCACATTCTTCGCGGGGTTCTTGATCGGTCTGCGGGCCGGTCACGATATGGCTGCTCCCAGGGCGGTGTGGGTAGACGAGTTCAGTCTACGGTCATCACCGGTTAATCAAGGAAGACACCGACGATGTCGCGCACAGAAAAGAACGGCTTCTACGGGTCGAGAAATTCCTCACATAGCGTCTCCAATCGGCAAACCACCAGGTCACGGATGCGCGACGGTGGTGCAGGCCTGAGCATCGGCTCAGGCGGACGTGTGGCGAAGCTAACCGTCGAGACGGACCAGTGGCAGCCACGCCGCGACCTCGCCGGCGCGCGCCCCGGACGACGTCAACAGCCCGCCTGCCGTGGCGTCCGCCACGTCCAGCAGGCCCGTCGCGAGCAGCAGCCAGGTCCGCGGGTCGGTCTCCACTACGTTGGGCGGATTCCCTCGCCTGTGCGCCGGCCCTGAAATACATTGCACCGCAACAAATGGCGGGACCCGGACCTCGACGCTGTTGCCCGGCGCGAGTGCGGCGAGCGTGCGAGCGGTCAATCGCACCGCCTCGGCGAGTTCGGCGCGCGCAGGAGCGGGTTCGCCGTCGTCGCGCAGCCACGCGGCGACGGCCGAAACCGCAGCACGCGTCATTGCCGGATCGGCCCTACGAGAGGTGGACATACTTTAGATTCTCAAAGTGTTTGTCGACCGCCACAATCCGCCCTACCGGACGGCGGGCGCGATCTTGGTGGTGATCGCCGCGGTTGCCGCGGGCCTGATCTACCTGCAGTTCCGGGGCGACTTCATGCCGTCCACACCACTCACGTTG
Source organism: Mycobacteriaceae bacterium (assembly GCA_019749805.1). Classification (GTDB taxonomy): domain Bacteria; phylum Actinomycetota; class Actinomycetes; order Mycobacteriales; family Mycobacteriaceae; genus Mycobacterium. The sequence goes on along the minus strand of JAIEPH010000026.1, from coordinate 214,764 downwards.
GTCTCGTCGCGATCTGGTCTGGTCGTCGAACCCGGCGCGAAGGTGACCTACAACGGCGTGGAGATCGGCCGGGTCGCGCGCATCGGCACCGTCGAGGTGGATGGCACCGCGAAGGCGCAGCTGTCCCTCGACGTCGACCCCGAATACATCGAACTCATTCCGGCCAATGTGATCGCCGACGTGCAGGCCACCACCGTCTTCGGCAACAAGTACGTGTCGTTCAGATCACCGGAAGAGCCATCTAGAGAACGTGTTTCGAGCAGCGACGTGATCCAGGTGTCCTCGGTGAGCACCGAGTTCAACACCTTGTTCGAGACGGTGCTGTCACTTGCCGAGCAGGTCGACCCGATCAAGCTGAACCAGACACTGACCGCCACGGCCGAGGCGTTGACGGGCCTGGGTGACCGGTTCGGTGAGTCGCTGTCGAACGGCAACACCATCCTCGACGACCTCAATGCGCGAATGCCGCAGATCCGCGAGGACACCAGGTTGGTGGCGGGTCTGGTCGACGTGTACGCCGATGCGTCACCGGATCTGTGGGACGGCCTGGAGAACGCGGTCACCACCGCGCGCACGTTCAACGCGCAGTGGGACGACATCGACGCCGCGTTGATCGCCGCGCTGGGTTTCGCCGACCCCGCTGCCGACAGTCTGAGTCGCGGTGGACCGTACTTCGTGCGTGGCGCCGCGGATCTGATCCCTACGTCCAAACTGTTCGACTACTACAGCCCCCAACTGTTCTGCACGCTCCGGAACTACGACGAGATCGAGAAGAAGGTCGCCGAGACGCTGGGCGGAAACGGCTACTCGCTTGCGACATCGTCGGGCACGTTCGCGGGCGCGGGCAACCCGTACATCTACCCCGACAACCTGCCGCGCGTGAACGCGAGGGGCGGCCCGGAGGGTCGTCCGGGCTGCTGGCAGAAGATCTCCCGCGAGTTGTGGCCCGCGCCGTACCTGGTGATGGACACCGGCGCCAGCATCGCGCCCTACAACCACGCCGAAGTCGGGCAGCCGATCCTGATCGACTACGTGTGGGGCAGGCAGGTCGGCGAGCTGACCATCAACCCGTGAGCTTTGACATCAACATTTGTTGAGGTTTTACGTTCGCAGGCATGACGTTCAAATCACATGAGATCGAATATCTTCGGCGGGCCGACCTGGGTCGGTTGGCCACCATTCAGCGCAACGGGACACCGCAGAACAGTCCGGTCGGATTCACCTACAACGAGCAGCTCGGGACGATCGACATCGCCGGTTATCAGATGTCCAAGAGCCAGAAGTATCGCAACATCGCGCACAACGACCGAGTTGCGTTCGTCGTCGACGACATCGCGTCACGCGACCCGTGGCGGGTGCGTTGCCTCGAGATTCGCGGCACCGCCGAACAGGCCGTGATCGCACCATCGCAGAGTGCGGCGGGCGACCATCTGGATACCGCGATCATCCGCGTCACCCCAACGCGGATCATCAGTTTCGGTATCGACGATCAGGACACCGAACCGCACCAACTGACCGCGGATATCCGGGACGTGTAGCTCAGTCGGGAAAGCCGAACATCTTGACGACGCCGTGATCGCGGCCCGCCGTGTAGCCACCGTCGACCGCGATCGCCTGTCCGGTGACGAACGACGCGTCGGTGGATACCAAAAACGCTGCCATCGCGGCGATTTCATCGGGTCGGCCCCTGCGCTGCAGAGCGTGTTCGTCGGTGATCGACTGCAACGGGCCCGCCATGCCCTCGAGTCCCATCACAGCGTTGAGCATCGGCGTGTCGATGAAGCCGGGGCAGATGGCGTTGGCGCGGATACCGCTGGGGCCGTAGTCCAGTGCGATGTTCTTCGTCAGAAGGACGACACCGCCCTTGGACGCGTTGTAGGCGCTACCACCGGCAGTGCCTTCGAGGCCCTCGACGCTGGCGAGCGTGACGATCGACCCACGCTCACCGTCGACCCTCGGCTGCTCGATCATCTTGGCCAGTGCGGCCTTCGCGACCAGGAACGTGCCGGTGAGGTTGATCGAGATCACCCGCTCCCACTCCTCTTTGGGAAGCAGGTGCACCGGTCCTCCGCCCGCAACACCTCCGGAGTGGACCACTCCGTCGACGCGGCCGGGAACCGCGGCGAACACCTCGGCGACCGCCGCTTCGTCGGCGACGTCGGCTGCGACGAAGGTGAATCGGCCACCCAGCTCCTCGGTGGGGGCGGCCAGATCGGTGCCGACGACGGTGCCGCCCTCGGCCAGCAGTCGCCGAGCGGTGGCCAGGCCGATGCCTGACGCTGCGCCGGTGACGACGAAGGTGCGCGATGCGGATCTGTCAGTCATGGGCAGACGATACGCAATTCGATTCGTGTCAGACGGAATTGGGGTCCGCCACGGTCACGCCTGACGGCAGGTCACCCTCGCGGGCCGCGGTGAACGACCGCGAGATCGGCTGGCACGGCGACGCCGACTCGACCAGCTCACCGCTCAGCGAGGTCCCCGACCGAGAGAAGGACATCGTCGAAATGCCCGCGGTCTTTTTGCCCTCGCACGCGAACCCTTGTGGCTGGCTGGAAATGTACCGGCCACCGCTTTCGCGGAAGACGTAGGTTGTCGATACGCCGCCGACGTTGGTCGCCGTCGCGACGCAGCCGGCGGGCGGGCAAGCCGAGCGAATTGCCAAAAGCCAGGTGTAGGGACCGCGTGGCTCCGGATAGTCGAAGTCACTTGGTTCGGTGCCCGCGAAGCTCAGCCGGTACAGGCCGTCGGTCAACGGAGTCGCCACGGCGACCGGTGATGAGCAGACCGCGAACGCTGAGCCGGCGACGATGCCGACTGCGGCGACGAATGCGGCCCGGGTGATGGCCATAGGCCACTATCACAGAGAAACCGCACGTGCACGGCTATTTTGCACTGCCACTGCTGCCACCGCACCAGATTCGTTGATCGCCAGGTGCGCCAGCATCGGGCCGATCAGGCTGCCCGAGCGCTCGTACAGCCAGCCGAACACCCAGCCGGCCAGTCCGGTGACCAGCACCGTGGGAACAACGGGCTCCCCGGTCCTTCGGGCATCGGTGATGTGCGACAACCCGAAGGCCACCGCCTGTAGGAACCGGCCGCCGCTGGTCCCGAACGCCTGCGCGGCGACGGTGCCGAGTGCACCGCGGAAGGCGGCCTCCTCCGACCACACCGTGCCCAGCGGGATACCGAGCAACAGCCAACGGAGTGCACCATCGGGCAGGTCCCGGTCGGCCATCTGCTGCCGCACCCGAGGCAACGCCGTCGCCGCCGCGACACCGAGCACGACAGGGGCGGCCGCGCCGAGGCCGAACCGCAGACCCGAGCCCGAATGCCGGAAGCCGACGGGCGCGCGCGTCAGGGCAACCAGTGCGGCGCCGGCGATGGCGTGCGCGGCGGGGTGCCAGCGCGACGGCAACCGAGGCGCCACCAGGCTCCACCCCACGAGGATGGCCGCCAGGCCCAACGCTTCAACCGCCGAACGTTGCTTGGTGCGCACTAGTATTCGGGGCCGTCTTGGGCTTCGGACTTCTGGAGCGCGACGCGGATCCGGTGGGTGTCCTCTCGCGTCCAGCCGTCGGGCGGCGCGACGGCGGCCCAGCCGTCCAGCACATAGTCGCCGTAGTTGTGCCCGTGCCCGGCCGGCACCGACCCGGCGTTGGTCATGTCGACGGCGACCTGCCAGAACGTGATGATCGGATACCACCGCATCGACGCCGTGCGGTCACGGCCCGGGGGTTCCCGCAGCCAGTCGGGCCTGCTGAAAAGGAGGTCCTCCGACCACCACACGACCGGATCCGACGGGTGCTGCATGAACAGCACACGCGTTCCCTCCCAGGGCTTTTCCCCTTCAGCAGCGATCTGTTGGGCGTCGGTGGCCTCGGAGAACCGCACTGTCCGGCCGTTGTCGTAGCGCGGCCGGACCTCAGGAGTACCCGGATCGCGACGCTCGGTGATCGCGCTCCACAGCGGACTGGCGTTCGGCGGGCCGACCCACAGCACCGACGAGAAGCCCATTTCGGCGATATCGGGTAACCACTCGAACGCGCCCTGGCCGGCCATCGAGCCGAGGCTTTCGCCGTAGAGCACCAGCTTCGGCCTCCGGTCCGGTGGCAGCTTCGCCCAGCGTTCGTGAATGGCGTCGATCATCATGCGGCCGGATTCCATGGACTTCTGCTGGTCACCCAGGAACGAGATCCAGCTCGGCAGATACGAATACTGCGAGCCGACCAGCGCGGTGTCGCCGTTGTACATCATCTCCAGCGACCGTGCGGCGACCGGGTTGATCCACCCGGTGCCGGTGGTCGGGATGATCACCAGCAGCTTGCGCTCGAACGCTCCGGTGCGCTCCAATTCGCTGAGCAACACCGCCATTCGCTGTTCGTCGGTGTCGGCGGTCTGCAGGCCGACATAGGCGCGGATGGGCTCCTTGGCGGGCCGACCGTTGAGTGCGGTCAGCTCCGCGGCGTCGGGTCCGTTCGCGACGAAATTGCGGCCCTGATATCCCAGTGTGTCCCATGGCGCGAAAGAGTCTGGACTGCCGGACTTTTCGGGGTCCAGCGGCTGGACAACCCCGGGCCGCGTGGTGAAGTTCTGCGGCTGGAACACCCGGTTTGACGCGGTGAGAAAGCCCCGGACGAGGACACCGTTGATCAGCGTGATCGTCAGCACGACGACGATCGCGGTGCCGATGAACAAGGCGACCTCGTCGTTGAGTCGCCAACGCCGGATGAAGAACCGCGCCATCGACTTGATCAAGTCGATCAGCACCCGAGTGGCGCCCACGCACGCGCCACCCGCCAGCACCGCGATGATCAGTGTCCTCAGGTATCCGAGCGTTGTCGGCCCTTCGATACCCACCACCGCCGACACCTGACGCTGCCATTGTGCGGCCGGGATCAGCATCAGCACACACGCCGCGATCGCGAGCACCACCGTCGCGGTCTTGAACACGTACTGCACCCGCCTCGACGGCGGCCAACCCTTGCGTCGGCGAATCACGAAGCGGCGGAACAACCTCCAGGCGAACACACCGGTGGCGTAGCCGATGGCCGCGCTCACCCCGCCGATGAGACCCTGGAAAAGCCAGTCTCTCGGCAATAACGAGGGTGTCAGTGACAGGCAGAAAAACAGTGCACCAAAAGCGATCCCGACGAAGTCGAGCCGGACCAGGCTCCATGCCCAGACATAAAGGCGGTGTCGTTCGCGGGTCTGCGCAATCACCCGAACAACCCGGGAAGCACGCCCTCCGACGTGCTTCGCAGGTCCTCCAAACTTGTCGTGAACAGGCCCTGCACCTCGACTGCGGCTTCTCCGGACTGCGGTCCCGGGTCGACGACGCCGATGCGGGTAGCGGGTAGTCCGCGCGCCTCACACATGGCGACGAAGCGGCTCTCCTCGGTCCGTGGCACCGCCACGAGAACCCGGCCCGTCGACTCGGAGAACAAGGTGACGAAGGGATCTGCACTCTCCGGAATGACGATGCGGCAACCGGTTTCGCCGGTCAACGCGGCCTCGACCACGGCCTGGATGAGCCCGCCCTCGGACAGATCGTGCGCTGCCGACACCAGCCCGTCACGCGACGCCGCGGCCAACACGTCGGCGAGTAGCTTCTCCCGGTCCAGGTCGACCGTTGGCGGCAGACCGCCCAAATGGTCACCGGTGACCTGCGCCCAGATCGAGCCGTCGAACTCGTCGCGGGTGTCGCCGAGCAGGATCAGGGTTTCGCCGGGTTCGGTGCCAAGCCCGGTCGGGATGCGACGCTTCACGTCGTCGATGACGCCGAGCACACCGACGACCGGGGTCGGCAGAATCGGTGTGGTTCCGGTCTGGTTGTAAAAGCTGACGTTACCGCCGGTGACCGGAATGCCAAGGGCGGCACAACCATCGGCGAGGCCGCGGACAGCCTGGCTGAACTGCCACATGACTCCCGGATCTTCGGGCGAGCCGAAGTTGAGGCAGTTGGTGACCGCCACCGGTGTGGCGCCGGTGACCGCGACGTTGCGGTACGCCTCGGCCAGCGCGAGTTGCGCACCGGTATACGGGTCGAGCGCGGTGTAGCGGCCCGACGCGTCGGTCGAGATCGCAAGGCCCCGGCCGGTCGTCTCGTCGATGCGTAGCACTCCACCGTCGGCGTTTTCGGCCAGAACCGTGTTGCCGCGGACGTAGCGGTCGTACTGCTCGGTGATGTAGGCCCGGCTACACAGGTGCGGGCTGCCGAGCATCGCGAAGAGCGTCGCGCGTAGCTCCTCACCGGTTGAGGGCCGTGGCAGTTTCGCGGACGTGTCGGCGTTCAGTGCGTCCTGGCTGTCGGGGCGCTCAACCGGGCGCTCATAGACAGGTCCCTCGTGTGCGACGGTGCGCGGCGGTACGTCGACGACAGTCTCACCGTGCCAGGTGATTTCGAGGCGGTCCCCGTCGGTGACCTCACCGATGACCGTGGCCAGCACGTCCCACTTGCGGCAGACCGCCATGAACGCCTCGACGTTGTCGGGTGTGACCACCGCGCACATGCGCTCCTGGGACTCGCTGGACAGGATTTCCGCAGGCGTCATGTTCGCGGCGCGCAGCGGGACGGTATCCAGCTCGATCCGCATACCACCGTCACCAGCTGATGCGAGTTCCGATGTGGCGCAGGACAATCCGGCACCACCGAGATCCTGAATACCGACCACCAGGTCCTGGGCGTACAACTCGAGACAGCACTCGATGAGGACCTTCTCCATGAAGGGGTCACCGACCTGCACCGAGGGCAGCTTCTTGCGCCCTGGGGCGCCGCTCTCGTCGCCGCCGAAAGTGTCCGACGCCAGCACGGACACGCCGCCGATGCCGTCGAGCCCGGTGCGCGCACCGAACAGGATGATCTTGTTGCCGGTCCCCGAGGCGAACGCCAGATGCAGGTCTTCCTTTCGGAGCACCCCCACGCACAGGGCGTTCACCAATGGGTTGCCCGCGTAGGAGGCGTCGAACACGGTCTCACCGCCGATGTTCGGCAGGCCCAGCGAGTTGCCGTACCCGCCGATGCCGCGCACCACGCCGTCGACGACGCGGCGGGTGTCCATTGCGTCGGCCGCGCCGAATCGCAGCTGGTCCATCACCGCCACCGGGCGCGCGCCCATGGCCATGATGTCGCGCACGATGCCGCCGACACCGGTGGCCGCGCCCTGATAGGGCTCGATGTAGGACGGGTGGTTGTGGGACTCCACCTTGAAGGTGGCCGCCCATCCGTCGCCGACGTCCACCACGCCGGCGTTCTCACCGATGCCCGCAAGCAACCCGTCGCGCATCGCCTCGGTGGTGGTCTCGCCGAAGTAGCGCAGGTGCACCTTCGACGACTTGTAGGAGCAGTGTTCGCTCCACATCACCGAGTACATCGCCAGCTCAGCGTCAGTGGGCCGACGGCCGAGGATCTCGCGGATCCGCTGGTACTCGTCGTCCTTGAGGCCCAGCTCGCGGTGCGGCTGGGGCTGGTCGGGTGTGGCTGTGGCGTGTTCGACGGTGTCAGTGATATTCAAGCCGTGGGTTAGCTCCGACGTCACCCGGCCAGTCTAGTTTGCGAGCTGGTGGAAACGCCGTCAGCCGCCCGCGACGCAGAAGGCGTTGCCTTCGGGGTCGGCCATCACGACCCAATCGAACTCCGGCCCGAAGCTGTTCCGCGCCGTCTCCCGCGCGCCGAGGCCGATCAGCCGCGCCACTTCGGCCTCCTTGTCGGCGGCGTGGAAGTCCAGGTGGACCTTGTTCTTGCCCGGTGTCGGATCGGGCACGCGCTGAAAGCCCAGAGCCGGCCGGCCTTCGTTGGTGACCATGACGAATTCACCTGGTGCAACGGCATTTACGTCGCCTCCCGCGGCGCGCGCCCACCAGTCGGCGAGGGCGTCGGGGTCGGCGCAGTCGAACGTGATCATCTCCACCTTGAGTGCCATGGGGCTGACCCTAGAGCAGCCGGGTGACAAGGGCGCTTACGTCCGGCGTAATTGAGCGGCGCCGCGTTCACCCCGCACGCTTGGTCCATGACCGAGACCCAAACCCAACCGAAGTTCAGTTCCGAGATGTGGGCCGCGTTCTGGGCGGCACCTGACGAGTCGCGCATCGGCGACATCCTGGCCGACGACATCGTCGGCTACTGGCAGGGCGAGCCGAAGCCGGTGCACGGTCGCGAGGCCTACACCGCGAAGATCGTCGAGCTCATCACCGCCGTACCCGACCTGCGACTGGAGCTGCTGGACAGCGCGACGATCGACGGCGAGGCCCCCGGGGAACAGCTGGTGTATCTGCACTACGTCGGCCAGGGCACCGGGCCGGAGGGTCCGATCGCGATCCGCGGGCTGGACCGGGTCCGCGCCCGCGACGGCGTCGTCGTGGAGAACGTCATCCGCTACGACCTGGTGGCGGCTGACTAGGTTCCGGTGCCGGGGCCGGCTTCCGCGCGTTGGCTCGTTCGTACGCGCGTGCCGCTCGGCGGTGCCTTCGAGTGCGTTGAACGCCAGCAGCCCGAACACGATCGAGGTGGTGCCGCGCGGCCCGAGCCAGCCGAGCAGGAGCTTCTCCGACAAGCTGAACCGAGACCCGATCATCGCCAACAGCACCGGGATCAGTCGCAGCACCGTCAGCACCACGACACAGAACACCACCATGCGGGCGGTGATGCCGCCGTACATCAGGGCGATCGTGCCGATGCCGCCGAACGCGAACCACACCAGCAGCGGCGCGACCACCAGCAGATCCGCCGGGATTGGTCGGTCATCAGGTTCCGGCGTTCGGCGACGTTGGCGAGTCCGGCCAGCACCGCGCCGACCGCCAGGCCGGCGACGAGGCCGATCGCGATCTCGGGAATGGCCGCGCCGATCGCCGCCATCGGCGACCTCTCCTCCTCGAGATCGACCGCGACCGCCAGCCCGAACACGAGCACCGGCGACAGCATGCCGTCCTTGTATCGGCCTCGACGTTGAGCAAGTTGCGTACCCGCGCGGGTAACCGTTCGTCGCGCAGAATCGACGCCGCGGGCGCGAAGTCCAATGGTCAGCCCGGCGACAAAAACGCTTGCAGCGCAGCGGCGTACGCCGCGACGTCGTGGGCGCCCATCACTTCACGTGCCGAATGCATGGCCAACTGGGCGGCACCCACGTCGACTGTCGGGATGCCGGTGCGCGCCGACGTCATCGGTCCGATCGTGGAACCGCACGGCAGATCTGCCCGATGTTCGTAGCGCTGCAACGGCACATCGGCCTGAGCGCACGCGAGTGCGAACGCCGCCGCGGTACGCCCGTCGGTCGCGTAGCGCAGGTTCGGCTGCACCTTGAGCACGGGTCCAGCGTTGACCTCGATGAGGTGGCCGGGTTCGTGACGTTCGGGGTAGTTCGGGTGCGTGGCATGGGCCATGTCGCCCGACGCCACCAGGGAGCTTGGCATCCGGCGCAGGAATTCCTCGCGACCACCGCCGGCGGCCAGCGTGATGCGTTCCAACACGGTGAGCAGCAGCTCGGATTGGGCACCGTGGTCGGACTGCGAGCCGACCTCTTCGTGATCGAACAGCGCGAGCACGGGCACATGGCCGCGCGGCTCGGCGGCGAGGAAGCCCTCGAGGCCGGCGTAGCAGGTCGCCTGGTTGTCCAGCCGCGGCGCGCTGAGAAGTTCGTTTCCGGCACCCGCGAGGGTCGACGGGGTGAGGTCGTGGGTCATCAGGTCCGCGCCCAGGACGTCGGACAGGGCGACGCCGGCGCGTTCGGCGACGTAGCCGAGGAAGGACCGGGTCCCGTTGCCGACGCCCCACACGGCGTTGACGTGACGTTGTGGGTCCAGCGACACCGATTTGCGGTCCTCGGCGAGATGGATGGCCAGCTGCGGTACGCGCAAGATCGGCTCGTCGATGCGGATCAGGTGGTGCTCGATCGCGTCGCCGGCGCGGACGGATAGCCGTCCGCTGATACCGAGGTCACGGTCCAGCCACGAGTTGAGCCACGCCCCGCCGTACGGCTGCAGCGCGACGACCTGCCAGCCCGAGACGAAGCGGTCGGGATGCTGTTTGACGCGCAGATTCGGGCTGTCGGTGTGGCCGCCGACGATCCGAAAAGGCGCCGACGGGCCGGTCTCGGTCTTCCAGGCGACCAACGAACCCGCCCGCAGCGTGAAGAACCGGCCCTCGGCTTGCCAGGCATCGCCTTCGTTCAGCTCGGTGAAGCCGGCGGCCCGCAATCGGTGGGCCGCCGTCTCGCAGACATGGAACGGCGACGGCGAAGCGTCGATGAACTCACACAGGCCCTGCGGACTTGCCGACATGGTTGTTCATCTTCTCCGATCATCGCCGCCGATCTTGAATTAGGGTCGTAAGGTGCCCGCACCACTGCCGCAGCCGGTCACGGCGCCGCTCACACCCGCGGCCATCTTCCTGGTGCTGACCATCGACGACGGCGGCGAGGCGGCCGTGCACGACGGGCTAGAAGATATCGCCGGACTGGTGCGCGCGGTCGGTTTCCGCGACCCCGACAAGCACCTGTCGGTGGTGACGTCGATCGGCTCGGACGCTTGGGACCGGCTCTTCTCGGGGCCGCGGCCGGCGGAGTTGACCCCCTTCATCGAGTTGTCCGGCCCACGTCATCACGCGCCGTCGACGCCAGGGGACCTGTTGTTGCACATCAAGGCGATGTCGATGGACATGTGTTTCGAGTTGGCGGGCCGGATCGTCAAGGCGCTGGGCGCTGTCACCGTCGTCGACGAGACGCACGGATTCCGCTTCTTCGACAACCGCGATCTACTTGGGTTCGTCGACGGCACCGAGAACCCAGATGGTCCACTTGCGGTGTCCGCCACCGAGATCAGCGATGAGGATCCCCAGTTCGCCGGTGGCTGCTATGTGCACGTGCAGAAGTACGTACACGACATGTCGTCGTGGGATTCGTTGTCGGTCACCGAGCAGGAACTGGTGATCGGCCGCAGCAAGCTCGAGGACATCGAGATGGCGGACGACGTCAAGCCGGCGAACTCGCACATCGCACTGAACGTCATCGAGGACGAGGACGGCACCGAACTGAAGATCGTGCGTCACAACATGCCGTTCGGTGAGATCGGAAAAGACGAATACGGTACGTACTTCATCGGTTACTCCCGAACGGCCGCGGTAACCGAGCAGATGCTTTCCAACATGTTCCTCGGTGATCCGCCGGGCAACACCGACCACATCCTGGAGTTCTCCACTGCGATCACCGGCGGGAAATTCTTCACACCGATCGTCGATTTTCTCAATGACCCTCCTCCGCTTCCGGATTCGGAGGCCGAGGAAGACCAGCCAACCGCTAGCATGCCCGTTCGCGACGGCGCGCTGCGCATCGGCAGCCTGAAAGGAACGCGTTGATGAACAACCTGTATCGCGAGCTCGCTCCGGTCACCGAAGCCGCCTGGGACGAAATCGAGTTGGAGGCGACCCGAACGTTCAAACGGCACATCGCCGGGCGGCGCGTCGTCGATGTCAGCGAGCCGGGAGGTCCGGTGACGGCGGCGGTCAGCACCGGCCACCTCCGCGATGTGTCCCCACCGGGCGAGGGCGTGGTGGCGCACCTGCGGGAGAGCAAACCACTCGTGCGCCTGCGGGTGCCGTTCACGTTGAACCGCACCGCGATCGACGATGTCGAGCGTGGCTCGCAGGACTCGGATTGGGATCCGGTCAAGGAGGCTGCGAAGAGACTGGCCTTCGTCGAGGACCGGGCGATCTTCGAGGGTTACGGGGCAGCGTCGATCGAGGGTATCCGGGCCTGCAGCAACAATCCTGCGCTGGCGCTGCCGAGCGATGTCCGCGAGATCCCGGACGTCATTTCCCAGGCGCTGACCGAGCTGCGACTGGCCGGTGTCGACGGGCCGTATTCGGTGCTGCTGTCGGCCGACGTGTACACCGAGGTCAGCGAGACGACCGAGCACGGCTATCCGATTCGCGAGCACCTCAACCGGCTGGTTGACGGCGAGATCATCTGGGCGCCCGCCATCGATGGCGCGTTCGTATTGTCCACGCGCGGTGGCGATTTCGATCTGCAGCTGGGAACCGACGTGTGCATCGGCTACCTGTCGCACAACGCGGAGTCCGTCGAGCTGTATCTGCAGGAGACGCTGACCTTCCTCTGCTACACCGCGGAAGCGTCTGTGGCGCTGGCGAAGTAGCTAGGCCAGGCTCTGCGCGAGGCGCTCGACCGCTCGGCCGTCGGTGAGTTCATCGCGCGATTCTGGATGCTTCCAATAGAACCGAATCAGTTCACGCAATGCCCTGCCATTTGGTGTGTATGAGCGCGCCGCCACCGAAGGGGCGCTGTCGTCGGACATGACGCAGACGACAAAACCTGGCGTGGGTGCCTGTTGCCCAGGCGCCTCTTCGGTCACGTCCTTCACCTGATCCCAGTCACCGTACTGCGGACGCCAGTCCTGAGCGAACTCGAATCCGGACGGCGTCAGGCGCAGGTAACTGATGCTGCCCCGCCGAAAGTTTCGCCAAACGTACCGAACGCTGATCAACAAGACCACACCAGAAGTGAACGGAAGCCAGTACCGCATGACCGGCGGTACCGGAATGGTCACCATCCCCGCGGGCGCGAAGATCGTATAAACCGCAGCGGCAATCACGACGCCGACCAGTGCAATCTGAATGGGAAGGTCGACAGCGCGGTCGGGCCGGAATGTGGTTCCTACGTCGTCTACGTCTACGCGTGGTGCCACGTTTCCGGGAACGACCGCGAACATCGGAATTATCAACCCGAAGCAGAACGCCGAGACTCCCAGCGCCACTACTGCATTGAGTAGCTCGCCGCGGAGTATGAAAAGCGCGGTCCACGCCGCGGTGAAGACGCCGAAGCCGCCGAAGATCAGCCCACCGAAGATTGCGGTCGAAGGTTTCATCAACGGCACACGATATTGCCGATGATGCCGCCGAGATACGCGAACGCCCATCCGCCGACCATGTCCCCGCCGACAGCGGCCCAGGGTGCAAGCTGAGGGGCGGCGGACCCGCTCACCAATCCCGCCGCCACAGCCCCGGTCGCCATCCCGCCTGCCATCCCCGCACCACCCGAAATCGCGGCAACGCAGGCGTCTTCGAACGTCTTTGCTGTCACCGTGTCGTACAGCGCCATCGCCACCCCGAGCGTCGGGCCGCCGTACTTGCCGACCTTGCCCAGGTTCTCCACGGACTGCGTTGACAGCATCGGGATTCCGCGCGTTGCCTGCTCCTCGAGACCGGTGAGTGCTCCGCCGACCATCGTCAGCGCTGGGTGGGAGAAGAACTCGTCGGGCAGGACGCCGTGGCGGCCATCGGCCGTCGTGACACCGCCGGTGCACTTGCCGTCCGCGGTCCGCGTCATCGTGATCTCGGTGCCGTTGGCGAATCTGATGGACGTGAACGTGGTTCCGTCATAGTTCGTCTTGTCTTGAGAGAACGTGCTGGACACCTCATGTCCGTTCTTGTCGTAGTAGGTGTCCTCGACGCACGGCAGCGATTCGTTCCACTCGTAGATTTCATGTCTGCTGCCGTCCATCATCAGCAGCGTCTTACGCAACTGACCGTCGTCAGTGACCCACTCCCTGCTCTCCCGAACGGTTTGCGCCGTGTCGTTGTCGCGGAAGAGGCCCTGCTGCATCAGGCCGTTGAGATCCATCGGGTTGGGAACTTCGGCGCCGGGTGGGGTGGTCATTCCCGCTCCGGGGAACAGACGGCGTAAATCATCCGGGCTGGACATCGTGAGGCCGAAGTCCGTTGCAAAGAATTGTATCTGGGTCGCAGCGGAGTGGTCGGCATCGCCGACCGCATTCAGCAACCGATTGATCTCAGCCTGCTCGGCCTTGGCAGCAGCCTGCAGGGCGGCCGCCTTCTCCGCCGACACGCGGGCCGGTTTGATGAGCACCACCCACATGTCGTTGACGCAGAGTTCGCCACGATCGACTTCGTCGGCGTGATTCAGCAGCGCGGTACGAGCGGCGCCGATTGCGACCGCGCCCTTCGATAGCGCGGCCGCCACGCCTTCGGTGTAATGGCTGAACTTCGAACTGGTATCCGTCGCACGGTGAAACATCGCTGCCGCGGCATCATGCGCGGGCCCGTCCCATTCGTGGGCCCCGGACATGCGGTCGCAGCCGTCGTCCAGGTTGCGCACCGCGCTGTACACCGCGAGTCCCGCGTCGCTGAGTGCCGATGAGCCGTGCTCAGCTGCCTCGGGATTCCAGCTCTGCAGCTGCGATCGCGACGGGAGCACTGGTCAGAACAACCCGTCGAACGCGCCGGCGAGGGCGCTGTCTTCCACCTCGTACGTGTCGCCGGCGCCGCGAACGGCCACACCCATCTTCGCGACGTTGGTAGCGATGTCGTTGCCCTGCTGCGCGATGTGCTCACCCACGAGGCGCATGGCCCATTGCGTAGTCGACCCGCCAAGCCCGTCAGCAGCCGTCGTCGCCTTGTGTCCGACGTCGGTGGACGTTATGGCGCCGGATTCCGTATTCACCTGCGCAGCAAACGCGCGCAACACTTCAGGATCGACCAACACGGGTTTGAACGTAACACCGGTCACCGGACCGTCAGCGCACCAGTTTCAGCAGGGCCGCTACGCGGCCAGCACCTGATCCAGAGCGGAGTAGAACAGGCCTAGACCGTCGTCGGACGGCCCGGTCAGCGCCTCGGTGGCGTGTTCAGGGTGCGGCATCAGACCGACAACCCGGCCGTTGGCCGACGCGATCCCGGCGATGTTGCGCATCGAACCATTCGGGTTCTCGCGGTAACGGAAGACGACCCGCCCCTCACCTTCGAGCTTGTCGAGCACGTCTTCGCCGGCAACGTACCGGCCCTCCCCCGACTTCAGCGGCACCAGCAGGTCGGCACCCAGCTCGTACCGCGATGTCCACGCCGTCGTATTCGATGCCACCTCGAGCCAGAGGTCGCGGCACACGAAATGCAGACCGGCGTTGCGGGTCAGCGCCCCGGGAAGCAACCCGGCCTCGCACAGGATCTGAAATCCGTTGCAAATACCCAACACCGAGAGACCCTGGGCCGCTGCGCGGACGACCTCACCCATCACGGGCGCGAACTTCGCGATCGCACCGGTCCGCAGATAATCGCCGTAGGAGAAGCCTCCGGGCACGACAACGGCGTCCACCTTCTTGAGGTCGGCGTCGGCGTGCCAGAGACTCACAGGCTCCGCACCGGCGAGCCGGACCGCCCGCGCGGCGTCGACGTCATCGAGCGTGCCGGGGAAGGTGATCACACCGACTCGCGCCGTCACGACCCGTCCCCCGCCGGTTCCCGGCTCACGCTCCAGTCCTCGATGACGGTGTTCGCCAACAGCGACTCGGCGATCTCGGCGAGCGTGTCGTCGTCGATGCTGTCATCGACTTCAAGCTCAAACCGCTTGCCTTGCCGCACATCTGAGACCGCGCCGAAGCCGAGACGACCCAGCGCGCCGACGATCGCCTGCCCCTGGGGGTCGAGGATCTCGGCCTTCGGCATCACATGCACTACCACCCTTGCCACGGCGACCACTCTACCGGCGGGTCATGCCGGGCCGCCTCACCGGCACGATCCGATGTACGCATCGCACAGCGGGGCCGCCATCGCGTCGAACACCTGCGCGTCCGGCGCGGCTGACCAGGGCACAAGCGGCGGCAGCGTCGACCACATGGACAATTCCACGACGGTGCTGCTGGACGCGTGGGCGAACAGGTACTGGTGGACCACCCGTTGACCGGGCACGCTGATCACCGCGGCCAGCCGAAACGGATCGCTCGTCGTGATCGACGGGGAAGCGAGCGGAGCGGTGACCTGGCAGTCCCGCAGCCGCGCTCTGGCCAGGTCCAGGGTCTGCGTGGCCGTCGGCCCGAACTGCGCGGTGGGGCCGCGCCAGTGAATGACCTGCACCCGCAGCTGCCACTGCCCGGGCGGCTCGGTCACCGTCGCACGCGCGGCCACCGCATAGTCCCTGGCGTCGCCGATGAGCGGCGGCGAGGCGCACATCTCCTCGGAGGTGAACCGTGGCGCGGGCGCTTTGACGGCGAGACCGGCAAGACCGGGCCAGTGATAGACCGCGTTGAGCGGAACGGCGGAGGGTGCGATCCACGCCGAATCGGGGATGGAGTCGCAGATCGGCGGGCAGATGCCGGGCACCGCGGCGGCGGTCGCCGGGGCGATGGTCAACCCGCACGTCGCGACAGCCAACGCCCACAACAATCGCACGTCTGCACTACCCCCTGGAGAATGCCTGCGCGCACAATATAGGAATGCAATTGACGCATTTCGGCCATTCGTGCTTACTCGCCAACTTTCGCGACGATTCGGCGAACGAGACCACGATTCTGTTCGATCCGGGTACGTTCTCGCACGGATTCGAGGGCATCACCGGCTTGTCTGCCATCTTGATCACCCATCAGCATCCCGACCACGCCGACCAGGAGCGGCTGCCCGCTCTCCTCGACGCCAACCCGCATGCCGCGCTGTACGCCGATCCACAGACGGCCGCGCAGCTCGGCGGTTCATGGCAGGCGGTGAACGTCGGCGACGAATTGAGCATCGGACACCTCACCGTCCGCGGCACCGGCGGGCGACATGCGGTCATTCATCCGGAAATCCCTGTGATCGACAATATTTCGTATCTGGTTGGCGATGGCACCCATTCGGCGCGACTGATGCATCCCGGCGATGCATTGCACGTTCCCGGCGAGCCGGTCGACGTGCTCGCGACACCGGCCGCCGCACCGTGGATGAAGATCTCCGAGGCGGTGGACTACCTGCGTGCGGTCGCTCCCACGCATGCAGTCCCGATCCACCAGGGCATCGTCGACCCCAGCGCCAGGGGCATCTTCTACGGCCGACTCGAGGAGATGACCGACACCGACTTCCAAGTGCTCGCAGAGGAGAACGGCACGGAGTTTTGACCAGGCTGCGATTCAGTGGCCACATCGCGGGATTCGGTACCGAAGCGGGTGTTCGGATGGTCGTCGGGGCGTGGGAGAAGTCGCCGTTCGGCCGCTTTGCCGACGTCATGGTCGAAACGCCGGACGGTGAACGCACCTTGCTTGCACCGACATCCGTCATCGCCGAATTCGTCTCGCAGACCTACACTTTCGACCGGATAGAACTCGGCGAGGTTGATGTCCAGCACACCACCGAGGGTTTCACCGTCACTGCGCCCGGGCTCGCGGTGTCCGGCGTCCTCGGAGGTCCCGCGCCGTTCGACTGGTTGCTCCGGTTGGTACCACCGAGACTGATGAGAACGCCGGCCTGGCTGCGCCTCATCGATCCGCTCGCAACCATGCTGGTACCGGGCGTTCGTACCGCAGGCAGCGCAGGCAATGGGCGTCGCGAGTATTACGGGGTCCGGCGCACAAGGCTCATCACGGCCGTCGACGGCACATTCGAAGGAGACGACGTCGGTGGGCTCACGGCGCTGCACCCGCCGGTGCGGTTCGGGTTCTCGTCCGCACCGTCGACACCACAGTTGGTCGCGGTGACCACCACCATCGACGTGCCCTAGCCGACGTCCCTCGCCGCCGCCCGACCCGCCGCACGGCCGGAGAACACGCAGCCGCCGAGGAAGGTGCCCTCCAGCGAGCGGTAACCGTGCACGCCACCGCCCCCGAATCCGGCGGCCTCGCCTGCGGCGTAAAGCCCACTGAACACCGAACCGTCGGACTTCAACACCCTGGAATCGAGATCGGTTTCCAAGCCGCCCAACGACTTGCGCGTCAGGATGTGCAGCTTCACCGCGATCAGCGGACCTGCCTTGGGGTCGGTGATCGGGTGTGGCGCCACGACGCGGCTGATCTTGTCGGAGATGAACGCGCGCGCCCCGTGGATCGCCGTGATCTGGCTGTCCTTGGTGAACTTGTTGACGGTTTCCCGGTCGCGGGCGGTGACTTCCTTCTCCACGACGTCGTAGTCGAGCTGCTCGACGTCGGGCACCGTATTCATTTTGGATACCAACTCCGGCAACGAATTCGCCGTCACGAAGTCGACGCCCTTGTCGACGAAGGCCTGCACCGGCGGTGGCGCGCCCGGCCTCACGCGGCTCAGCACCTGGCGCACGCTACGGCCGGTCAGATCGGGATTCTGTTCCTGCCCCGACAGACTGAACTCCTTCTCGATGATGCGAGCGTTCAGCACGTACCAGGTGTAATCGTGACCGGTTTTGGCGATGTACTCCAGCGTGCCGAGGGTGTCGAAGCCGGGGAACAACGGCGGCGGCAGGCGCCTACCGGTGGCGTCCAGCCACAGTGATGACGGGCCCGGAATGATGCGGATACCGTGCAGCGGCCAGATCGGGTCGTAGTTGGTGATGCCCTCGGTGTAGTGCCACATCCTGTCGCTGTTGATCACCCGCGCGCCTGCCGTCTCGCTGATACCGATCATCCGACCGTCGACGTGCGCGGGCACACCGCTGAGCAATTGCTCGGGAACGCGACCCATCCGCTTGGGCCAGTTCTGCCGGACGAGGTCATGGTTGCCGCCGATCCCGCCGCTGGCGACGATCACCGCCTGCGCCCGCAATTCGAAGTCGCCAACCGTGTTTCGGGACGACGCCTCGCCACGGGCCGCATCGGACGGTTCGAGCGCCGCGCCGCGCACGCCGACCACCGCGCCGTCCTCGACAACAAGCTCGTCGACTCGGCGACGATGCGCGAAGGTCACTTTCGCGTTCCCGCTCAGCCGGCGGGCGAACACTTCCACGATGGCTGGACCCGTGCCCCACGTGATGTGGAACCGCGGGACCGAATTGCCATGTCCGCGAGCGTCATAGCCGCCGCGCTCGGCCCAACCGACCACAGGGAAGGTCTTCAGTCCGCGCTCGCGCAGCCAGCCGCGCTTCTCGCCTGCGGCGAAGTCGACGTAGGCGTGTGCCCACTGCCGCGGCCAGTGGTCCTCGGGCCGGTCGAATCCCGCCGCACCGAGCCAGTCCTGCAGCGCCAGGTCGTAACTGTCGCGGATGCCGAGCCTGCGTTGTTCGGGACTGTCGACGAAGAACAGCCCGCCGAACGACCAGTACGCCTGACCCCCCACGTTGTTGGCGTTCTCCTGGTCGACGATCAGGACCCGGCGACCAGCTTCGACGAGCTCACACGCGGCGACCAGACCGGCGAGACCAGCTCCGACGACAATGACATCAGCGTCTGCCATGCCGCCACGTTAGCGGGGGCGGGCTACGCCGCGTCTGTCAATGCGCCCGATGGCGTCCACTCGTACACGCCGGGGGTGCACTCGTGCATGAGCGCGAGGTCGACGGCGTCGAGCATTGCCTGCCGCGTGCCGGGCCTGCGCAGGTGACGGGCCGCGACGGCGACGCGCACGATGCCGTCGCGCCGGGCCGTTCGTTCGGCGGACAGCACCAACGTGCGGCACCACCAGGGTTCACTGAGAAAGCCCTCGCCGATGCCAAGCACCCGCGCGCGCACTGCCTTGTGACGCATCAGATCGGTGATCTCGGTCAGCGCCACCAACGTGCGAAAGCCATTGCGGGGCAGCGTCCTCACCGTTCCCGGCGATACCGTCCAGCCGGGCGCTGCGAACAAACGGGTGCGAAGTCCGACGTGTTCCATCACCCGGTCGGCGGCCATCAGTCGCAGGTTCGCTTCGTGCGCAGGCAGAGTCGCGAACTCACCGCGCCGCTTCTTGGTGGCCGCCTCGTCGAAACCGTGCAGCACGATGGAATCGCCGGCCTCGCGTCTGGCGGCCAGCCACTCGACGGTGGGGGCGTCTTCGTCGAGCCGGTAACCACCCTTGATCCGCGGAGCCACCAGAAACGACGCAGGCACGCTCCGCGACCCGAGCTGGCCACAGAAGTCCTCGACCTCGGGCATTGTGCGGTCGCTGATCCCGGAAATCGAGACGATCAGTTGTCCAGCCACACGCTCATTGTGGCAATTTCAGGTGTCTCGACGGTTTCTGACACCCTGCCTGCAGTTGTCCATCCGGTGCCGCTACCGCGGCAGGACTTCTTCGATGGCCGCGATGACCTCAGGAGCGTCCGGTTCGGTGCGCGGTCGGATCCGCTTGACCACGGTGCCACCCGGTGCGAGCAGGAACTTCTCGAAGTTCCACTGGATGTCGCCCGCTTCACCTGCGTCGTCGGCCGTCTTGGTCAGCTCGGCATACAGCGGATGCCGGCCGTCGCCGTTGACGTCGGTCTTCTCCAGCAGCGGGAACGTCACCCCGTAGGTGCTCGAGCAGAACTCCGCGATCTCCTCGGCCGAACCCGGCTCCTGACCCATGAACTGGTTGCACGGCACGCCGATCACGGTGAGCCCACGGTCCCGGTAGTCCTTGGCCAGCCTCTCCAGCGCCGTGTACTGCGGCGTGAGGCCACATTTCGAGGCGACGTTGACCACCAGCGCGGCGCCGTCGGCGAGTTGGCCGAGCGTGGTCGGCCGGCCGTCGAGCGTGGTCAGTGAAATGTCGTTGAGCGATGTCATGCCTGGCACGCTACCCGCTCTTGAAAAGCATCCCCGCGACTCGGTGCACCGTCTGCATCGGATCGCCGCCGTCGTCGATGGCGCCGACGTTGCCGTTCAACCACAGCAGCGAAAATCCGTGCACCAGAGACCATGCCGCCAGTTGCGCCGCCCGCGGGTCGTTCTCGGCCCGCGCATCATCGAGAGTGCCGACGCCGCGGATGAGTTCGGCACCTGCCGCGTCCTGCGCCGCGATCAGCTCCTGGTTGTCGGGATCGACGAGCGAGCGGTCGAACATCACCGCGTAGTGTCCGGGATTCTCGAGTGCGAAACGCACGTATGCCCTTGCGGCGTCGATGAACTCGGGGCGGGCGCCGTCGAGGGCGGTCGCCAGCTTGCGCCAACCTTCGGCGGCCAGCGCGGTGAACAACCCGCGACGGTCGGTGAAGTGATGCGCTGGAGCGGCATGCGAGACCCCGGCGGCACGGGCCAATTCCCGAAGCGAGATCCCATCGGCACCCCGCTCGGCGACCAGTTCGGCCGTCTCCGCGAGGATCACGGCCTTCAGGTCGCCGTGATGGTAGGAATCCCTGGTCATCCCGTGATCATACCGCCGATCTTGACAATGCCTAGATCTAGGAACGGTCGAGCAGTTCTTCTTCGTACGCACCGCCGACATGGTTGGCCTTGGCGGCGTCGAGCAGCCATGCGTACTGGAACGCCGCTTCCTTCCACCGCTCGTAGCGTCCGCTGATGCCGCCGTGGCCGGCGTTCATCTCGGTCTTGAGCAGCACCTCGGGTGCAGCTTCGGGATGGGTGTGCCGCAGCGCGGCCACCCATTTCGCAGGTTCGACATACAACACGCGGGTGTCGTTCAACGACGTCATGGCAAGGATGGGCGGATAGCGCTTGGCCTCGATGTTCTCATACGGCGAGTACGACTTCATGTAGTTGTATACGTCGCTGTCCTGCAACGGATTACCCCACTCGTCCCATTCGGTGACGGTCAGCGGCAGCGACGGATCCAGGATGGTGGTCAGGGGATCGACGAACGGCACGAGGGCGAGGACGCCCGCGAACAGTTCGGGAGCCATGTTGACGACGGCCCCGACCAGCAGCCCGCCCGCGCTGCCGCCGTAGGCGACCATGGTCTCGGCCCGGGTGATGTCGGTGTCGACGAGATGCTGTGCGACGGTGACGAAATCGGTGAACGTGTTCTTTTTCTCGAGCAGCTTTCCGTGCTCGTACCAGGGGCGTCCGAGCTCACCGCCGCCTCGGACGTGGGCGACCGCGAACACCATGCCGCGGTCGAGCAGTGAAAGGCGGGCGATGGAGAATCGTGGATCCTCACACGACTCGTAGGCCCCGTAGCCGTACAGCAGCGTCGGTGCCGGGTATTGCAAGCCGATGCGGTGGACGATCGAGATGGGAACCCGCGCCCCGTCGGCAGCCACGGCCCAGTCGCGACGCTCGACGTAGTCCTCGGGCCGATAGTCGCCGAGCACCGGTTGCTCGCGCAGCAGCGTGCGCTGCCCCGAGGCCAGGTCGACGTCGTAGATCCGCACCGGGATGACGAACGAGGTGGCGCCGATCCGCAGCTTGGGAGAGCTCCAGTTGGGGTTTCCGCCCAGCCCGGCCGACATCAGTTCCGATTCGAAGGTGAGTTCCTCGGGATGGCCGTAGGTACCGTCGGCTCCATTGTTGTAGATGGGCCAGAGCTGGATCTTCGGCAATGCCTCGCTTCGGTAGCCGACGACCAGGTGTCCCTCGAACGCGTCGACCGAGTCGAGGCGAACGTCTTCACGATGCTCGATCAGCGTGCGGAACGTCATCGGGTCCGACACCGGCGCCTCGACCAGCGTGAAGTTCTCCGCACCGTCGTTGTGCAGGATCAGGAATCGATCCTCACCGCCGACGATGGCGTGTTCCACCGAGTACTCGACCAGCTCGCGGCGCGGCCACACCTGGGTGAACTCCGTCTGCGGGTCGACAGCGTCGCCGTATCGGACCTCCGTCGTGACGGCGCTACCCGCTGCGATGAGCACGTACTTGTCACTGCGCGTACGACCCACTGCAAGCCAGAACTTCTCGTCGGGCTCGTGATACACCCGCTCGGCAGGCAGACCGGATCCGATGCGGTGCCGCCACACGGTGTCCGGCCGCCACGCATCGTCGACCGTCGTGTAGTAGACGGTGCGGTTGTCCGCGGCCCAGGTCACGCCTGCACTTATGCCGGCGATCTCGTCGTCGTACATCGCACCGGTTCGCAGGTCTTTGAACCGCAACGTGTATCGCTCATCCCCCTTGGTGTCGACCGAGAAGGCAAGGACGTTTCCGTCGATGCTGACCCCCGCGGCGCCGAGCGCGAAGAAGTCGTGGCCCTCGGCCTCCACGTTCTCGTCGATGAGGATCTGCTCGCCGGGGATCTCGGTCTGCTCGTCAAGCTCCGGCGGTGTCCAGTCGTTGAAATCGCCTATCGGGCAACGGCAATGCACGTTGTACTGCTTGCCCTCGAAGCTGCGGCCGTAGTACCACCAGTCGCCGCGCCGGGTGGGCACCGAGAGGTCGGTCTCCTTGGTGCGGGCCTTGATCTCGTCGAAGATCTTCTGCCGCAGGTCGGCCAGGCCCTCGGTGACGTTGTCGGTGAACTCGTTCTCCGCCTCGAGGTAGTCGGTCACCTCGGGATTGGATTTGTCACGCAGCCACTCGTAGGGGTCGATGAAGACGTCGCCGTGATGCTCTCTTCGATGGCTTACCCGCTTTGCCACGGGTGGTTTCATGAGTTTCGCCCAATCCAGGAGTCGAACTTCAGACCCGAGATGCGTTCGTAGGCTTCGATATAACGGGCACGGGTCGCGTCGACAATTTCCGCGGGCAGCGGCGGCGGTGGTTTGTCGCCGTGACGGTCCCACCCGGACTCCGGGCCGATCAGCCAGTTGCGGACGAACTGCTTGTCGAAGCTGTTCTGTACGACGCCTTCGGAGTACTCGTCGGCGCGCCAGTAGCGCGACGAGTCGGGCGTGAAGATCTCGTCGGCCAGCCGCAGGTTGCCGTACTTGTCGAGGCCGAACTCGAATTTGGTATCGGCGACGATGATGCCCTTGGTCAGCGCATGGTCTGCGCCCTGGATGTAGGTCTGCAGTGTGCGCTCCCGCAGTTGGTTGGCCCGCACCGCGCCGACCAGTTCGATGACGTCGTTGAAGGAGATGTTCTCGTCGTGCGCGCCCAGTGCGGCTTTGGTCGCCGGGGTGAACAACGGCTCGATGAACCGGCTGGCCTCGACCAGACCCGACGGCAGCGGGATACCGCACACCGAACCGGTCTTCTGGTAGTCGATCAGCCCTGAACCGGTCAGGTAGCCGCGCGCCACCGCTTCGACGGGCATCATCTCGAGTTCGGTGACCACCAGTGCCCGGCCCAGGACGTCCTCGGGGATGCGCTCGTCGTCGGGTGGGCCCGCCAGATGGTTGGGTGCCTCGACGAGGTCGAAGAAGAACACGCTCATGGCGGTCAGAATCCGACCCTTGTCGGGAATCGCACTGTCGAGGATGTAATCGAAGGCCGAGATGCGGTCGGTGGCGACAAACAGCAGGTGCTCGTCGTCGATTCGATACAACTCGCGAACTTTGCCGCTGGCCAGATGCTGGTAGTCGGACAGAGCGGGGCGCATTCGGCCAGCCTATCGGGCAGCATCGGCATCATGAGTTCGCGGTTTGTTCCCTACGCCACCACGCCGACCCGCCTGCTGGCCCAATTGATCAGCGACGTCGTCGTGATCACCTGGGCTGTGATCTGGGTGCTGGTCGGCATGGCCGTCCACTCCGCCGTGTCCACGATCGCCGAAGTGGGCCGTCAAGTGCGCGACGGCGCCAACGGCGTCGCCGACAACCTCAACTCAGCCGGTGACAACACCGACGACTTTCCGCTCGTCGGGGACTCGCTGGCCAAACCCTTGCGGGCAGCGGCCGAGGCCGCGCTCGACATCGCCGGCGCTGGGCAGAGCCTGGACTCGACGGCGTCGTGGCTGGCGTGGGTGCTGGCGCTGGCGGTTGCGGCACCGCCGATTCTCTTCGTCGCGCTGCCCTGGCTGTTCCTGCGTATCCGGTTCTTCCGCCGCAAGTGGATTGCAATCACGTTGGCACGAACGCCAGCGGGTGAACAGTTGCTGGCGATGCGGGCGTTGGCGAATCGGCCGTTGAACAAGCTGCTGGCGGTCGACGAGGACCCCGTCGGAGCGTGGCGCAGCTACGACCCGGTGGCGATCCGGGGCCTCGCGGCGCTGGAATTGCGGGCGGCCGGCGTCCGACGCGTCCGCCAATAGGCGGTTTGTGCACGATTTCCAGCGCGACGCGCCGATTTTCGTGCACAAATCGCGGGGGATGGAACCACGGACGGGTCGCACGCCGTCTGCTAAGCGTGCTCGAGGACTACCTCCGCGACCACGACGGGGTCATCACGCTCGTCCAAGCGCGCGCCGCCGGCCTCAGTCACGACGCTGTCAACCGACGGGTCCGCTCGGGCGCATGGCTTCGGTGTACGCCCGGTGTCTACTTCGCTGACGACCGACCCTTCACCGACGCAGCGAGAATTCGTGCTGCGGTTTGGTCCTACGGCCCACTGGCAACGGCGAGCGGACTCGCCGCCGCGTGGTGGCATGGGCTCACTCGATATGCACCCGACCCCGTCGAAGTAACGGTCCCCAAGGTCAGCAACCACCGCCGACGATATGGCGTCCGTCCTCGGCGACGCGACTTGAGCCCCCGCGACATTGTCGAACGCAATGGCTTGCGGGTGACCGCGCTCCCGCTGACCGTCGTCGAGGCAGCGGTGCGTCGACGCGACGGAGCCAAGCTGATGGACCGCGCCCTGCAGCGTCACGTCGAGCTCGAACAGCTTTGGCAGGCACACCTCCGCAATAAAGGCAGGCATGGTTCACCCGCCGCCCGTCAGTTGCTACAAGCCGCCGAGGACGGTGCGCGCTCGGAAGCAGAACGTCTCCTGGTGCGACTGCTGCGAGCCGCCAAGGTATCCGGGTGGAAAGCCAACTTCCCCGTCTGTGGGTACTTGGTCGACATCGCTTTCCCGAATGAGAGAGTGGCGATCGAGGTCGACGGTTGGGCATTCCATAGCGATCAGAGGACCTTCCAGCGCGACCGCACGCGTCAGAACGCCATCGCGCTCAGTGGCTGGCAGGTGCTGCGGTTCACCTGGCTGGATCTGACGGAGTACCCGCAGCGCGTAATCGCTGAAATCGCAGCAGCTCTCCGACAGCCACGATGAGCCACACCGCGAACGCGATCCAGAAGAACGCCAGCGAGATCGTCACGAACCACCGCCAGCCGGTCTCCACGAACATCGCATAGGTCGCCGACGAGTACATTCCGAGGGGGAAGACCGCAGGCCAGCCAAGCCCCACCGATCGCCGGATCGCCACGTAGCCAAGTACCGGAATCCACACCGTCGCCACGATCCACGTGGCGATTGTCACCGCGCGCACGCCGTCGGCGATCGGCCCGGGGATCAGCGCGTGATGCAGATGATCACCGGCCAGCGTCGCAATCGCTATGCCGCCCATCAGAATCCATACATCAGGCTGAACCAGCTCCGGCGACGACGCATCGTGGCGCACCCGCCAGAGCACCAGTGATGTCATCGCCAGATACAGACAGATGCCGAGCACCCAGAAAATGAGCGCCCAGAAGACGACGTCGAGTTCGGCGAAGACGATCGCCAGCCCGGACGTCGCGACCGCAGCGAGCTCCCACCCGCCGCGCGCACGATCGCGCAACCCCGTCCACCGGTGCCGCCACATCGAGCGAGCGGCCAGCGGCGTCAACGACAACCAGCCCTGCAACGCCATGCCGCCCAACGCCCACAGCACGATGCGATGATCGGCCAGCCGCGCACCCACCACCGCGCACGCCGCGATATAGGTGAACAGCGACAGCGTGACATTGGGATCGCGCATATCGAACTCGCGCCATGCCTTGGCCACCAGAAACATCAACACCGGCAGCCCAACTGCGGCAAAGACAATCAGGATCTCACTGATGAAACCGAGACCGTGATCCGCGGCGGCGATCGACACGATGCCGGTCGCCATGACCGCCGCGAATACGTCGGGTCTCACGGCCGGAGTTCGACCACCATGTGGCGGATACCCGTGTGCCGGTTGCTACGCGTCCACTCGACGGGCTTGACCAGCCGCACCGACCCGAACCGCGTCAACAGCTCCTCATAGAGCACCCGCAGCTCGAGCCGTGCCAGGTTGGCGCCAAGGCAGTAGTGCACTCCCTGGCCAAACCCCAAGTGCGGGTTGGGTTTCCGCGTGATATCGAAGGTATCGGCATCCGCGAACACCAGCGGATCGCGATTCGCCGAACCCTCCCAGATCTGCACCTTCTCGCCGGCCTTGATCTCGCAGCCCGCCAGCTCCGCATCGCGCGTCGCGGTCCGCCTCTTCGACGGCGACGGCGACGTCCACCGCACCATCTCCTCGACCGCGGTCGGCAGATGCGCCAAATCCGAACGCAGCGCCTGGAATTGGTCCGGATACTCGATCAACGCCAACAACCCGCCGGCGACGGCATTGCGCGTGGTCTCCGCGCCGGCGCTGAACAGCAAACTGAAGAACAGGTACAGCTCCATGTCCGAGAGGGTCTCGTCCTCCACCGTCGCGTTTGCGACCACCGACAGCATGTCGTCGGTCGGCGCGGACCGCTTCGCTGCGATCAACTCCTGGCCGTAGGTGTACATCCGCGAACCGGCTTCCTCCGCGGTCAACTGCCCCACTTGGCCAATTTCAGCCCTCCGGGCCCTGCCGAAGTCGAACTGCGGCTCGATCGCCTCGAACAGCCAATGGCGTTCAGATTCAGGCACTCCCAGCAGTATGCAGATCATCTGCATCGGCAGCTCGGCGGCCACGTCGACCAGGAAATCAAAGGCACTGCAGGGCTCAATCTCGTCGAGCAGCCGACGGGTGCGGGTGCGCAGATCGTCTTCGACGCGGGCGATCATCCGCGGTGTCAGACCCGAGCTGACGAGGCGGCGGATGTGTGAATGCCGCGGATCGTCCATCATGTTGAGGACCTGCCCCGCAACCGCCAGATCCTGCAGCAGCGTGCCCCCGAACGGCCGGGTTCCCCCGGTCACCGACGAGTACGTCACCGGATCTCGAAACACCGCAAGGGTTTCAGCGTGGGTCGCGACCGACCAGAAACCTTCGTTGTCTGGTGTGTTGGCGGTCGGCTCGTGCCAATAGACGGGCGCCTCGCGACGGTGCACCGCGAATAGCGCATGCGGAAAGCCGTCGGCGAAGTTGTCCAGATCGGTGAAGTCGATCCCGGCCAGCGCACCCGCCACTGAAGTCACAGGATCGCGCCCGACGTGTATTTGGCCGCCTCCGGATACCGGCTGACCAACTCGCCCACCGCTTCCACAACCCGGTCCACCTGATCGCCCGCCGCACCCGTGAACGCCTGCTTGTCCGCCAGCGCCGCGTCCAGCGACATCCGGTCCAACGGCAGTCGCGGGTCTGCGGCCAGCCTGTCGAGCAGGTCGGGCTCCTGGCCCTTCTCCCGCATCGCCAGCGCCACCGCGACCGCGTGTTCCTTGATCACCTCGTGGGCGGTCTCCCTGCCGACGCCCGCGCGCACCGCCGCGATCAGGATCCGCGTCGTCGCCAGGAACGGCAGATACCGGTCTAGCTCGCGCTGGATCACCGCCGGATAGGCCCCGAACTCGTCGAGCACGGTCAAAAACGTCTCGGTCTGCCCGTCGATCGCGAAGAACGCGTCGGGCAACGCCACCCGCCGCACCACCGAGCAGAAGACGTCGCCCTCGTTCCACTGCGCGCCCGCAAGCTCGGCCGCCATCGACGCGTAACCGCGCAGCACCACCTGCAGCCCGTTGACACGTTCGCACGAACGCGTGTTCATCTTGTGCGGCATCGCCGACGAGCCGACCTGGCCGGGGGCGAATCCCTCGGTCACCAGTTCGTGGCCAGCCATCAGCCTGATCGTGTGCGCCATCGATGACGGTCCCGCACCGGCCTGCACGAGAGCCGACACGACATCATGGTCCAGCGATCGTGGGTAGACCTGGCCGACGCTGGTGAAAATCTCTGTGAAGCCGAGGAATTCGGCGACGCGCCGCTCCAGATCGGCCAGTTTCGACGTATCGCCGGAAAGCAGGTCGAGCATGTCCTGCGCGGTGCCCATCGGACCCTTGATACCGCGCAACGGGTACCGGTCGATGAGTTCACGTATCCGGGTCAACGCGACCAGAAGCTCCTCGGCGGCCGACGCGAACCGCTTGCCCAACGTGGTCGCCTGCGCGGCGACGTTGTGCGAACGTCCCGCCATCACCAGGTCGCGATAGACGACTGCACGCTCGGCGAGCCGAGCCACCACCGCGACACCGTGCGAGAACACCAGTTCCAGGGAGCGACGGATCTGCAGCTGCTCGACGTTCTCCGTGAGGTCGCGAGACGTCATGCCCTTGTGCACGTGCTCATGGCCCGCCAGCGCGTTGAATTCCTCGATGCGCGCCTTGACGTCGTGGCGGGTCACCCGCTCGCGCGCTGCGATCGACGCGAGGTCGACGTCCTCGAGCACCCGTTCGTAGTCCTCGATCACGCCGGCCGGCACGGCGGTGCTCTCGGTATCCAGCTCAACCTGTGCTCTCAGCACCGCCAGCCACAGCCGCCGCTCGGCCATGACCTTCGCCTCCGGCGACCAGATGGCCACCATCTCATCGCTGGCGTACCGATTGGCCAGCACATTCGGGATCGACACAAACACACAGCTTACGGCCCGGGTAAGGCAGTCTTGCCGTATGTACTTCGTTGGGCTCGATCTTGCGTGGGGCGAGAAGAACCAGACCGGCGTTGCCGCCATCGATGCCGACGGCAGGCTGCTGCACGTCGGGGCAGCCGGCGACGACAACAGCATCATCGCCGCGATCGCGCCCTATACCGGCGACGCGTGCCTGGTGGGTATCGACGCTCCCCTGATCGTCAAGAACGCGACGGGCCACCGTCCCGCCGAGGCCGCCTACAACCGCGACTTCCAGCGCTTCGAGGCCGGCGCGCGCCCGGCCTTCACCGACAAGCCCGAGTTCAAGCATCCCCGCGGCGCGCGGCTCGCCGAAGCGCTCGGGCTCGACCTGGACCCGTCGTCGGATTCGACCAGACGGGCGATCGAGGTCTTCCCGCATCCCGCGTCGATCGTCCTGTTCAATCTCACCAAGACCCTCAAGTACAAGCGCGGACCGTTCGACGAGCGCAAGGCTGCGCTGCTGACGTTGATGACCCATATCGAGGGCCTCGACGCGGCCACGCCGAGGTTGCGCGTCAATCGCAACGTCGCGTGGGTCGCGTTGCGCAAGCGAGTCGAGGCGGCCACCCGGCCGTCACAGCTGGACCGCGACGAGGACCCCGTCGATGCGGTCATCTGCGCCTACGTGTGCTTCTACTGGTACGACAAACCCGAAGACGTCACCATCTACGGCGACGCCGACAGCGGCTACATCGTCACCCCGACGCTGCCTGGCGACCGTGTCAGGAAACCGAATCAGACCGCAGCGCAACCGGGTTCGGACGATATCGTCACGCGGCTCGAGCAGGTGCAACAGATGATCGAGCGGGCCCAACGTGAGCTCACCGCGATCCGCAGACAACTCGGGGGTTAGTCCGGCAGCTCGGCCAGCTGCGTGGGATCCGTGATGCCCTTCTGCTTGATCCCGAGTTGCTTGTTGATCGCCAGGGTGATCAAGAACAACACGATTCCGACCACTAGCAGGGCGCCGGCCAACAGATACTGCGTCGCAGGACGGCCGGACAGCGGAGTCACCAGGTACAGCGAGGCGATGCAACCGATCACAGGCAATGCGGTCGGCGTCTTGAAATGCCCGCCTGCCTCCTTGACGTCGCGACGCAGCACCAGCACCGCGATGTTGACCATCGCGAAGACCGCAAGCAGCAGAAGCGAAGTCGTGCCGCCGAGCACCGAGACGGCATTGTCGCTGGCGAATGCGGAGACGTAGAAGATCAGCCCGAAGGCGATCATTGTGGTGAACAGAATGGCTACCCACGGGGTGCGCCGGGTCTTGTGCACCGAACCGAGGACCGGAGGCAGTACGTGTTGGCGGGCCATGCCATAGATCAACCGGCTGGCCATGAGCATGTTGATCAGAGCCGTATTGGACACGGCGAACATCGTGATGAACGGGAACAACGTGTCGATCGGAAGCCCAGGTGCCGCCGCCGCGACGACGTCGACAAGCGGGGTCTTGCTCTCCCTGAGGTCGCCGATCGGCACCAATGCCACCGCGATGATCGACACGAGGACATAGACGACACCGGCAATCGTCAGGCCACTGAGGAGGACCTTGGGGAAGATCCGCACCGGGTCCTTCGTCTCCTCGGCCATGTTGACCGAGTCCTCGAAGCCGACCATCGCGAAGAAGGCCAACGACGTCGCCGCTGTCACGGCCACGAAAGTGCTTCTTTCGCTTTCACTTTCGAACAGGATGATCCGTGAGAAGTCGAGGTTGTCACCGCCCTGCGTGAACGCCCAGAGTCCCACCGTGATCACCATCAGCAGGCCCGTGATCTCCACGATCGTGAGGAGGACGTTCAGCTTCACGCTCTCGCTGACGCCGCGTAAGTTGATCGCCGCGAGGGCGGTCATGAACGACAACGCGATGACCGCGATTCCGACCTTGCCCCAGTCCAGTCCGAAGCCCTTGATCAGGTTGGACGCGAACGCCTGCGACGCGGTGGACGCCGAGGTGATGCCCGAGCACATCACGACGAAGGCGACGATGAAGGTGAAGAAGTGGATGCCGAATGCCTTGTGCGCGTAGAGCGCTGCGCCCGCCGCCTGCGGATACTTGGTCACCAGCTCCAGATATGAGAACGCGGTGATGGTCGCGATCACGAAGGCGAGCAGGAACGGCAGCCACGCCGCGCCGCCGACCTCGCCGGCCACCTGCCCGGTGAGTGCATAGACGCCGGTGCCGAGAATGTCGCCGACGACGAACAACAACAACAGTCCGGGGCCCATCACCCGTTTCAGTTGCGGCTGCTCCTCCGCAGTTTCCGGCTTCGTCACGATGCGCCTCCCACCAGTCCTAGGTGAACTGCATTGTTCCGGTCATCGATGAAACTGCGTCGAGGAATCGCGTAACGAGTTCAGGATCCTCGGTGCGCTGCCAGCCGAACGTCGTTGGCCGCTGGGCCCTGTCGTGCCAGAAATGGCCCGGTTCAGATTCGGGTCGGGTGGCGACCAGCCACACCGCGGTGTCTGCACCGTCTGCAGCATCGCGCAGCAGTGGGCGTATCACCACTCGGAACACCGGTAATGCCCCGGCGACGCCGGGGGTCTCGACCCAACCCGGGTGCATGCTCTCGACTCGAATGTCGGAACCCGAGAGCCTGTGCGCCCACGCTTCGGCGAGCGCCACCTGCATCCGCTTGGTTCGCGCATACACCCGAACACCGTTGTAATCACCGGATTTCGATTCCATGTCATCGACCGAAAGCGGCGACGTGTACATACCGCCCGAGGACATGAAAACGACCGAAGCGCCATGGGCATCCCGCAGCAACGGCAACAGTTGCTCGGTCATGAGGTGCGGTCCCAGGACGTGGCAAGCCAACTGGGTTTCGTGGCCCTGAGGCGTCTCGATGCGCTCCTTCGGCATCGCACCGGCGTTGTGAACCACCCCGTGGAGTTCTTCGATGCGACCGGAAAGGTCTTCGCACCATGCCCGAACGGCGTCCAGATCGGATACATCGCAGACTTCTTCGACCACCATCGCACCGGAAACCGCGCGCCGGATCTCACCCGCCGAATGCCTGACCTTGTCCGGGTTTCGGCCAAGCAGATGGACGGTCGCGTCGAGTTCGGCGAACGAGCGGGCGATGGCCTCACCTATCCCTGCCGTCGCACCGGTGACGACAACGCGCTTTCCGGCCATCGCCTTTGGTCGCGGGTCTGCCGGCCACCATGTCCGCCGCAAACGTGAACCGATCTTGGTGTAACCGAGTACGACGGAGCGGTCCAGCGCGTTGTCGAGAAGCCTGGTGAATGTCACCCTGAGCTAGTTATCCAACATGCGAAGTGCGCAAACGTCGGTCACACCTGGGCGACGTGTTCGTCGATCGGTGCCAGCACATCGATGACGTCGATCAATGTTGCGCGGGCGGTCGCGCGCGGGCCGTCGCCGTCGCCCACCAGCGCGGCGACCACCGCGCCGTCGACCGCACACACCAACGCCGTGAGCAGCTCCACGCGCACCGACCGTCCGGACCGCTCGACGACCTCGACGACGGCGTCGGTGCGCTGCTGCAGGATGCGCCGCTCGATATCGCGCAGCCCCGGCTGGCGGGCGCAGGCGATGTAGCGCTCGTATCGGGAGATCAACTGTTCGGTCACCCGCAGTCCGTTGGCCTCCCCGACGAGAAGGTCGACCAAGATGTCGGCCGTCGACTCCGCGCCACGGCGCCGCCGTGACAGAGCAGACACCCGCACCCGAAGCTGTTCGGCCTCGCGCGCGCCCGCGTACTCGACAGCCTTGGCGACCAAGTCCTCGAGCGATGAAAAGTAGTACGTCGTCGACGCCAAAGGCAGCCCGGCGCGACGGGCCACCGCCCGGTGCCGCACTGCGTCGAACCCACCTTCGCACAGCAGGTCGGCAGCAGCGCTGACGAGCGCGTAGCGTCTTCTCTCCCCCTTCGGAGTGACCGCTGCTGTCACGTAAGGCATGCTGCCAGTCTCCAGGGCACGGCATCGGGGTTTCGGCCAATCATCAGCCTTTACTCAGGGAAGTCCGCACTTCTGCTCACCGTCGCCCGCCGATGGCATGATGACCGCCATGCCCGATCTGAGTCGACGCGCCCTGCTGCGCCTCGGTGTCGGCGCGGCGGCCGGGGCGGCGGCTCTGCGCCTGTCGCCACCTGCGACCGCAGCCCCCGCCCCGACGTATGTTGACGGCTCGTTCGTCTCGGCAGCGCGCGGCGGCGTCTCGACCAACTGGGCGATCGCCCGCCCGCCGGGACAGACCGCGCCGTTGCGTCCGATCATCGCGCTGCATGGCAAGGGCCAGGACGCCGCGGGGGTGATGGCCGGCGGTGTCGAAAACGGACTGGCGCAAGCGGTCGACGCGGGCATCCCGCCGGTCGCCGTGGTCGCGGTCGATGGCGGCGGTAGTTACTGGCACAAGCGGACCTCCGGCGAGGACTCCGGTGCGATGGTGCTCAACGAGCTCATCCCGATGCTCGGCGAGCAGGGTCTCGACACGTCACGCGTGGCATTCATGGGTTGGTCGATGGGCGGTTACGGCGCACTGCTGCTCGGCGCGCGCCTGGGTGCGGCACGCACCGCGGCGATCACCGCCGTCAGCCCCGCGTTGTGGACATCTTCGGGCGCCACTGCGCCGGGTGCGTTCGACGGTGCCGACGACTACGAGGCCAACAGCGTGTGGGGCCTGCCCGCGCTGAACTCGATTCCGATCCGGATCGACTGCGGCGACAGCGATCCCTTCCACTCGGCGACCAAGCAGTTCATTGCCCAGTTGGCCAACCCGCCGGCGGGCGGGTTCTCCCCCGGCGGCCATGACGGCGCCTACTGGAGCTCGCAGTTGCCCGGCGAGGTGGCGTGGATGGCGCCGCTGCTGGTCGCCTGATCTAGACCGAGACGCGGCCCTCAGCCGCGGCCAACCCGATATCGCCACGAAAGTGGCTGCCCGGCAAGCGAATCGACTTGATCAGCGCATACGCGGCGGCGCGCGCCGCGGATAGGTCCTCCGCGGTGCCGACCACCGACAGCACCCGGCCGCCCGACGAAACGATCGCGCCGTCGTCTCGACGCGTGGTGCCCGCGTGCAGCACCCCGTCGGCTTCCGATCCGGTGATGACATCACCGACCCGCGGCCGGCCCGGGTAGTTCTCGGCGGCCAGCACGACCGTCACCGAGGCGCCACCGCGCCACACCAGCTGCGGCTGCTCGGCGAGCTTTCCCGTCGCAGCGGCGTACAGCAGCTGACCCAACGGGGTCTCCAGCAACGCCAGCACCGCCTGGGTCTCCGGATCTCCGAAGCGGCAGTTGAATTCGACGACGGCGGGCCCGCGCGACGTGAGCGCCAGCCCGGCGTACAGCAGACCCGAAAAGCCATTGCCGCGCTTGACGAGTTCGGCGGCAACGGGTTTGACGATGTCATCGACGATCGCGCTCACCACACCGCCGGGCAGCCACGGTAGCGGTGCGTACGCGCCCATGCCGCCGGTGTTGGGTCCGGTGTCGCCGTCGCCGACGCGTTTGAAGTCCTGCGCGGGCAGCAGGGGCACGACGGTTTCGCCGTCGACGACACAGAACAGCGAAACCTCGGGACCGTCGAGGAACGACTCCAGAAGCACCGGGTGTCCGGAGTCGAGCAGGCTGGCGGCATGTGCGCGCGCCGCACCGCGGTCGGCGGTCACCACGACACCCTTGCCCGCGGCCAGACCGTCATCCTTGACGACCCACGACGGGTCGCCGACCGCCGGGCCGAATCGGTCCAATGCCGCGTCGAGGTTGGCGGGGTTGTCGACGATCTCACTGGTCGCGGTGCGCACCCCCGCGGCGGCCATCACGTCCTTGGCGAACGACTTCGAGCCCTCGATGCGAGCGGCGTCCTTCGTGGGACCGAAGCAGGCGATGCCTGCGCTGCGTACCGCGTCGGCCACACCGAGCACGAGCGGCACCTCCGGTCCGACCACCACCAAGTCGGAGTCGATGCGCTGGGCGAGCTGGACGACGGCCGCACCGGAGGTGATGTCGACGTCGTACTGGTCGGCGATGATCGCGGTGCCGGCGTTACCGGGCGCCACCGCGAGTTCCTCGACCTCGGGGTCTTTACGCAGTGCGAGCAGCAACGCATGTTCACGGGCACCGGATCCGATTACCAGGACGCGCACAAGCGCACACCTTAATGCCTCTCGCCGTGCAGCCAGCGATCATCTCGGCCATACACTTGACTTCGCAGTGTATGGTCAGAGTATGACGCAGAGCACATGCCCCTTTGGAGCGGGTTTTGACTTCACCGACCCCGACGTCCTGTTACAGGGCATCCCCGTCAACGAATTCGCCGAACTGCGCAGGACCTCGCCGGTGTGGTGGAACGACCAGCAGGAATCCATCTTCGATGACGGTGGCTACTGGGTGATCACGCGTCACGAGGACATCAAAGCGATCTCCCGTAACGGCGAGCTGTGGTCGACGAACCGCAAGGGCGCGGTGATGCGGCTGCCCGACGGCGTCACGAGCGAGCAACTCGACCTGACGAAGGCGCTGCTGATCAACCACGACGCCCCCGAGCACACCCGGCTGCGCAAGATCGTGTCGCGGCTGTTCACCCCGCGCGCGGTCGCGGCGCTCGAGGAGAAGCTCGCCGTTGCCGCACGTGAGATCGTCCGCGCGGCGAAAGAGAAGGGCACCGGGGACTTCGTCGACGACATCGCGATGAGCCTGCCGCTGCTGGCGATCGCCGACCTGATCGGTGTGCCCGAGGCTGACCGCGCGAAGCTCTTCGGTTGGACCAACTCGATCATGAACACCGACGATCCGGACTTCGACTCCGATCCGACGACCGCCAACGCCGAGCTGATGGGTTACGCCTACAACATGGCCGAGGAGCGACGGCGCTGCCCGGCCGACGACATCGTCACGCGCCTGATCGAGGCGGACATCGATGGCGAATCCCTCGGCGACGTCGAGTTCGCGTTCTTCGTCATCCTGCTGGCCGTCGCGGGCAACGAGACCACCCGCAACGCCATGACGCACGGCATCAACGCCTTCTTCGAGAACCCCGACCAATGGGAGCTGTTCAAGCGGGAGCGGCCAGAGACCACGGTCGACGAGATCATCCGCTGGGCCACGCCCGTGCACTGCTTCCAGCGAACTGCGTTGGTTGACACCGAGATCGGCGGCGTGACGATCCGCGAAGGGCAGCGCGTCGGCCTGTTCTACAGTTCGGCCAACTTCGACGAGGACGTCTTCGAGAACCCCTTCGAATTCAACATCCTGCGCGACCCGAATCCGCATCTGGCCTTTGGCGGCAACGGTGCACATTTCTGTATCGGCGCCAACCTGGCGCGCATGGAGATCAAGCTGATCTTCAACGAGATCGCCGATCAGATTCCGAACATCGCCAAACTGGATGAACCCCAACGGCTTAGGTCGGGTTGGATCAACGGGGTCAAGGCGCTGCCCGTCTCGTTCTGAGGCGCAGTACTATCCCAGGATGCGTACCCACGGCTGGTCCGGATCGGCACCCGCCACCGACGAGGAGGCGATCAGCCGCATCCTCGAGGCGGCGAGCAGGGCAATCGACGAGCGTGGTGCCGATTTCTCGATCAGCGACGTGGCTCGCACGCTTGGCGTCACCCGCCAGACGGTGTACCGCTACTTCCCCAGCACCGACGCGCTGCTGATCGCCGGCGCCGTCCACGCGGCCAGTGGCTTCCTCGACCGGCTGGCAGCACATCTGCGCGGAATCACCGATCCGGCCGACGCCATTGCCGAGGCCGTCGCAACAGCGCTCGAATGGTTACCCGAGGACAAGCACATCGGCCTGCTCATCATGCCCGGCCAGCCCAGCCGCCACACCGAGTCGGTGACGTCCGACGTCGCGATGGATTTCGGCCATTCGCTGGTACGCAGATTCGACGTCGACTGGACGGGCCTCGGGTACACCGACGCCGATCTCGCCGAACTGGTCGAGCATCTGCTGCGGATCATCCAGTCGTTCGTGATCGACCCGGGCAGACCGCCACGCCAGGGCGCCGAGTTGCGGGACTACCTGCGCCGCTGGGTTGGTGGCGCTATACGCCCGTCGGCCGAGCCGACAATCAGACGCCCGTCGGCCGAGCCGACAATCAGACAACCGTCAGCGGAAGCGACTTTCGCTCTTCGAACTCCCACGACGCACCACCGCTGAACTTGCACACGGCCACCTCGGGCAGTTCCTTTGCTGCGGTGTCGGTTTCGATCACCCGCACTGTCCAATCCGACTCGGTACCCGATACCTCGGCGCGCAAATGCGGATCGACCGCCTGGACGATCGCCTGCAACGGCAGGTCTGCGACGGGCGAGACCAGCGAGATCCACGAACCGTCCTCGTGTGCCGGCGATTGACGGACATGTACGAAGCCGGGATCGACGTCGGCCCACACGTACGCAGCCGGATTGAGCAGCGGATGCAACTCGAGCACCCGCAGTGCACCCTTGACATCCTTGGAGATCTTCAGTGCCTTGTGAATTCGTTCCGCCGCGACGCCGGCTATGCCGATCAGCTGCTTGGTGCGGATCGACCGCGCGAGCGCCACATCGTCCTTGGCACGCTTCTCGACCGCGATGGTGAATGACTTCACCAGCAGGTGCATCTGCAGGCAAACCTCATCGGCGATCCGGACCAGCGCCGAATGCGAGAACGCCCCGAAGTCGACATCGGCGAGCAACTCCCCCGAATAGTCCGCCATACCTTCGTCGTTCGGGTCGATCGGCGCGAGCTCAGTGTGGTGGGCGCGAGTAGCGCCGACGATGTCCATCGCCGGGATGAAGGGAACCTCTGGGTAAGACTCGTCGATGATCACCGTCCACCGACAGTGCGGATGCTGGTCGGACGGTGTCCTCGGCGGCCGGTGGATCGGCCGGACCTGAGCCTTGCGGTTGGTGGCCAGGGCCGTCGCGTCGAACGTGGGGTCCTCGATGTCGTGGCACATGCCCTTGACGTAGTCCTCGCCCATCGGCTCGACATCAAGCAGGGCGCCACAGTGATTGAGGTAGAACTCACCGTGCCAGCGGTCGTGCACGACGTAGCGGAAATCCATGAACTGCGGCGGCGCGCCGATGTCGAGTTGCAGGCCCTTGAAGAGGGTGAAGATGTCGACGCCCTCGTATTTCAGCGCCTTCTGCATCCGCTTGGTGTAGAGCGGGCTGGACGCGGCCCACTCCTCGATCGCGATCTGCAGCATCTCCTCGCGTCCCCACGCGCTGATGCAGTGCGCCATTCCGGAGCGGTCGATGAGCTGACCGATCAACAACAGCTCCGGCACCAGGGTGGCCAGTTCCTCACGCGACAGCGCGGCATACCTACTCATCATGGACCGTGCCCCCTGAGTGCATTCGGACCGCCGCGTTGACGTTGCCCTTCTTGTCTTCGCCCTTGCCCCGTTCGGCGGCCTTCTTGCGCTTCTTGATCACCGAGGACACGACGCCGTCGAGCTTGGACCCCAACGGGAATCCGAGGTAGTGGGTGAGGAAGAGCGCCATTTCCTTGAGTTCGGTCTCCGTCAGCTCACCGTTGGCGAGTGCGGCGTTGGCCTGGATCTCGGCGAGATCGGCGTTCCCGACAGCGGTCACCACGGTCAGGGTCATGATCCGCTTGTCCCGCATCGACAGTCCGGGTCGCGTCCAGATGGTGCCGAAGAGATGGTCGACGGTGAGGTCGAAGAATGGGTCGCCCTCGATGTTGGGCATCTCCCAGCCGTAGACCTCGTTCATCTTTTCGAGGCCCTTGCGGCGCAGTTCGTCCATACCGGTTACTCCTTCGTCGTTGAAGTCGTGTGCGGCACACCGAGTCCGGCGGCCAGATTCCGCAAAGCTATCTCGGCCAGCGGCAGGTCCACTCCGTTGGCCTCGCCGAGCCCGAGGGCGAGTTTCAGATCCTTCTCGGCCAGACCGCGGGTGTGGACGAACATGTCGTACAGGAAGTGGTCGGGCTGAAGGGGTTTCGTGTCATCCCGTGCCATGATCGCGCCGGGCCCACCACTTTGCGCATCGCTGTGCCGTACCACCCGGCCCAGCTTCTGCAGGTCGATGCCGGCCGCTTCGGCCAGCCTGGACGCCTCGCACGCCGCGGCGAACCCGATGAAGGTCAGCATGTTGCGGGCAATCTTCATCCTGGTCCCCGCGCCCGGCTCGCCGGCCCGCACCACCATCGACGCCCACTTCTTGAAAACCGGCTTGACCGTCTCATAGGCGTCGTCATCCGCGCCGACCATGACGGCAAGCTCGCCCTTCTCGGCCGCGCCGGCGCCGCCGCTCACCGGGGCGTCCACAACGTGAATTCCCTTGGCTTTCAGCTGCTCCGCCAGCTCGGCTGCGGTCCCTGGCTCGATGGTGGAGTGAATCGCGATGACCGTGCCGGGCTTGGCGTGCGTACCGAGTTCACCGACGACGTCGCGCACCTGTGCGTCGTTGAGGACGGTCACACTGATGACGTCAGCCCCTCGGGCCACATCTGCGACGCTGTCGGCCACCGTCGCGCCGAGCTCGACCAGGGGGGTCATCGCCTCGGTCCGCACATCGAAGACCACTAACCCGCCGGGCCAGTCGACGAGTCGCTTCGCCATCGGGGCGCCCTGATTGCCCAGACCGATGTACCCCAGCGTCGGCTCACTCATCAGCGGATGATCTGTCCGCCGTCGACATTGAATATCTGCCCGGTGATCCACTTGGCCTGGTCCGAAAGTAGGAACAGGCACATGCCGGTCAGATCGTCTACCTCGCCCATGCGCGACAACGGGATGTTCTTGACGATGTCGGCGACCATCTCCTGCGGCGTGGTGGTGCGATTGGCCTCGGTGTCGATGGGGCCGGGCGCGATGGCGTTGACGCGGATGTTCTGCCCACCGAGTTCGGTCGCGAGCTGCTGGGTGAGGCCATTGATGCCGACTTTGGCCAGGCCGTAGAAGTTCGAGTAAAGCCATGCTGCAGTGGAGGATTGGTTGACGATCGCGCCCCCGCCGCGCTTGGCCATCTTGCGGTACACCGCGCGGGTGCACACCAGCGCGCCGTCGAGGTTCACGCTCATGAACTTCTTGTAGTAGTCCCAGTCGACGGTGATGAGGAAGTCCAGCTTCATGCCGCCGAAGATCGCGGCGTTGTTGACCAGGTAGTCGATGCCCTCGAACTCGGCGAGCGTCTGCGCGGCCATCTCCTTGGCGGAGTCCGGATCCGAGACATCGACGCGGACGGCGAGCGCGTTGCCGCCCTCACCCTTGATGCCGTCGGCGACCTTCTGCGCACCTTCGACGTTGATGTCGGCCACCACCACGGCCGCACCCTCACGGGCCAGCGCCTCGGCGTACGCCTGCCCGATGCCGCCGCCGGCACCGGTGACGATCGCGACCTTCTCCTTGAACTGATCTCCGTACATCTCTCCCTCTTTCAGCCGAGTGTGGACTTTTCGCACGTTTTCTTCGATTTCGCGTGCGGGTAACCCACGTTCAGCGCATTGTCAGACGGCTGTCGCAATGGCTTTGATTTCCAGGTACTCCTCGAAACCGGCGAGCCCCATCTCACGGCCGAGGCCGGATTGCTTGTATCCGCCGAACGGCATGTCGGCGGAGTACCAGACACCGCCATTCACGTTGACCGTGCCGACCCGCAACCGTGCAGCGATGCCCGCCGCACGTTCCTCGTCCGCGGAGAACACCGTGCCTGACAGACCGTAGGGCGAATCGTTCGCGATGCGCACGGCGTCGTCGTCGCCGTCATGGGCGATGACGGTGAGCACCGGCCCGAAGATCTCCTCACGCGCTACCTTGGCGTTGTTGTCCAGACCTGCGATGACCGTGGGCTCGATGAAGAATCCCGTATCGCGATCGGCGGGACGGCCACCGCCACAGGCGAATTTGCCACCCTCGGCAGTGGCCGAGTCGAGATAGCCCTGAACGCGATCGCGCTGACGTTCCGAGATCACCGGCCCGCAGATGGTGCCCGAATCGTTGGGGTCACCGGGGCGCAGTCCGGCCATGGTGGCCGCTGCGGCTTCGACGGCTTCGTCGTAGCGGGCCCGCGGCACCACGAGGCGAGTGGTGATCGCGCAACCCTGACCCGCATGCATCGACGCCGTGAACGCCGACATCGAGCATGCACCGGCCAGGTCGGCATCATCGAGGACCAGGAACGCCGACTTTCCGCCGAGTTCGAGGAACACCTTCTTCAGGGTCGGGGCACCGTCAGCCATCACCGCGCGGCCGGTGTTCGTCGATCCGGTGAACGAAACCATGTCCACCCGTGGGTCTTTCGACAACAGCGCGCCGACACCGTGGTCACTGGATGTGACGATATTAACCACGCCGGCCGGGATGTCGGTGTGCTCGAGGATCAGCTCGCCGAGAATCGCCGCGCTCCACGGAGTGTCAGGAGCGGGTTTGAGCACTACCGTGTTGCCGGCCGCCAGCGCGGGGCCGAGCTTGGCGAGGTTGATCTGGTTCGGGAAGTTCCACGGTGTGATGGCGCCGACGACGCCGATCGCCTCCCTGGCGATGGTCCGACGAGTCTTGATTCCCATCGGCTCGGCGATACCGAGGTCGGTCGTCCATTGATAGCTCTCGGCGGTTTCTGCACAGAAGGTCAAATCCTCGACGGGACCTTCGAGTTGGGCCATCGAGGTCAACATCCGGGGTGCGCCCACCTCGGAAATGGCCAGTTCCCTCAATTCTTCGACGCGATCGCGCATCGCCTGCTGCAGTTGGCGGATACCGCGCACCCGCAGCTCGGTGTCGGTCGACCATCCGGTCTCGTCGAACGCGCGCCGCGCCGCCTCGATCGCCCGACCCATGTCGTCGGCGCTTGCGTCAGCGGCGACACCGAGCACCTCCTCGGTCGCCGGGTTGATGGTTCCGAACGTGCCCCCGCTGCCGGCGACAAGCTCGCCGTCGATGAGCAAACGACTCTCGCGATCGGCGAGGATTCCCATCCGAACTCCTGTGTTCGTAGTACTGGACAACTGTCCGACTATCCTACGCCGAACCTTAGCCGCACTGTGCGGAGAGAAGCAAGAGCACCCAACTTCACCTGTGCACTTGCCTCACACTGACCACGTCCGATAAGTTGGACATGTGTCCAGTGATCCCGTGGTTGTGGTCGCGCAGCCGCCTCCTCCTCAGCCTGGGGAGACGCCGCGCAACCGCCGCCAGGAGGAAACCTTCAACAAGGTGCTCGCCGCCGGCGTCGAGATGCTGCGCGAGTCGTCCTATGCGGATCTGACAGTGCGCGCGGTGGCGGCGCGGGCCAAGGTCGCGCCCGCGACCGCCTACACCTACTTCTCGTCGAAGAACCACCTGATCGCCGAGGTGTATCTGAACCTGATCCGACAGGTGCCCTACTTCACCGACGTCAACGACAGCCGGGTCACCCGTGTCGAGAAGACGCTGCGCAGCATGGCGCTGACCGTCGCCGACGAGCCGGAGGTGGCCGCCGCGTGCACCACCGCGCTGCTGAGCGGAAACGACGAGGCGGTGCGTGCGGTCCGTGATCGCATCGGCGCGG
Organism: Mycobacteriaceae bacterium; assembly: GCA_019749805.1. Lineage (GTDB taxonomy): Bacteria > Actinomycetota > Actinomycetes > Mycobacteriales > Mycobacteriaceae > Mycobacterium. The sequence continues at coordinate 172,045 of JAIEPH010000026.1, read as the reverse complement.
AGATCCACCGTCGCATTCGTTCGGCCGTGGGCCCGGATGCGGACCCACGCACACTCTCCGCGTTGGAGATGACGTTCTTCGGCGCGTTGGTCAATGCCGGAAGCGGCGCGTTCACCTATCACCAGATCGCCGATCGGCTCAGCTATGTGGTCGGCCTCATCATTGGGGACGACAAATGAGCGTTGAGACGAGCGATCTGCTCCTAGACCCGTACGACTACGACTTCCACGAAGACCCGTATCCGTACTACAAGCGGCTACGCGACGAAGCTCCGCTGTACCACAACCCCGACTTGGGCTTCTGGGCGTTGTCGCGGCACTCCGACGTGCTGGCCGGATTCCGCAACAGCACCACGCTGTCCAACAAGTTCGGCGTGTCGCTCGATCCGGCGTCGCGCGGGCCACACGCGTCCAAGACCATGTCGTTTCTGGCGATGGACGATCCGGCGCACCTACGGCTGCGCACCCTGGTGTCCAAGGGTTTCACGCCGCGTCGCATCCGGGAATTGGAACCCCGGGTCACCGAGATCGCGATTCAGCATCTCGACACGATGTTGGAAAAGGCGGGCTCCTCTCGTTCGGAGACCGTCGATTACGTCAACGAATTCGCGGGCAAGCTCCCGATGGACGTGATCTCCGAGCTGATGGGCGTGCCGGTCGAGGACCGCGATCAGGTGCGGGCGTGGGCCGACGGCGTGATGCACCGCGACGAAGGCGTGACCGACGTGCCGCCCGCAGCCATCGAGGCGTCGCTCAACCTGATCGTCTACTACCAGGAGATGGTCGCCCAGCGCCGCAAGCAGCTCACCGACGATCTGACGTCGGCACTGCTCGAGGCGGAGATCGACGGCGACCGTCTCACCGACGAGGAGATCCTCGGGTTCATGTTCCTGATGGTGATCGCCGGCAACGAGACCACCACCAAACTGCTTGCCAACGCGGCGTTCTGGGGCCACAAGAACCCCGATCAGCTGGCGCCGATCTACACCGATCTCGACCGCGTACCGCTGTGGGTCGAAGAGACGCTTCGCTACGACACCTCGAGCCAAATCCTCGCCCGCACCGTCGAGGGAGAACTGACGCTGTACGACACGACCATCCCCGATGGTGACGTGCTCCTGCTGCTTCCCGGCTCTGCCCACCGCGACGAGCGCGTCTTCGAGAACCCCGACGACTTCATCATCGGCCGCGAGATCGGGGCCAAACTCCAGAGCTTCGGCAGCGGTGCCCACTTCTGCCTCGGTGCACACCTCGCCAGGATGGAAGCCCGAGTCGCGCTGACCGAAATGTTCAAGCGAATCCGCGGATTCGAAGTCGACGAGGCCAACGCCGTCCGCGTCCACTCGAGTAATGTTCGCGGGTTCGCCCACCTACCCATGACCGTGGAGATTGTCTGATGCCACGTTTTGCACCACTTCCCGACCGCAGACCGGTCATCGTCGCAGGAGCCTCGGCGGGCATCGGAGAAGCCACCGCGATCGAGCTGGCGTCGCGCGGCTTTCCCGTCGCGCTGGGCGCCCGTCGGGTGGAGAAGCTCCACGACCTCGTCGGCAAGATCAACGCCGAAGGCGGTGAGGCCGTGGGCTTCCACCTCGACGTCACCGACCCCAACTCGGTGAAGTCGTTCGTAGCCAACGCCGTTGATGCACTCGGCGAGATCGAGGTACTGGTCGCGGGCGCAGGCGACACGTACTTCGGCAAGCTGGCCGAGATCAGCACCGACGAATTCGACTCGCAGCTACAGATTCATCTGGTCGGAGCCAACCGGTTGGCGACCACGGTGCTGCCGGGCATGCTCGAACGTCAGCGCGGCGACCTGATCTTCGTCGGCTCCGACGTCGCACTTCGCCAGCGCCCCCACATGGGCGCCTACGGGGCAGCCAAGGCGGCGCTGGTCGCGATGGTGACGAACTTCCAGATGGAGCTCGAGGGCACCGGCGTCCGCGCGTCGATCGTGCATCCGGGACCGACCAAGACCAGCATGGGCTGGAGCCTGCCGGCCGAGAAGATCGGTCCCGCACTTGAGGATTGGGCGAAGTGGGGGCAGGCCAGACATGACTACTTCCTGCGTGCATCCGATCTCGCGCGCGCGATCACCTTCGTCGCAGAGACGCCGCGCGGCGGCTTCATCGCCAACATGGAACTGCAGCCAGAAGCCCCATTGGCCAACGCACCGGCAGAGCGTCAGAAGCTGGTCTTGAACGAGGAGAACCTGAAGTCATGACCACGGCGATTGTGCCCCGCGTCTCCGGCGGCGAGGAGGAACACGGACACCTCGAGGAGTTCCGCACCGACCCGATCGGCCTGATGAACCGCATCCGCGAGGAATGCGGCGACGTCGGCTGGTTTCAATTGGTGGACAAGCACGTCATCTTCCTGTCCGGCGCCGAGGCCAACGAATTCTTCTTCCGTTCCGCCGACGAGGATCTCGACCAGGCCGAGGCCTACCCGTTCATGACGCCGATCTTCGGCAAGGGCGTCGTCTTCGATGCCAGCCCGGAACGTCGCAAGGAGATGCTGCACAACTCGGCGCTGCGTGGCGAGCAGATGAAAGGCCACGCGGCCACCATCGAGCGTCAGGTCAAGGGGATGATCGCCGACTGGGGCGACGAAGGCGAGATCGACTTGCTCGACTTCTTCGCCGAGCTGACCATCTACACCTCGACAGCCTGTTTGATCGGCGAGAAGTTCCGCAACCAGCTCGACCACCGCTTCGCCGAGTACTACCACGACCTGGAGCGCGGCACCGACCCGCTGTGCTACGTCGACCCCTACCTGGACATCGAGAGCTTCCGGCTACGCGACGAGTCGCGCGTGAAACTTGTTGCGCTGGTGCAGGAGATCATGAATCAGCGGCTGGCCAACCCCCCCGAGGACAAGGCCGACCGCGACATGCTCGACGTGCTCGTGTCGATCAAAGACGAAGAGGGCAGCCCGCGGTTCTCCGCCGACGAGGTCACCGGCATGTTCATTTCGCTGATGTTCGCCGGCCACCACACCAGCTCGGGCACGTCGGCGTGGACGCTCATCGAGTTGATCCGCCACCCCGAGATCTACGCCGAGGTGTGCAAGGAACTTGACGAGCTCTACTCCGACGGCCAGGAGGTGAGTTTCCATGCGCTGCGCCAGATTCCGAAGCTCGACAATGTCGTGAAGGAGACGCTGCGCCTGCATCCGCCGCTGATCATCCTGATGCGCGTCGCGCAGGGTGAGTTCGACGTCAAAGGCTTCCCGATTCACAAGGGTGATTTCGTGGCGGCTTCCCCGGCGATTTCCAACCGAATCCCTGAGGACTTCCCGAATCCCGACGAATTCAATCCGGACCGCTACAACAAGCCCGAGCAGGCCGACATCGTCAACCGGTGGACGTGGATCCCGTTCGGCGCGGGCCGACACCGCTGCGTCGGTGCGGCATTCGCGCAGATGCAGATCAAGGCGATCTTCTCGGTGCTGTTGCGCGAGTACGAGTTCGAGATGGCTCAGCCGGCCGACAGCTATCGCAACGATCACTCCAAGATGGTCGTCCAGCTGGCCCGGCCCGCGAAGGCCAGGTATCGCAGGCGCAAGGGATAGATGAACGCATGGCCTCCTATCGAATCGAAGTCGACCTGGACCTGTGCCAGGGCCACGCCATGTGCGAGCTGGAGGCGCCCGACGTCTTCACGGTGCCCAAACGCGGCAAGGTCGAGATCCTCGATACCGAACCGCCCGACGACGTCCGCGACGAAGTGCAGAACGCGGTCGACATGTGCCCCACCCAAGCCCTGTTCATCAAAGAGAAAGAAGACTGACAATGGCGTCACGTGAACAACTCGACGACTGGGTAGCCCGCTGGCTGGAGGCCAACCGCGAGGCCGAACGCAAGGGCGACTGGAAGGGTCTCGCCGACTTCTACGCCGACGACGCGACCTACGGCTGGAACATCGGGCCGAAGGAAGACGTGATGTGTGTCGGCAAGGATCAAATACGCGAGATCGCCTTGGGCATGGAGATGGAGGGCCTGGAGAACTGGGTGTACGAGTACCAGAAGGTGCTCGTGGACGAAAAGCAGGGCGAGATCGTCGGCTTCTGGAAGCAGATCGTGAACAAGTCCGACGGCACCCAGGACGAGATTTACGGCATCGGCGGCAGCTGGTTCCGACTCGATAGCAAACTCATGATCGAGTGGCAGCGCGACTTCTTCGACTTCGGGCACGTCGCGTACATGTACGGCAAACTCATCGAGTCCGGCGACCTCAGCGATGGCATGCAGAAGCGTATCGAGCGATCCATGGCGGGCGAGAAGCTGCCCGGCTACTACCCTCTCGGTCAGGCTCCAGCAACAATCTGGTAGCTCCCGGCCAAGCGGTTGCTTGGGGGTGCGTGTGACGCACCTAACTAATGGCTCTAGTCTGGCCTCACAGGCACTAACGGAAGGCACATACGGATGAAGACAAAGGGCGCTCTCATCTATGAGTTCAACCAGCCGTGGTCGATCGAAGAGATCGAGATCGGCGACCCCGTCAAGGACGAGGTCAAGATTCAGATGGAAGCGTCGGGGATGTGCCACTCCGACCACCACCTGGTCACCGGCGACATCCCGATGGCCGGGTTCCCCGTGCTGGGCGGCCACGAGGGCGCAGGCATCGTCACCGAGGTCGGCCCCGGCGTGGAGAACGTCGCCGTTGGCGACCACGTGGTGCTCTCCTTCATCCCCTCATGTGGTGTGTGTCCGACCTGTCAGAGCGGCCAGCGCAACCTGTGTGACCTGGGCGCGCTGCTGCTCACCGGCACCGCGGTGTCCGACGGCACCAACCGGGTGCATACCGCCGACGGCAAACCGGTCATCCCGATGACCCTGCTCGGCACCTTCAGCCCGTACATGGTCGTCCACAAGAGCTCGGTCGTGAAGATCGATCCGTCCATCCCGTTCGAGGTGGCTTGCCTCGTCGGCTGTGGGGTGACCACCGGGTACGGCTCGGCCACCCGCAGCGCGGACATCCGTCCGGGCGAGGACGTGGCCATCTTCGGAATCGGCGGCGTCGGCATGGGCGCATTGCAGGGTGCGGTGAACGCCGGCGCGCGCAACATCTTCGCGATCGATCCAGTCGAGTGGAAGCGCGACCAGGCGCTCAAGTTCGGTGCGACGCATGTCTACCCGGACGTGTTCTCCGCGATGGCCGGCATCGCCGAGGTCACCGCGGGCGGCATGGCGCGCAAGACGATCATCACGACCGGTGAGCTCAAGGGCGAGGACATCGACAACTACCTCAACTGCACCTCCAAGGGCGGCACCTGCGTGGTGACCGCGGTCGCCAACATGGCCGAGATGGATGTGAAGCTGAACCTGGCCTTGCTGACACTCATGCAGAAGAGGCTGCAGGGCACCATCTTCGGCGGCGGCAACCCGCACTACGACATTCCGCAGCTGCTGTCGATGTACAAGGCGGGCAAGCTCAACCTCGACGACATGGTCACCCGGCAGTACAAGCTGGAGCAGATCAATGACGGCTATCAGGACATGCTGCAGGGCCGCAACATCCGCGGCGTCATCCGCTACACCGACGCCGATCGGTAGCCTGCGAGCTCTGGGCTGAATCGCTCCATCTAACAAAGGAGTAAAGCCATGTCCGACAACACTACTGAGACGGTTGAGAAGACACCGGTCGTCACCGCCTCCGAGGCGTCGTGGCGGTGCGTGCAGGCAGGCGACAAGGACGGCTGGCTTGCGCTCATGACCGACGGCATCGTCATCGAAGACCCGATCGGCCCGTCCGCGACGAACCCCGACGGCACCGGGGTGCGTGGCAAGGCGGCCGTCGGCGAGTTCTTCGACACCAACATCGGACCGAACAAGCTGACCATCACCCGCGAGGCCACTTTCCCGTCCAGCTCTCCGAACGAGATCGCTTACATCCTGGTGCTGCGGACCCTTTTCCCGAACGGCTTCACCGCAACCGTCCGCGGCGTGTTCACCTACAAGGTCGACGACGCCGGGCTGATCACGAACCTACGCGGGTACTGGAACATGGACGCGATGGAGTTCGGCCAGGAGGGTGACGCCGATTAGCTTGCCCTTGCAGGGCCGGGGCGCCGTCGTCGTCGGCGGCACCCGCGGCATCGGGCTGGCGGTCGCCGAACTGCTCGCCGAGCAGGGCGCCGGCGTCGTGGTCAACGGACGCGACCCCGATACCGCGAAGCACGCCGCCGAAGGCATACCCAGAGCGGTCGCCCATGCCGGCTCACCCGCGGACCCCGACATCGCCGAGGCGCTGATCGACAGGTGTGTCGACGAGTTCGGCAGCATTGACATCCTGGTGAACTGCGCGGGCACACCGGGATTGGCCGCCGAGTCGATCCTGCGTGTCACCAGCGAGCTGTTCCGCAATCTCATCGACGCGCACCTGATGACCACGTTCGAGACCTGCCGGGCCGCGGCGCCGAAGATGGTCGCCCACGGCGGTGGTTCGATCATCAACACGAGCTCGTTCGCGTATCTCGGTGATTACGGCGGCACCGGTTATCCGGCAGGGAAGGGCGGCGTCAACGGCCTGACACTGGCGATGGCCGCGGAACTCAAGGAGCACGGGGTGCGGGCGAACGTGGTGTGCCCTGGTGCGAAGACGCGGCTGTCGACGGGCTCGGAGTACGAGGGCCACATCGCGGAGTTGAATCGCCGCGGTCTGCTCGACGATGTGAGCGCACAAGCCGCGCTGGATGCACCTCCGGCCGAGTACGCGGCACCGGCATACGCCTACCTCGCCGGTGACCTCGCCAAGGATGTGACGGGTCAGATCTTCATCGCCGCAGGCGGTTTCGTCGGGCGCATCGATCGACAGACACCCGCGATCGTCGGTTACCGTGACCACGTCGACTCACCGCCGTGGACAATGGCAGAGCTTCACGAGATGCTGCGACACAGCTAGAACGGCGGAGGTCGATTCCGTTCGGCGACGAACGGGTCGTTGAGTCGGCGTTCGGCTGCGATGGCTTTCGCGCGGTTGTGCGCGCGGGTTTGGCGACGCTTGGGCATCATCGCGCCGCGATCACCGGTCCGTTGGGCTATCGTGCCTGGCCCGGGTAAAACGAGTTTCCCGGTCGACCGGCAGAGGCTCGGAAACAGTTCGGCGCTGCCGGGTCTGGTGGTGTACGTGTGCCCGGTGGGCGCTGTCCATACGACGTTGCCGTCGGGCAACTGTTGATCATGCCAACCGCAAAAGGTTTTCATCAGATGGTGAAACCTGCACAAGCACTTCAGGTTTGACGCATGCGTCGGCCCCAGCGGATACGGCACGGTATGGTCCAGGTCGCAGGCGTCGGCCGGTTTGTCACAGCCGGGCCAGCGGCACGTCAGGTCGCGGCAGCGCACGAACTCGACCAGTTCGGCCGACGGGCGATAACGCGGCTCAGGTGAAGCGTCGACACCGGGATGACGAACTTGGCGCCAGGTAGCCCGTTCGAGTGTCGCGGCAAGCAGCGAGGTGGGCAGGATTCCTCCGCCGATGACGAATGCCGGCGGAGCGTTGTCAGCGGCCGACGTGACCTGAGCAGCGGACACGGTGTCGGCGCCGGCAACCACGTGAACCACCGTGGACGCGGATGGGGTGCGCCCACGTCCGGCCGCCGTGCATTCCGCGTCACCACATTGGCAGGCCAATTCGGTGAGGCCGTCGCCCAGCGCCGTCAACGCCTCGCTACGTCGTTCGCCGAGGGTCCGTGGGTCGGCGTCACACACGCTGCCGGCGATTTGATTGACCCTCTGTTCGAGCACCTTGGCATCCCCGGTCAACAGCCGAGCCCACATGCTGGTGCACCCCGCCTCATCGGATGGCGAGCCGAACGTCACGTCCCGGTGCTGACTGCTGTCGCGGATGCGCCGTAGCGCGCCCGGGTCGAATCGTTCGACGAGGGCGTCGATGGCTTGTTCGGTCTTCTTTGCCGACAAGGGTCCCCACGTCACCACCTGCTCGGCGAGCGCGGCATCCATGTTCGCCATCGCGTCGGGATCCTCGATCAGATACGTGCGCCACACGATGGTGCGCACCAGCAGGTCGCTGATCAACCCGCTGTGAAATAGCGCGGCCACCTTTGGCAGGCGGTCACGCAGAGCCAGCCCGCGATGAGTCAGATGCAACGCCATACCGGTGCTGACATTCAAGGCGGCGGCCAGTTCGGCGGCCACCGCAGCTTCGGGGTCGACCCACCAGAGCTCCCGCTCGCCGGCGTCCAAACCGGTTCGCCGGACGAAGATCTCGGCCATCACGGCCTGCTTGCGCGCGCACGCCGCCGCCTCGGCCCGACCCCAGCCACCGGCGGCATCGACCAGCGCCGCATCACTCAGCGCGGCGAGGTCGCCGATTTCAGGCAGGGAACCATCGAACATGACTGAACCGTATGGACGGCGCCCGACAGAACAGACACGCCATGTCGTTCTCCGCGCCGACCTGTGGATGAAATGCCGATTGGGGATAACCGCGCGCCGGCCACCCGCGTCGCGCCCGGTGCCCGCCTCGTGGAATGCTGTCGCACATGGCGAGTGTGTTCACCAAGATCATCAACGGAGAGCTGCCCGGTCGATTCGTCTACGAGGACGACGACGTCGTCGCATTCCTGACGATCGCGCCCATCACCGTCGGCCACACGCTGGTGGTGCCGCGCGCGGAGATCGACAACTGGCAGGACGTCGAGCCCGAAGTGTTCGCCCGCGTGATGGAGGTGTCCCAGCTGATCGGCAAGGCCGTGGTCAAGGCCTTTCCCGCTGACCGTGCCGGCGTGATCATCGCCGGGCTGGAGGTGCCGCACCTCCACGTCCACGTCTTCCCCACGAACGACCTCGCGGACTTCGGTTTCGCGAACGCCGACCAGAACCCGTCGCCGCAGTCCCTCGATGACGCTCAGGCCAAGATCAAGGCCGCACTGGCCGAATTGCGCTGACGCTCAACCGACATGGGCGGGCACCTCGGCGATCCGCGGTAACTCGACCCTGAACCGGCAGCCCTTTCCCGGCGCGGTGGTGACGCTGACCGTGCCGCCGTGGGCGTACACCAGCGAGTCGACGATCGAGAGCCCGAGTCCGGTGCCGCCGCTGGCCCGCGCGCGCGACGAGTCGGCGCGGTAGAACCGCTCGAAGACGCGGTGCGCATCCTCCACGCTCATCCCCGGACCCTTGTCACACACCTCGATCACCGCGGTGTCGTCGTCCGTCCCCACCCGCACCGTGACGTCGGCGGTGTCCGGGGTGTGCTGCAGCGCGTTGGTCATCAGATTGGATAGCACCTGCCGCAGCCGCGGTTCGTCGCCGAGCACCTCGGGAGTTCCCGGCCCGTCGAACACCTCCATCGCGATGGTGCGTTTCGGCGCGATCGAGCGCGCATCGTGCACGGCGTCGCTGGCCAGCACCAGCAGGTCGACCCTGCGCCGATCCAGCGGCCGCTGCGCGTCGAGCCTCGCGAGCAGCAATAGATCCTCGACCAACAGGCCCATCCGGCTCGATTCGCTTTCGATCCGGCTCATCAGCATCTCGACGTCGTTGGCTGCGCCCTGCCGGTACAACTCGGCGAAACCCCGGATGGTGGTCAACGGCGTGCGCAGCTCATGGCTGGCGTCGGTGATGAACCGTCGCATCCGCTCCTCCGACCCGCGCGCTTTCTCCGCCGACGACTCCGACGCCGCCATCGCACTTTGTATCTGAGCGAGCATGCCGTTGAGCGCCAACGACAATCGACCGACCTCGGTGCGAGGATCACGTTCGGGAACCCGGCGGTCGAGCTGGCCCGCCGCAATCGCCGCGGCGGTCCGTTCGACTTCTGAGAGCGGGCGCAGGCTTCGGTGCACGACGGCATAGCTGGCCACACCGAGCACCAACAGCACCGCCAAGCCGATGCCGAGTTGGGCGTACGTCAGGGCCCGCACCGTCGTCTGGACGTCGGACAGGTCGATGGCCACGGTGGTGAGCTCCCCCTGTGGGCCGCGCACCGTCATCGCGCGCCATTCGACGCCCGAGTCGCCGACCGAGCCGATGGTCACCGGGACCGGTCCGACATCGTTGTCGTCGGGGATCGCCGGTTCGGCGTCGCGGTCGTTGACCGCCATCCAGATGTTTCCGTCGGAACCGATACCCCGGACGTAGAAGTTCGACGGCGGCCGCGCGGGATTGGGTCCCTCCATGGGCAGCGCGGGGAGGTGCCGGGGAGCCTGCGCCCAGCTGCGGGAGGCGTCGAGCAATTCCTGGTCGACGCGGTTGCTCAGCGTGTGGCGCAGGATCGACGTGACCGCGACGTCGGCGGCGAGCAAACCGCACGCCACCAGCACGAGAGTCGCGGCCACGAGCCCGACCCGCAGCGGGATGCCCCGTCCGCTCAGTGCGCCCACACCCCCATTGTTCAGGTCTGGGGTCTGCAAGCGCTCATCGCGGCTCGCGCAGGACGTACCCGACACCCCGCAACGTGTGCAGCAAGCGTTGTTCGCCGGTGTCGATCTTGCGGCGAAGGTACGAGACGTAGGACTCGACGACGTTCACGTCCCCGCCGAAGTCGTAACGCCACACGTGGTCGAGGATCTTCGGCTTCGACAGCACGGTGCCCGCGTTGATGATGAAGTACCGCAGCAAAGTGAACTCCGTCGGCGACAGGGCGACCGGCTGACCGGCCTTCCACACCTCGTGGGTGTCTTCGTCGAGTTCGATGTCGGCGAAGGTCAGCCGGGAGCTGCGAGCCTCCTCGACCGCGCCGCGACCCGAGCGCCGCAGGATGACCCGCAGGCGGGCGACCACCTCTTCGAGGCTGAACGGCTTGGTCACGTAGTCGTCGCCGCCGAGCGTGAGGCCGGCGATCTTGTCCTGCAGCGAGTCGCGCGCCGTGAGGAACAGGGCCGGGGCGTCGATACCGTCGGCGCGCAGTCGGCGCAGCACGCCGAACCCGTCCATGCCGGGCATCATGACGTCGAGGATCACCGCGTCCGGCTTTACTTCACGGGCCTTGTCCAGGGCGGCGGAGCCGTTGGACGCCGTGTGGACCTCGAATCCCTGGAACTTCAGACTGACCGACAGAAGCTCCACGATGTTCATCTCGTCGTCGACGACGAGGACCCTGGCTTCTGGGGATTTTTCGGGTGCAGCAGGCATCGCCATCTCGCTACTGTCCACCTATCGCCTGGTAATGATCCTGCCCGATAGCTGTGTACTTCCTGTGAGTTTATGCTTGCGCGGTCCATAGACTGGGGAAATGAACTTGGGCAAAGCCGTGACCGACCTCGCCACTGCGCCGGTCCGAGTCGGACTGGCAATGGCGGAGACAGGGCTTTCGATGGCCAGCGGCGCGCTCGGCATCGCACAGCGGACCCTCGGTGACACGAGCGTGGACGCCGGCGGTTCGGCATCGTTCGCCCACCTGCTGGGCCTTGACGACGCCGTCGAACGCGCGAACCGGCTGGCCAGGCTCATGGACGACGACGCCCCCCTGGGCCGGGCGCTGGCGCCCAACGGCCCGCTCGACCGGCTGCTTCGCCCCGGCGGCGTGGTGGACCAGGTGACCGCCGAGGGCGGGCTGCTGGACCGGCTCACCGCCGAGAACGGCGCGGTTGCCCGGGCGCTGGCGCCGGGCGGGATCGTCGACCAGGTGACTGCCGAAGGTGGGCTGCTGGACCGGATGACCACCGACGACGGCGCGATATCGCGGGTCATCGCGCCGGGCGGGCTGGCCGATCAGCTGCTGGCCAACGACGGCCTGATCGAGCGGGTGCTGCGTGAGGACGGGGTCGCCGACCGACTGCTGGCCGAGGGCGGACTGCTCGACACCCTCACCGACGAGAACGGCCCGTTGCTGAAGCTGGCCGATGTCGCCGAGACGCTGAACCGGCTCGCGCCCGGTCTGGAGGCGCTGGCGCCGACGATCGATGCCCTGCACGAGGCCGTCATCACCCTGAGCCAGGTCGTCAATCCGCTGAGCAACATCGCTGACCGGATTCCCCTGCCCGGCCGACGGCCCAGAGCACGCGCCAGGGCTGAAGCGTCGAGGACGGTGGCGTCGCAGCGGGTCATCGACGTCGACGAGTGACGTCAGCTGTCGCGTTCGACCTTGTCGACCAAGTTGACGATGCTGTCCGGCGGCGGAGGTTGACCCTGCGGCTGCCACTCCTGCAGCAGCAGAACCGCGGCACCGCGCAGCATCCGCAGGTAGTCATCGACGTCGCCGGACGCCTTGTACGACTCGATTCGGCGGGCGACTTTCGGCACGAGCGGATCGAGTGCAGTGGCGACCGACAGGCCCATGCTGGCCTCGGTGCTGGCGCTCTGATCGAGCAACGTCAGCAGCCGCTCGACGTCGGGCCGCTTCAAACCCGGGTAAACATGCGGCAAGTCCTCGAGCAGGTCGTCTTTGACACTCACACCGCAGCTAGTTCCCCGAAAGGGTGACCCGATAAACTCTTAGCCCGCAGGCCTCCTTAGCTCAGTGGTAGAGCAACATACTTGTAATATGTAGGCCATCGGTTCGATCCCGATAGGAGGCTCCACCTGCGGCTGGTTGTCGGTGGCCCATCGTAGATTTCGAGCATGAGGCAGTGCCGCGGTTGCGGTTTGGCACTCACCAAACGCAGCCAGAAGGTCTATTGCGGTAACGCATGTCAGCAGAGGTTCCGGCGGAAGTCGAGTCTGCAACGTTGGCTCGAATCCGGTGAGGGATGGATCGGCACTCGGCAGGGCCACTACATCCGTGAGCACATCGCCGACGAACAATCGCGCTGCTGCGCAATCTGCGGCGCACCGAGCATCTGGTTGGACCTACCCCTCGCATTGGTGATGGACCACATCGATGGGGATCCGACCAACAACCGACGCGAGAACCTTCGGCTGATCTGCCCCAACTGTGACTCACAGCTGGCGACGTACAAGAGCCGCAACCGGGGCAAGGGACGCCATTTCCGCCGGCAGCGGTATGCCGACGGGCAGTCCTACTAAGTCGGCCGCAAGATGACGATCGAGTTGTCGATCTTCTTGAACGAGTTGAAAGTGTCTGCGGGAAGACCGAATACGGCGGACAACACCCGCGGTGGAAGCCTACTCAGCGACTCCCCGATGCCGATGTTGTCCTTGTCCTCGGGCGCACTGGTGTTCTGGATGATGATGATCGTCAGCAACGACCCCAGGGGCGCGGAAACGAGGTCGTTGACCGTTGTTCGAAGCTCTCGTGGTTGCCGTTGCCATCGATGACCACACACGTCGCTACCCCGCTCGTGACGATGTCCAGTTCCCGCGCGCTGGGATGCCATGCGGCTGCCGAATTCACCCGGCGCTTGCTGGGCCATCATTGTTGGGTTCGGTAGCCATCGTCGGGGTCTGTACTTGGCAACACCGGCGACGCAACTCATGCGTGCCCCGACGAAGGGGAACGATGATCGGCCGAATCGCGAAAATCGCGGTGACAACCACCGGTCTGGCGATGGCCGGATTGGGATTGGTGACGACCGCGTCCGCCCAGGGACCCAGCTACCAGGGCGGCAACTGTCCCCCGGGCCAGACATGCACACATTGGCTACCCGGCCAGGCTCCGCCGCCGGGCGGTCAAGTACTGACGTGGGACTGGAACGTCCCGCACGACTGGTACTGGACCTCCGAGGGCATCGCGGACGTCACGACCAACACCATGTACCCATGGTCGGGCTCACCGCATCCGGCTTCGCCGCCGCCCGCTCCAGTCGGCGCGCCCCCGGCTCCGCTGCAACCGCCGCCGGGCATGCCCTTCTGCAGCCCGCGCGGATCGCTGATCATCATCCCGCCGATCTGCGACGAGATCGGCTATGACTGGCCGCCAGGCTCGTTGCGGCGTTAGTTCGTGACGGTCGGGCTGTGGCCCACAGTGACACGGGGAATCCTGCGCGGCTGTTGACTTTGCGCCATCGCGAAGCACACGCCGTAATGGCCACCCGTGCAGGTGATCCCGTTCATCGTCGGGGCGGGGCCACCGGATCTGTTCGTCGGGACGCCGTTGGCGTCGGTCGCCGGATACCCCGGAGTCGGTTCGGCGAGCGCGGCCGGCGCCGCGGCGATCAGGCCAGCACACAAACCACCCACGATCAACGCTGATGACCACATAACTGCAGGCTACGCCGATTTTGTGATTGGCCGTTCGAAAGGAGACGAGATGTACCGATATTCGCGGTTCGCAACGGCGGTCGCCGTATGCGCCGTCCTCGCGGCCGGAATGGGAGCGGCAACCGCCCAGGGCAGTTACACGTGGTGCCCCGGCCAGCCGCTGCCGATGCACGGTCTGGGCTGGGACATGAACGTGTGCCACACCTTCGTCACCGTCCCGATGGGTAAAGGAAATGTGCCGATGTTCGACGTGAACGGCAACGCGATGGCCAGCTACCTATGGATGGATTCTCCACCGCCGCCCATGGGTCCGCCTCCGCTACCGGCTCCGCGGCCGTCGCATTGCCCGCCGTGGAACGTCATCATCGGACCTTCGGAGTGCGGCGGCCTCTAGATCGCCATGGTCTGAATCGATGCCACGTCCGCCCTATCCGTAATCATCTGTTCAACTGTTCAGATGATGTTGTAATGTGAACCCGCGGGCCGACCGCGAGCGAACGTCGATGCAGCACATCACGTAACGACCTGCGCTCCGAGCGGGGGCCGACGCTCCGGTCGGCCCGCATTCTGACTCTGCAGCCATTGCGCGCCTGTTCTCAACTCCCACAACAAGAACGGTGATCGGTCCGGCGCTGACCCACTGCGTCCGGGCACCCGTTGCCTCCGGCCACCCATCATCTGAGCGGAAGAGGCACTGCGGCGCGTCCCTAAGGGTCGAAAGACCCTTCTGAAGGATGACGGGACAGCGGAGCGTGACTGCAAGGACTCAACACCGGGAGCTGCGAGCGGTGCGGTCGCCCCGAACCGAGGAGGGGGTCATGGCTGCCGAGGCTCCCGCACGTTCCTCCGGTGAGACCGCTGGCCCGTCAGGTGCTCCCGCCTGGAGTCGACCGTTTCAGGGTGTCGGGGGCTTGTTCGTAATGTCGGCCGACGCGGTGAAGTTCCTGTTTCGTCGCCCCTTTCAGGGTCGAGAGTTCGTGGAGCAATCCTGGTTCATCGTCCGCGTCTCACTCGTACCGACACTGCTTGTCGCGATTCCGTTCACGGTTCTGGTCAGCTTCACGTTGAACATTCTGCTGCGCGAACTCGGTGCGGCAGACCTCAGCGGTGCGGGTGCGGCGTTCGGCGCGGTCACGCAGATCGGTCCGCTGGTGACCGTGTTGATCGTGGCCGGCGCCGGCGCCACGTCGATGTGCGCCGATCTTGGCTCACGCACCATCCGCGACGAGATCGCCGCACTGGAGGTCTTGGGCATCAACCCCGTTCAGCGGTTGGTGACGCCGCGCATGCTCGCGTCGGCGTTGGTGGCTGTATTGCTGAACGGCCTTGTCTGCACCATCGGCATTGTCGGCGGCTACGTGTTCTCGGTGTTCGTTCAGGACGTCAATCCCGGTGCGTTCGCATCCGGTATCACGGTGCTGACCGGCGTCCCCGAGCTGATCATCTCGGGCGTCAAGGCCGGATTGTTCGGCCTCATCGCTGGCCTGGTCGCGTGTTACCGGGGATTGACGATCGTCGGCGGCGGCGCGCAGGCCGTCGGCAACGCCGTGAACGAAACGGTCGTCTTTGCCTTCATGTCGCTGTTCGTCGTGAACGTCGTCGTCACTGCAATCGGCGTCCAGTTGACGGCCGGCTGAAAGCGTGACGCCGTGACGCTACATGCCACCAATCTTCGAGTCAGGCGTGAACTCGAGCGTCCGGTCACCGTTCTGGTCCGCTTGGGCGATCAGGCAGTGTTTTTCGGCAAGGCGCTCGCGGGCATCCCGTTCGCGACGATCAACTACCGGCGTGACATTGTCCGCCAAATCGCCGTAATCAGTATGGGTGCAGGCACCTTGGCGATGATCGGTGGAACCGTCGCCATCGTGGGATTCCTGACCCTGGCGACCGGTGGGACGCTGGCCGTCCAAGGGCACAGCTCCCTAGGGGACATCGGCATCGAGGCGTTGACGGGTTTTCTGTCGGCGTTCATCAACGTCCGTATCTCGGCCCCGGTGGTCGCCGGGATTGGTCTGGCGGCAACCTTTGGCGCAGGCGTGACCGCTCAGTTGGGTGCCATGCGAATCAACGAGGAAATCGACGCGCTCGAAGCCATGGCCATCCGCCCGATCTCCTTCCTGGTCAGCACCAGAATCGTCGCCGGGATGATCGCCATCACACCGTTGTACGCCATCGCCATCATCCTGTCGTTCGTCGCGAGCCGCTTCACGACCGTGACAATCCTTGGGCAGTCGCCCGGCCTGTACGACCACTACTTCTCGACCTTCCTCAACCCGATGGACCTGCTGTGGTCCTTCGTCCAGGCCATTGCCATGGCCATCACCATCCTGTTGGTGCACACCTACTTCGGGTACCACGCGAGCGGTGGGCCGTCCGGTGTCGGTGTCGCGACGGGAAACGCAGTGCGCGCATCGCTCATCGCTGTGGTATCGGTGACTTTGCTTGTCTCTCTGGCGATCTACGGATCAAGTGGCAACTTCAACCTGGCGGGCTGAGAACAATGCAGTGGGAACATTTGAGCGGCAACGACGATGACCAGCTGGAGATGGCCAAGTGGGATCCGGCCTTTACCGAAATGGCAGCCAAGGCGGTGGCGCCGCTGATCAAGCTCTGGTTCAGGTCCGAAGTGCGGGGACTGGATGCCTTCCCACGGAACGGGGGCGCGTTGATTGTGTGTAATCACTCCGGCGGTGTGCTGACGCCTGACGTCCTGGTATTCGCCCCGGACTTCTACGACCACTTCGGATACGACCGCCCTCTCTACACGCTCGCCCACTATGGCGTTTTCATCACACCGTTGGCGGGATGGTTGGGCCGCGTCGGCGTCGTCCACGCCAACCGAAAGAACGCTGCGCAAGCGCTGCACACCGGTGCGGTCGTGCTGGTGTTCCCGGGCGGGGACTACGACTCCTTCCGGCCGACGTTCTCCCAGAATGTCATCGATTTCAACGGCCGCACCGGATACATCAGGGCCGCGATCGAAGCTCAAGTGCCGATCGCGCCGATGGTGTCGATCGGAGGCCAGGAAACGCAACTGTTCTTGACCCGTGGCGCTCGACTGGCAAGAAGCCTGGGCCTGAAGCGCATACGGTTGGAAATACTTCCGCTTGCGGTGGGTGTCCCGTTCGGCCTCACTAGCTTCTTTCCAGCCAATCTGCCACTGCCGTCGAAGATCGTGACCGAGGTACTCGAACCTATCGACGTCGTCGCCCGGTTCGGAGAGCAGCCAGAGATCGGCGAAGTCGACACATACGTGCGCTCCGTGATGCAGACCGCGCTAGACCGGCTGGCCCGCGAACGCAGATTCCCGGTTCTAGGCTGATCCTGCGAGAACCGCGGTTCGGCGAGGCGCTCAATACCGCGGACCCGATCTGCTCACCCGGCGGTGGGGACGGTGCCGCCCACAACAGCTATCCGGGTAAACGGGATGACCGATCAGGCCGCAACCTACGCAGCCGACCACATCGCATCCGGCCGCGGCACCAGCGCGCACTAGGGCCAGCTGCTCGACGAGGGCTCGAACCGAAGCGGCACCGCGCGCGGGAGGGTGCGCCGCCGTGCACCCGTCGATATCGAGTCGATGAGCAGAGCGACGTAACGCCGCCAACCGTCGCTGTCGGAATCCATCGTCGACAGCACGCCGTAGAGCATCGCGATGAAGCGGGGCAGGTCGTCGGCAACCACGTCGGTCCGGATCACTCCCGCCTTCCGGCCGCGCGCGATGAGCCTGGCCAGGGCGTCGTTCAGCTCGGCCGAGACGTCGGACCGCAGCGCCCCCGCACGACGCGCCGCGGTGAGCATGTGGTGCTCACGGGCCCCCAGAGAGATCGCCGTCTCGACCAAGGCGACGAGTCCGCGCATCGGGTCCTTGTCGTCAAGCGCTTTCTCGATCACCGGCGTGAGGTTCTCGGCGATGCTCTGGTCCAGTGCGGCGTTGATCAAGTCGCCCTTGGTGGGAAATCGCCGGTACAGAGTGCGCTCGCCGACGCCCGCACGGCGGGCGATGGCCTCCATCGGCGCCTCGGCCCCCAGTTCGCCGTACACGTCGCGCGCTGCGCGAAGAATGCGCTCCGCGTTGCGCGCTGCATCGGCGCGCAGCGGCCGATCAGCGACGTCGGTCATCATCCCAGTCTAACTGACAGTTGACTGCCACTCCGGCGGGTCCTACGCTCGGCACTAATTGTCAGGACACTGACACTTGACGGAAACGCCGGTGATGACAAGCACTTCCACAGCCACAGAGTCCGACCTTCCCGCAATCCCCGCTGCGCGATCGGCGACGTGCCCGTTGCGCCCGCCCGCAGAGTTCACGCAATGGCGCGACGAGCCCGGTCTGCGACGCGCGAACTACCAGGGCAGGCCGACATGGGTAGTCAGCCGGTACGAAGACATCCGGGCCGCACTCGTCGATCCCCGGCTGTCCGCCGAAACCATTCCCTCCGAAATGATGCCGAAGGACAGCGAGAACAAGACGCCGATCATGTTCGCGCGCGTCGACGATCCCGAACACCATCGGATCCGGCGAATGCTGACCAGAGACTTCACCTTCCGGCGCGTCGACGGTATGCGACTGCAGATCCAGGAGATCGTCGATCACTATCTCGACGCGATGCTCGAGGCCGGCCCGCCTGCCGACCTCGTGCGTGCCTTCGCGTTGCCGGTGCCCTCGCTCGTCATCGCACACCTGCTCGGCGTACCCGGCGACGACCTCGAACTGTTCCACCATCACACGACGGTCGGACTGGACGTTCACACCTCCGACGAAGAGAAGGCGAAGGCCTTCGGGGAGATGTTCGCCTACATCGCCGAGCTCGTCGAGCGCAAGAAGCACGAGCCCGGCGACGATCTGCTCAGCCGACTCGTCACCGATCATGTGGTGACCGGTGACATCAGCCCAGAGACCGCCACCGTCACCGGCGCGATCATGATGCAGGCCGGTCACGAGACGACGGCGAACATGATCGCCCTGGGAACCGTTGCGCTGATGGAACATCGGGAGATGTTCGAGCTGCTCGGGCATACCGACGACCAGTCGGTGATCGCCAGGATCGTCGAGGAATTGTTGCGCTACCTTGCCATCGTGCACAGCCAGGTCGACCGGATCGCGACCGAAGATCTCATCCTCGGCGGACAACAGATCCACGCCGGTGACTGGCTGGTGATGAACTTGCCCGCCGGAAATTGGGATCCCGACTTCGTCGACAACCCAGATGTACTCGATGGTGACCGAAATGCGCGCGGGCACTTGGGTTTCGGTTACGGCGTGCATAGTTGCATCGGTGCGAACCTCGCCCGGGCCGAGATGCAGATCGCGTTCGCGACACTAGCGCGACGAGTGCCGGGCCTGCGACTGGCCGTCGATGTGGAAGAGCTGAGATTCAAGGGCGAATCCGGCATCTACGGCATGAAAGAGCTTCCGGTCACGTGGTGACACCCAACGCTGCGGTTCGACGCCGGGACGCGGCGATTACTGCACCGGCATAGCCCACGGGGCCGGAGGCGCCGGGATCATCGACGCAGCGGCTGGAGGTGGCGGGGGCGGACCAAGTCTGGCAACCGCATATTCCGCCGCGTCATTGGCGCTTCCGTTGACGCCGTACATCGCGTGGGCGAAGCTGGGCGGACCAGCCGGTGCGCCGTTGCAGATGTTGTCGTCAGGCGCGCAGACCTTGAGAGTCTTGTCGACGTACGACGGACCGATCGTGATGGGCGGGGCGCCTCCACTGCTCAGGAATTCCGCCGACGGTAGTCCGATCAGGACTACAGCTGCGACATGGTCAGCGACCTCCGAGGGCATCGGATTCGGAATGAACTCGCGGTACTGGGCAGGCACCTCCTCCGGGATCTCGGCCGAGGTCACGTAACCGGCGAGGGCTGCGCCCTGGGAGAAGCCGCCGAGCACGATCTTGGTGTCCGGGCAGTTCGCCGCCGTGGCCTCGATGTGCGTACCCGCATCTCGGATGCCATCCACGACGGTCCTGGCGAACGCGATGCGATCTCCCATGAAGTCGCTGCTGGCCGCGTAGTTGACCGGATAGACGTTCATGGACCGAGGTCCGGCTTGCGCGCGCAGCGCGTCGACGAACGCCTGGCCGACCCCGCCGACGCCCGGCGGTTCACCGGTGCCACGTGCGAAAACCACCTCGACATCGGGACATCCCTGGGCGGTGGCGAATGGGACAGGCGAGAGCAGGAGAGCCGCGACAGCGGTGACGGCGGCGCCGAGCAAACGAAGGACGTTAGAAACCATGCCCCCTTGTACCCTCTTTCTTCTGGAGGTATTCAGCCGTTTTTTGGTTCGCTGATCTTCACCAACATCTTGCCGATGTTCGCCCCGGTGAACAACCCGTTCATGGCGTCGACACACGACTCGATGCCCTCGTAAATCGTCTGGCGGTGGACGAGCTTGCCTTCATCCGACCACTGACGCAGGGGGCCGAACGCTTCATCGAATCGGCTCCACTCATCGAGCGCGTTGAAGCCTTGCATCGTCGCGGTTTTCGCGAGCAGGTTCACGTAGTTGGCAGGTCCGGGATGCTCACCGGTGAGGTAGCTGGAGATGACACCGCACAGCACCACACGCGCCTTAGGTGCGAGACGGCCGAGCACAGCATCCAGAATCGGACCGCCGACGTTGTCGAAGTAAACGTCGACCCCGCGAGGGCAGTGCTCCTTGAGCGCGGCCTTCAAGTTGTCTTCCCGGTAGTCGATGCACGCATCGAATCCGAAGTCCTCGACGACCGCCTTGCACTTGTCGGGCCCACCGGCGATGCCCACGACGCGGGCGCCCGCGATCTTGGCGATCTGACCGGCCACCGATCCGGTGGCTCCCGCCGCAGCGGAGACGACCACCGTCTCCCCCTCCTTGGGCTTACCGATGCCGACCATGCCGAAGTAGGCGGTGGCGCCCGTCGGCCCGTACACGGACATCACTGCGAGTTGGTCGACCTTGTCCTGCGGCCCGGGCACCGGGGTGGTGAAGATGTCGTCGCGGCAGATCACGTACTCCTGGAAATTGGTGAGCGTCGTGACGACGTCGCCGACGGCGTAGGCGTCACAGCGCGATGCGACGACCTCGCCGATGCCTGCCGCGCGGATGACCTCGCCGATCTGCACGGGTGGGAGATAGCCGGGTTGATCGTTGAGCCATGTGCGCGCGGCGGCGTCGATACCGACATAGGTCGTGCGGATCAGTGCCTCACCCTCGGCAGGCTCGGGCGCCGGTGTGGTCACCAACTCGGTGTCGTCGGGCGCAACCAACCCGGTCGGGCGACGACGCAAGACGATCTGCCGGTTCATCAGCTCAGCCACGTCCGTGAAACTACTCGTCCATATCGGGTATGCGCTTACCCATGACCGTCATTGGTTTTCACTGCTCTCACGAGCAGATCGCACCGCGCCAACTACTGCGGGACGTCCAGCACGCCGAACAAGCCGGATTCACCGCCGCCATGTCCTCGGACCACTTCAATCCCTGGAGTGAGCGTCAAGGCGAGTCGGGCTTCGCATGGTCGTTTCTCGGCGCCGCACTCGCTACGACGCAATTACCGTTCGGCGTCGTGAATGCGCCAGGCCAGCGCTACCACCCGGCCATCGTCGCGCAGGCGATAGCGACGCTCGCGCAGATGTTTCCCGGCCGATTCTGGGCGGCGCTCGGATCGGGCGAAGCGTCGAACGAACGGATCACAGGCGACGAATGGCCGCGCAAGGAGGTGCGCGACGAACGCCTCGTCGAATGCGTCGGCGTCATCCGACGTCTTCTCGACGGCGAGGAGGTCAGCCACAGCGGCCTCGTTCACGTCAATCGGGCGCGCCTGTGGACGCGGCCCGACGTCGTTCCGGACCTCGTTGGACCGGCCGTCACGCCCGAAACCGCCGCTCGTCATGCCGCGTGGGCCGACGGCCTGATCACCGTCAATCAGTCGCGGGAGACACTGAGCAAGGTCATGGAGTCCTATCGCGACGCCGGCGGCAGAGGGCCTGCTCGCCTCCAGATCCATCTCAGCTGGGCGCCCGACGAGGACGAGGCACTCGCCATCGCCCATCATCAATGGCGCAGCAACGTGTTCGAACCTCCAGTCTGCTGGGACACCGAGTCGGTCGAGGCGTTCGACGTGATCGCCGAGAAAGTGTCCCCCGAAGACGTCCGCCAATCCGTTCGGGTCTCTGACGATCTGGGTCAGCACACCGCATGGTTGCAACAGGACATCGAGCAGGGATGGGACGAGCTTTATCTGCATTTCGTCGGGCAGCATCAGAGCGCCTTCATCGAGGCGTTCGGTGCACATGTGCTGCCGGCGCTCTCTCCAACTGCGCCACAGGCGGCACGCGCATGAGGCGCTGCGAGACCGCCGACCTGTGGTGGAAGAACGCCGTGTTCTACTGCGCGGACATCGAGACCTTCTACGACTACAACGGCGACGGATGCGGCGATATCCGCGGCATGACAGAGCGGATCGAGTATCTCGCCGACCTCGGCGTGACCTGTCTATGGCTCATGCCGTTTTACCCGACCGCCCGGGTCGACGACGGCTACGACATCACTGACTTCTTCGGCGTCGACCCGCGACTGGGAACTCACGGCGACTTCGTCGAACTGGTGCGCACGGCCAAATCAACAGGCATCCGAGTCATCATCGACTTCGTCATGAACCACACCTCCGACGCCCACCCGTGGTTCAAATCGGCCCGCCGAAGCACCGAAGACTCGTACCGCGATTACTACGTGTGGAGTAAGACCAAACCGAAGTCCAGCCGCAAGGACGTCGTCTTTCCCGATCAGGAAGACAGTCTGTGGGAGCTCGACCCGAAGACCGACGAGTGGTATCTGCACCACTTTTTGAAACATCAACCCGATCTGAACATCGCCAACCCAGCTGTACAGGAAGAGATTTCACGCACTCTCGGGTTCTGGCTCGAGCTGGGTGTGTCGGGCTTCCGGGTGGACGCCGTGCCGTTCCTCTTCGCCAAAGACGGCGCACCGGGAGATCCTGGAGTGTTCGACCCCAACGAGTACCTCGGCGACATCCGCAATTTCGTCACCCGCCGCCTGGGCGACGCAGTCCTGCTCGGCGAGGTGAACCTTCCCTACGAGGACCAACTGACATTCTTCGGCGGTCCCGACGGCGATGGTCTCAACATGCAGTTCGACTTCATCGCGATGCAGAACATGTACCTCTCGCTGGCCCGTGGCGACGCCGGTCCGATCGCGGACGCCCTGCGCGAGCGGCCTGCACTCGATGTGACCAGCCAATGGGCCAATTTCGTACGGAATCACGACGAGCTGACGCTCGACAAGTTGGGCGACGACGAGCGACAGGAAATCTTCGACGCATTCGGTCCGGACCCGGACATGCAGCTCTACGACCGCGGACTGCGCCGGCGGCTCCCCTCGATGCTCGGCGGCGACCAGCGACGGATGCGCATGGCCTATTCATTGGCGTTCTCGCTGCCCGGAACCCCCGTCCTCTTCTATGGTGAAGAGATCGGGATGTCCGAAAACCTCGACATTGCAGGACGATTCGCGGTCCGTACGCCGATGCAGTGGACCCGCGGTGTAAACGGGGGCTTTTCCGGTGCGGCAAAGCGTCGACTGACGCGGCCGCTTCCCGACGGTCTGTACGGTCCCGACCGGATCAACGCGGCCGACCAGCGCCACGACCACGATTCGTTCTGGTGGTTCATGCGCAACCTCATCTACACGTACCGCCAGCAGCCGGAGATCGGCTGGTCGACAGCCGAAATCCTGGAGCAACCCAACCCGGCCGTCCTGGCACACGTGTGCCGCGAAAAATCGGGCTGGACGATGGTCGCATTGCACAATTTCGGCGCGGACAGCTGCATCGTGCCGATCCAGGTTGACGGCGCGCCGTCCGGTTCCGTCCTCGTTGACCTGCTCGACGATCTCACCGAGCATGCGCTCGATGCCAAGGGCCGCATCGAGGTCGGCCTCGAACCCTATGGCTATCGCTGGTTACGGTTACGCCGCCCGGACGACCAGCCCATCATCTGATTCGACGATCTCGCGCATGAAGCTTCTGCTCGCAACGAGGTAACAAATGATCGCGATCACCTGTGCCACAGGGACGATGAGCAAGGCCCGGCCCAGCGACATGGTGCCGAGGTCGGCCTTGAGCGCATCGCTGATGACGCCGGTCAGAAACGGGCCCGCCGAGCCGACCATGGCGCCGAAGAACAGGAAGATCGCTGATGCGGTCGCGCGCTGCTGGGCTGTTGCCAGCCGTTGAATCGCGGCGATCGACGGCGCCATGTAGGCCGTGCCCACGACGTAACTCAGTGCGATGAACCAGATACACAGCGCCCGGCTCTCGACCACGAACGCCAGGGCCGAAAACGGAAGCATGACAGCGGTCATCGCGGCTACTAGCCACAGCGACCACCGAGGATCCTTGGCGGACAGACGATCCGCGACACGCCCGACGATCAGCAGGCTCAAGATCCCGGTCAAGCCGCTGGCGAGACCGTATTGCACACCGACCTCGCCGAGCGACATCTCGCGTGTCCGGATGAGGTAGGCCGGCGCAAAGGTGGTCAGCGAGTATCCCGCGAACGAGATGAACGCGGCGCCTACAACGACGGCCAGAAAGCTCGGCTTCTTCAGCAGATCCAACACTTTCGCCGCCTGCACGTCGCCGCCCATGGGTGCGGTTGCAACGGCCATCGGCTGGCGACGTCCGAGTACGACGAGCACCAGCGGGGCGACCAACACGCTTATCGCGCCCATCACCACGAACGCGGTCCGCCAACCCAGCGACTGTGCGAGCAGACCGCCGCCGAGCAGGCTCGCGGCGCTGGCCAGCGGGATCGACATGGTGATGACGGCCAGCGGGGCGGCACGGCGTTCCGGCGGAAAGTTCCGTGCCACATAGGCATGCGCGGCCGGCGTGCTGCCCGCCTCCCCCACCGCGACTCCGACGCGGGTGAGGGCGAGCTGGAACGCCGACTGGACGGCGCCGCCGAGCATCGTCATGGCGCCCCACAGGGTCAGGCACGTCGAGATCACCAATCCGAAGGCGCCGCGGTCGGCAACCCGGGCGATCACGAGGCCCAGCACCGCATAGACCGCAAGGAACCAGAACCCGTTGATGACACCGATTGCCGTGTCGGACAACGCCAGATCGTTCTTGATCGGCTCAGCCAGCACGGCGGGCAGGAACCGGTCGGCGTAGTTGAGAGTGCCCACGATCGCGAGCAGGATCACGGCCACCCAGGCCCGTCTCGGGCTATGGGTTGCGACCGGCTCATCGACAAGAGTCATCCGCCGAAGCTTCACAGATCGCGTTCTGCATGTCACGCGATAAGAGCGAGACATCTGGTGTAAAAGGAAAGCCATGGCAGAAGCGGGCGTCTGGGTGGTGTGGGGGATTCCCACGCGGGGACGCGAGACGCAGGCTCTCGCCTTCCTGAAGGACAAGCTGACGGGCTACCTCGAGGAACTGAAGCGCGACGGACGCATCGAGCGGTTCGACGCCGCGATCCTCAAACCGCAGAGCAATGAACTAGGTGGGTTCGTCCTCATCCAGGGGACCCGACAGCAAATCAACGCCCTGCATCTCGACAAACAATTCGAGACGTATGCCTATGAGGTGCAGGCCATCGCCGATCACGTCAACATCATCGAGGCATGGGTCGGAGACGGTCTGTCCTACGCGTTCGGCCTGTATGAGGACGCGCTGCGGGACGCCGGCCTGATGTCTTAGCCAACAGACTGCGCGCCGCCGGAGCTTTTCAGCAAAACACCACCAAGATCGGCGCCACAGCGACCGCTGTGAATTATGGGACCTTTGCCTCTTTTTGCTGTGCCGGACGACGTTGTGTTATCTAATTGACGTTGCTGACGGGTCGGGGGGCCATTTGAAGGGATTGGCATGGGACCTGCCAGCTATATCGGCCGTGTCGGATGGCTAGCCGTCGCGTTGGGCGTCGGAACCGCGATTGCGATGGGCCACGGGGTGGCCGCAGCGCAAACAGGTTCATCCACCTCGACCGACTCGTCGAACACAGACACGTCGAACATCGAGGCCTCGAATACCGGCGCGACCACCGGCACCACAACGACCGGTACCACAACGACTGGCACGACCACCGGCACATCGCCGGTCGGCTCCTCGACGACAACCCAGACGGACGGGTCACCGACGGACGGTTCGGACACCACAGGAACGACCCAGGACGTGCCACGCGGCGCGGTGGAACCCGGCCAGGTGAGTGCTCAGACCAACACCGGGACCCTCGATACGTCCGGATCGGCTCCTGCCGACGAACCCACCGAAGAGCCCAAGCCCACCGAAGAGCCCAAGCCCACCGAAGAGCCCAAGCCCACCGAGGAGCCCAAGCCCACCGAGACGCAGGAACCGCAGCCACCCAAGATCGACGAGGCCGACAAGGACTCGAACAACGATCCCGCTGCGTCGCAGCCGGACACCGCCACGACGACAACGCTCACAGACCAAAAGGTGACGGATCCCGGCTCGATCGACTCGAACACTCAGGAGGTCGAGAAGGTTGTCACATTCGCCGATGCGCGCGATCTCGCCGCGTCGGGACCGTTGATCATCTCTCCGCTGATGGCCGCGCAGTCGATCGAAGACGCCCCCGTCATCGCTCCTGAGGATCCAAACCTGCTGACCGCGGCGGTGGAAATCCTGACGAACGTGGTCGACTCGTTGCTCGACCCGCTCGCGGGTAACGCGCCGCTGGATCCCGCGGCCCCGCTGGCGTGGAGCCTGCTGGCCTTCGCCCGTCGCGAGGTGGACGAATTCATCGACGCGCTCGCCGGTGGCACGGAGGAGGACATGACCCTCGCCGGTGCGCAGACCATGAGCCTCACCCTTGCGGAACCGACACCTCCGCCGACGACGCGGCCAGGATTCCCGGCGCCCGGCCAATATCTCAGCGTCTCAACTCAATTCGTCGACTGGATCACCGGGAACAATCCAGCGAACAACACGCAGTATTACTACGGCGTCACCGGCACCGACCTCGGCATCATGTGGGACAACGGCATGGTCGACGACCCGAACACTCCCGACGTGAACGAACACCAGGTTCTGATCGCGTTCGGCGACACCTTCGGTGTCGGCGGCATGGCGACAGGCACCCATTGGCGACCGAACGTCCTGTTCCGCAGCGTCGACGCCGATCTGTTCGACGGCCTCGACTTCACAGATCCGGAATGGTTCACCGGCAGTGACTTCGGCGGATCGCCGTTGACCTATGTTCCCTCCGGTGCGCCGTACCAGTACATGGCACGGCAGATCATCTTCCCCGAGGGACTGCCCGCCGGGATCACGCTGATTCCGACCGCGGGCATCTCGGTGCCGACGCCGGGAACCGAATACAACGTCACTCAGTACATCAGCTTCATGTCGGTGACTCAGTGGGGTGCTCCGGGGGTGTGGACCACGAACTACTCGGCGATCGCCTACTCCGAAGACAACGGCGAGACATGGAAGGTCGCCCCGCAGACCGTCCGCTACAACAACGCGGCGACCGGTAACCAGAATTTCCAGCAGATGGCATTCGTCCGGCCGGGCGACGGCTACGTCTACGCCTACGGGACACCCAACGGCCGCCAGGGTGCGGCCTATGTCGCCCGCGTCGCGGAACGGGACATCCTCGACCTGAGCAAGTACGAGTACTACACCTCGGGCACCGCCGGCGGGTGGTACGGCGCGGGCGCCACCCCGGCCGGCTGGGTCAAGGGCAATCCGGCGGCCGCGACGCCGATCTTCGGCCAGTCGACGGCCGGAGCCTGCGGCGCAGTCAACCCAGGCAGCGCGGTCAGCGAGATGTCCGTCCAGTACAACCAGCAGCTTAAAAAGTACGTCGCCCTGCACGGCGACCGGAACAACAACATCGTCATGCGGACGTCCGACCGCCCGGAGGGCGGATGGTCGGAGGGCAAGGTCTTGATGACGCAGCAGAACGGCGGGATCTACGCGCCGATGATGCATCCGTGGTCACCCTCGACGCAGGGCACCGGCTCGGAGTTGTACTGGAACCTGTCGACGTGGTCTGACTACAACGTCATGTTGATGAAGACAGACCTCGACAAGGTGGGCTGACGGTGTACCGCACTGTGGCCGGTATGCTCGTGGCCGTTGTCTTGGTATTCACATCGGGTGTCGCGGCTGCTGATCCCGTTGTCCCGCAGGCGAATACACCGTGTCCACCGGACGCCGCCGGGGCAGCGACGCGGCCCGCGGACGCGAAGATGCCGCTGGTGTGCAGCAATGGCAGTTGGCAGGCGGTGACCACGCCGCAGCCTCCGAACGACCGCTGGCTCAGCGTCGGTCCGCCGATCCTGCTGCACGGGAACGGTCGGCAAAACCCGGACGTCCAGTCCGGCGACTGGACTGCCACCCCGCTCAATGCGGATACCCGATGCCGCGCCGAACAAGTCACCGTTCTCGGCCCAGGTGTCCTCTCTGCACCCGAGGTCACCGAGGGCGCTGCTGACCAGCGACTCGAGGTCACATTCGCGCCGAGGTTGTTCAATGTGTCGCTGAGCGGTGACTGTCTATGGATTCGAAGCGGTTAGGATCGCATCGAACGGTGTAGTAGCTTCGCATGCCGCACATGAACGAATCCGACGCACGGACCAGCACACGCCGCATAGGTCGGTTCACTCCGCGAAGGATATCGAGGTCTCGTCACATCGCGTGACGGCCCGGTTGGCCGGGAATGTCGACGGATTCGCTTCTGCGACAACAGAATTCCGGTAGTACGCGTGCTGCGCGTCGGCCGTGCACTCGAAGTCGGCGTTCAGGACGCGGAACAGCGACACCGCCGCGAATCAATCTGCGCACCGGAAAATCAAATCACCTAATTCACAGGAACATCGAGAATCGGGTGGTTGGCGTAGGCGCCGGGTGCGTCGAAGTGCCACCACTCACCCTTATAGACGGTGAACCCGCCCGCGGCCATCGCGTCGCGCAAACGGGTGCGGTTCGCCTGTG
Organism: Mycobacteriaceae bacterium; assembly: GCA_019749805.1. GTDB lineage: Bacteria > Actinomycetota > Actinomycetes > Mycobacteriales > Mycobacteriaceae > Mycobacterium. Next base: position 142,997 of record JAIEPH010000026.1, on the reverse strand, counting down.
CCGCCGGGCTGACCCCTTCGGTGGCGTACGCGTTGGCGCGGGCCGTGAACTCGTCGAAACCCGTTCCCATGTCGACGAGCGCGCCGTCACGCTCCAGCGTCACATCGACGGAGAGCCCCGCCTCATGGCTGCGCGCGTACGGCCCGGGCTTGCTGACCCAGCCGGGTTCGGACACGACCTCATACATCTGAACCTGGACGTCGTGCGGTCGGTAGCAGTCCCAGAAGACAAGTACGTCGCCCTGTGGGCGCAGCGTGTCGGCGGCAGTGGCCAGGCCGGCGGCCATCGACTGGTCGACGAGGCAGCGGGCATCGGCGGGATACATCGCGATCCCGACGAAGTTGTTCGGGGTCGCATACCGAAGGTCGACGACGGCGTCGGGCACGACGGTCCGGACGTCCACCAATCCGGCCGCGCGTGCCGCGTCCGAAACCGGGGGGATCGGCTGGTCCGGGGATGCCGCCGCCTGCCCGATCCAGCCGTGCGCCACACCGCCGACGACGAGCAGACCTGCGATGACCTGTCGCACTCGTGACCTCGTTTCTGCGGTTGGGGTAGTCGCCTACCCTAGTCCGCCGCCCTAGCCGGAATCGACCATCGAGGTGTCCTTCAGACGCGAGGAGACCCGCATGACCACCGTCCTTGAACCCACCGCCGTCGACCTGCCGTCCGTCGACTGGCCGTGACTCTGAGCCAGGGGCCGCTCGCGATGGGCGCGCACGGCCCCGAGATCCTGAGCTATGAATTGGAAGGTCTCGGCCTGGAGGCGCAGGGCATCACGTCGGGTCCCATGTGGGATCGTGCGAGCTCCACGCTGCTGAGCATCAACGGCGAAGACCGTTCGCGGCTGCGCGTCGACGGTATCGAAGGCGTTCACACCCCGCGCTGTCGGCCGGCTCGACACGGTCATCACCGGCGAGGACATCGCCCGCCCCTATCCGGTTCCCGTGAACGCGGAGCTTCTCGGCGCTCCCAGTGAGGACTGGAAACTGTTCTCCGGGTGGGCCGATGACTTCTTCAAGCTGTTCAGCTGGAACGTGGCCGAACACGAGAACGCGATCCTGCGCGCGTGGGCGGAACTCGACGACTACATCGACGCCATGGTCGCCGAACGCCGCGAATCGCTGTCGGTGCGATGCGGATGGCGATCGAGGACGTCGACTTCGCCGGCGTGCCAATCCCGGCAGGCACCTTAGTCGTGGTCGGCTTCCACACCGCGGGCGCCGCTCGCCGCACGTTGGTCATCCGCTGGGTCATCACCACCAGGGCCTCGACAAGCTCGCGTGGGCATCACCGGTCCCGCGATGCTGCCGATCGAGTTCGACGAGCGCGGCCGCTGCTGATGTCGGGCTTACACTTCGACCGTGCGCGACATCCTCGACGATTTGCTATCGGTATGGCGGACCGGTGGCACGGCGGGCGTCGCCACCGTCGTTCGGACGATCCGGTCGGCGCCGCGGCAGCCCGGAGCGACGATGCTCGTCGCACCCGACGGGACGGTGGCGGGCTCGGTGTCCGGGGGGTGCGTCGAGGCGGCGGTCTACGAAATGGCCAACGACGTCGTCGCGTCCGGGCAGGCCCGGTTGCAGCGCTACGGCGTGAGCGACGATGACGCGTTCACGGTCGGGCTGACCTGCGGGGGGATCGTTGACATCTTCGTCGAGCCGGTATCGCGCAGCACCTTCCCGCAATTGGAGACGATTGCCGACGACATCGCCGCCCATCGCCCAACCGCCGTCGCCACGGTTATCGCCCACCCGGACCGACAGCGGGTGGGGCGCAGGATCGTCGTGGGACAGCATGGGGTCGACGGCTCGCTGGGATCGCATCGGGCCGACGCCGCGATCATCGACGACGCGCGGGGTTTGCTGGCGGCCGGGCGGTCGGCGGTGCTGTCCTACGGCGCCGACGGTCAGCGGCAGGAGTCCGGTATGGAGGTGTTCGTCGCCAGCCATGCCCCGCGTCCCCGGATGCTGATATTCGGTGCGACCGACTTCGCGTCGGCGCTTGTCACGCAGGCTTCGTTCCTGGGTTATCGGGTGACGGTGTGCGATGCGCGGCCGGTGTTCGCGACACCGGCGCGGTTCCCGGGTGCCGACGAGGTCGTCGTCGACTGGCCGGAGCGCTATCTCGCCGGACAGGCAGACAATGACTTGATCGATGACCGCACCGCGATCTGCGTGCTCACCCATGACGCCAAGTTCGACGTTCCGGTCCTAGACGTCGCGCTGCGGCTGCCGCAGGTCGGCTTTATCGGCGTGATGGGCTCGCGCCGCACCCACGACGATCGGATCGCCCGCCTGCGCGAGGCCGGCATCTCGGATGTGGAGTTCGGCAAGCTGTCGAGCCCGATCGGCCTCGATCTGGGTGCGCGCACACCGGAGGAGACGGCGGTATCGATCGCCGCGGAGATCATCGCGCGACGGTGGGGCGGCGGGGGTCTGCCGCTCGCGGATACGGATGGACGAATCCACCACGACCGGTGAGGTGCGGCCGTAGGCGCCTGCTGGCGGCCGGGCATGAGGTGACGGCGTACAACCGCTCACCGGGCAAGGTCGCCGCTTTGGTCGAGAAAGGCGCCGGCGAGGCGCGGACCGTGGCCGAGGCGTGCGGGGGCGACGTCGTGATCACGATGCTGGCCAACGACGATGCGGTGGAGACGGTCACATTCGGCGACGAAGGCATTCTCGCATCGCTTCCGGCCGGCGCCACTCATGTCTCGTCGAGCACGATCAGCCTCGCGCTGGCGGAACAGCTGACGGACGCGCATGCCGGGGCGGGGCATCGGTTCGTGGCGGCGCCGGTGTTCGGGCGTCCGGAAGCGGCGGAAGCGGCCAGGCTCTTCGTGGTGGCTGCCGGTGAACCCGCTGCGGTGCAAGCACTTTCGCCGGTATTCGATGCGATCGGTCAGCGGACGTTCGTCGTGGCGGAACAGCCGAAGGCGGCGAACCTCGTCAAGCTGAGCGGAAATTTCCTCATCGCGTCCGTCATCGAGTCGCTCGCTGAGTCCATGGCACTGGTTCAAAAGGCCTGCGTCGATAAGCAGAACTACCTCGAGGTGCTGACGTCGACGCTTTTCGATGCGCCGGTCTACAAGACTTACGGCGGCTTGCTGGCCCGCGAGGAGTTCGAGCCGGCCGGATTCACCGCATCGCTCGGCCTCAAGGATGTGCGCCTCGTCCTCGCCGCGGGCGAGGCGCTACAGGTGCCGCTGCCGGTGGCGAGCCTGATCCGCGACCGCTTCCTCACCTTGCTCGCCAATGGCGGCGCTCATCTCGATTGGTCCGCGCTCGGCAAGGTGGCCTCGTGGGAAGCCGGCGCTGCAGACGGTGGTGGTTCGTTTCGATCGGCGCTTTGACCCGCTTCAGTGGGGTGTCAGCCGCGAGGCCACGTGGTGCGTGGCGCGGGCCCTCCGGGGGGAGCGGGCTGCAGCGCTGCGCCAGGAACCTGCGAGTTCTGCCAGGCCGCCATGCACAACCCGATCCTGCCGGGCTTACACCAACCGCCGGTGCCCGACACCCCGAGAGTGGTCTGGGACTGCGACCAGCACACCCCGGTGCGCTGGTCCAACACCTCGCCGGCCGTACACTGCGCGTGCGCCGCCGGCGCGGTCACCAGGGGGGATGACATCAGCACGGCGCTGCACACCGAAGCCAGTAGGAAGCCTGGAGCCGTGATTCGGATTCTCATATCGATGCTTCTCCGTCGGTAAGCAGGGCACGTGGGTCTCGGTTGGTGCGAGCTGTCATGACGATGGGGTGATCGTCGTCTGTTCATCGATCACTTTGGTGGCATCGAGCACCACGTTCTGTTCGTCTCCGAGGCTCTCGCCGTTCAACTGCAGGACGAATAGACCATCCGCTGCCGGCACGACGACCGTCTTCTGGGCGACGAATCGCGTCTTACCGTCCTGCACATAGGTACCGGCGAACTCGATGGCGTCAAAGCCACTCAACGTGCTCCTCTTCGGCTCTGCCAGCGGCTTGAATTCGGACATCCCCTGCAACTGCTCCGGGGCATACTCGAAGATTTTCTCCGCGTCGACGTCGCCGGTGAGCTTGGAGGCAATCGCGTACATATCGGGCGGGTCATTGGGATCTGTCGGGTTGTCGTAGACGATGGCACCGTAAGCCCAGTCCGGCGTCATTTCGCCGGCGTCGCTCCATTGGGGCGGGATCGGGAAATCGATTGTCGGGGTTCCCGTCTCGCCTGGTTTGATCGGCGTTTCGGCAATCCCGTTGTCCGTGATGTAAGCATTGATCGTCTCATCGGCGCCCGCCTGGGGGCTTGGTGCGGCGGCGGTACCGGTCTCGGTCGACGTGGAAGTCGACGTCGTCGTCGTAGTTGCCGTGTCGCTGCCGGAACCACAGCCAACGAGCCCGAAGATCACAGCGACGGCGACCAGTCCCGCCGTTGTCCCTGCTTGGTGGTTGTTCATCGGCTCGCTATCTCCTAACCAAGTTTTGCCAACAACACCGCATCAAGATCATGGATCCGAGAGTAGGCGCCTAAAGCATCTGATATTGGCTTCTTGGTCAATTTGAGGGTTCCACTGATTGTGGGCGGCCGGTTCCGTGTCGACCTCGGCCGCGCCTCGGCATCGGCGATCAGCCAGACGCCTCCGTACTACCTGGAGACGACTCCGCGCAACCCGTCCGCCCCGAAGAGCGGCTCGAGCATCGCCGAGTAGTCGGGCCCACGGCGCACCAGTACCCCGCCGTCGACGTTGATCACCTGGCCGGTGACGTAACTCGCGGCGTCGCTCAGCAGGAACACCGCACAGTTCGCGATGTCTTCGACTTCACCCGGCCGGGGCAGTGGTGTGATACTCGCGTAGTCTGCGCTCAGCTCGGCCGAATCAAGAACCGGCGCAACGAGTTCGGTGCGGATGAGGCCCGGCCGGATGCAGTTCACCCGTACCCAGGACGCGCCGAGCTCGTCAGCCGCCAGTTGCATCATGTGGTCGATGCCCGCCTTCGAGACCCCGTAGGCGCCGAACCACCGGTGGGTGTTGCTCGCAGCGATCGACGAGATACCGATGAAGGATCCGCCGCCGCCGCGAACCATCTCCCGCGCGGCGTGCTTGAGCACGTACATGGTGCCGTTGATGTTCAGGTCGACGGTGCGTCGCCACGCCTCGGAATCGATCTGCGTGATCGGCCCGATCGTCTCGCTGCCACCGGCGCAGTGCACGACACCCTGCAACCGGCCGGACCATGCGGTCGTCGCCTCCACGACGCGGGCGACCTCGTCCTCGTTGGTGACGTCGGCGGGCTCATACAGCACCTCACCGGGTCCGCCCAGAGCCTTGATCTCGTCAGCCGCGGCCGAAAGCCTGTCTGCGTTGCGTCCGACGAGCATCGCATTTCCGCCGGACGCGACCACCGCGGCCGCGCACGCTTTGCCGATGCCACTGCCACCACCGGTGACCAGAACCGTTTGCCCCGTCAATGACAGTTGCACTGCAGACCCCTTCGTCCGACAACTAGAACAGGTTCTAGTTATACGTCACGGCTCGTCATAGCGCGCAGGCTTGGGCGCTCCCAACGTTCGCCAGTCCGGTACGTCTGGCGGCAGTCCGACCGGGTAGCGGTTCTCGTTGGCGGCCGCCCAGTGGGCGTGCCCGAGTTCGTGGATGTGGAACGCATGCCGAAGCGCCTCGGTGAAGCCCATCGCGTCGGCCGCGGCATTGACCGAATCCTTGACCAACAGTGCCGCCATCGTGGGTCGCTCGGCGATGCGCCTCGCGAAATCAAGCGTCTTGTCCTCGAGCTCGGAGCGCGGGAAGACCTTCGACACCATGCCCAGCCGGTAAGCCTCTTCGGCGTCGATCGAATCACCGGTCAGCAGAAGCTCTTTCGCCTTACGCGCGCCGAATTCCCATGGGTGCGCGTAGTACTCCACTCCCGGCATGCCCATCCTGACGGCGACGACGTCGCTGAACTTCGCGTCGTCGGCGGCGACGATCAGGTCGCACGCCCAGATCAGCATCAGGGCGGCCGAGATCGCGTTGCCCTGCACCTGCGCGATGGTGATCTTGCGCAAATCGCGCCAGCGGCGGGTGTTCTCGAAGAAGTAGTGCCACTCCTGCAGATACGTCTTCTCGGCAACGGCGTGCCTCGTGGCTCCGTTGATCGAGAACGTCGGATGCTGGCCGGGGCCGGGCTTGCGCTCCAGCATCGCCTCCTCCGAGCCGAGATCGTGTCCGGCAGAGAAGTTCTTGCCGCGGGCGGCGAGAATCACCACCCGGACCTCGTCATCCGCCTCCGCACGGCCAAAGGCTTCGTCCAGCTGCACCAGCAGAGTTCGTGACTGGGCGTTCTGCGCTTCGGGCCGGTTGAGCCAGATGCGCGCAATACGCCCCTCGTCCAGAGTCTCGTAGGTGACCTGTTGTCCGGTCGGTTCCGCACGTGTCACATCAGGGCTAGCCACAGCCGACCACCTCGTTCGTGTAATTGGACAGCTTGCACATTACGGTGCTTCGTCAAGCGGTCGCTCAGCGGTGCCACAGCCATCGCGCAGCGAATGCACAGTCTGATGGGTGCCAACTTGCAGAAAATGCGCCCACCTCGCTATTCCCTTGTTTACGAATTGACTTGAGCCACCCGACGCGGGGCACAGGCTGACGTCATCGGCGCTTCGCACCCGTACAGCAAATTAGAAGTGCGAGAGCTGGCCGCCCAGCGGATCACCGCATCACGACTCACAATGCGCCCCGCGATCGACGGAATCCCCTGCGGTGCCACAATTCGGGTCAGTGCATCGGACTCGCGGAAGCGCAGCAGGCCCAGACTCCCCTGGTTCAGCCGCACACCAGCGTGAGCTCCAGCCCCTGACCGCGCGGGCGCTGCCTCAGAAGATCCACAGAATGACGGCGCGATCACTAGACTCTCGGAATGGCCTCTTCCTCATTCGCGATCCGGCGTCACCTTCTGATCGGCGCCTTCGTCGTCGTCGCGGCGGCAGCCGCGCCCGCCGTCGCCGCGTACTCGATGCCCGAGCCCGGAATACCGGTGGCGCAATGCACGGGTGGTGAGGAACCCGACCAGTTCACGACCACCTGCGTTCCATTCATGGTGCCCAACGCCGGATCCCCGTACACCACGACCGCGGCCAACCCGGATGTGCCGGAGATCGACGGCATTCCGTGCATCGGGCACAACTCGGGTCAGTGCATCGGTCTGGCCGAGGATCAAGCGCTCATCCCGAATGTCACGCCGCGTTCGACAATCAGCTCCAGCCCTACGGTGACCTAGCCCCGGCTTGGTATTGGCTCGTAATCAGCCAACTCACGGAAGCTGTGCAGGAAGTCGGCAACTTCCATAGAATCTTGCCGACGACACGGTCTAACTAGAGAAAGCGTGACGATGGCGACCTTCCAGCTCTCAGCTCGACGACTGATCCTTGCCGGTGGCTTTGCGGTCGCAGTTGCCGCGGCCCCCGCAATCTCCGTACTCGCGGTACCGGCCACCGAACTCGCCCCCGTTGCACAGCCGTGCAACGGCGGTGAAGAGGCCGACCAGTTCACCGGCGTCTGCGTCCCCCACACGGTTCCCAACTCGGGCTCCTCGCCGTACACGACGTTGCCGGGCAACCCCGACGTTCCTACGGTCATGGGCATCCCCTGTGCCGGACACAACTCGGGTCAGTGCATCGGCCTTGCCGAAGAACAGCAGGCCATGACAGTGACCCCGCCGCCTGCGCCGATCGTCGGCCACAGCCCGACGGTGACGAACTAGCCTTCGGAAGCCTCCGAACAGGGGCTATGACACCGTCCCCTAGAGTTGTCATATGCCTGCGAAATCTGATCCCGCCGAACTCGGCGACGTCGAACCGCTTGCCGACAGCACTGCGCGCCAGGCCAGGCGCGTCGTGGCCGCATATGCGAACGACGCCGACGAGTGCCGGATTTTCCTGTCGATGCTCGGCATTGGACCCTCGAAACTCGAGGCGTAAGTGAGTCGGGAGGGTGACCGGAAGGTCAGCTCCGGAGATTCCGACTTCGTCGTGGTGGCCAACCGGCTGCCCATAGACATGGAACGGCTGCCGGACGGCACCACGACGTGGAAACGAGCCCCAGGCGGCCTCGTGACAGCTCTGGAGCCACTTCTGCGTCGCCGTCGGGGTGCCTGGATCGGTTGGCCTGGCGTACCCGACGCCGGTGACGAGACGATCGAGCAGGACGACATGCTGCTCTGTCCGGTCAGCTTGTCCGCCGAGGACATCGCCGAGTACTACGAGGGCTTCTCGAATGCGGCGCTGTGGCCCCTGTATCACGACGTCATCGTCAAGCCGATCTACCACCGCGAATGGTGGGACCGGTACGTCGACGTCAACCGCCGGTTCGCGGAGGCGACGGCGAAAACGGCGGCCAACGGTGCCACGGTGTGGATCCAGGACTATCAGCTGCAGCTCGTTCCGAAGATGCTGCGGGAGCTGCGGCCCGACCTGACCATCGGTTTCTTTCTGCACATCCCGTTCCCGCCGGTCGAGCTGTTCATGCAGATGCCTTGGCGCACCGAGATAATCGAGGGGCTGCTCGGCTCTGATCTCGTGGGCTTTCATCTGCCCGGTGGCGCGCAGAACTTCCTGATCCTGGCTCGTCGGCTCGTGGGCGCCAACACCTCGCGCGCGAACATCGGCGTGCGTTCCAGGTTCGGCGAGATCGAAGTCGGCTCGCGCACCGTCAAAGTCGGTGCGTTTCCGATCTCCATCGATTCGACGGCTCTCGATCAGCAGGCGCGGACACGCCCGATCCGTCAGCGGGCCAAGGAGATTCGCCGCGAGCTCGGCGATCCGCGAAAGATTCTGCTCGGCGTGGACCGGCTCGATTACACGAAGGGCATCGACGTCCGGCTCAAGGCGTTCTCGGAGTTGCTCGACGAGGGCCGCGCGAATCGTGAGGACACCGTGTTGGTTCAGCTCGCGACTCCGAGCCGGGAGCGCGTCGAGAGCTACATCGCGATGCGCGAGAGCATCGAACGTCAGGTCGGCCACATCAACGGTGAACACGCCGAGGTCGGACATCCGATCGTGCACTACCTGCACCGGCCGATACCTCGCGACGAGTTGATCGCCTTTTTCGTCGCGGCCGACGTCATGCTCGTGACGCCGCTTCGCGACGGTATGAACCTCGTCGCAAAGGAGTACGTCGCTTGCCGCAGTGACCTCGGCGGCGCCTTGGTCCTCAGCGAATTCACCGGCGCCGCAGCCGAATTACGCCAGGCCTACCAGACGAATCCGCATCACCTCGAAGGTGTCAAGGACGCCATCGAAGCGGCGTTGAACCAGACACCTGAGGAGGGCAGGCGTCGGATGAGAGCCCTGCGTCGCCAGGTGCTCGTACACGACGTCGACCTGTGGGCACAGTCGTTCCTCGAAGCGCTGACCGCAACCCGCGACGCTAAATCGGAGTGATGTAGTTGATCAGCCACTTGCCGTCGATCTTCTGGTAATCGACGCGCAGTCGCGCACCGTCATAGATCGGCTGCTCACGGTTCGTCTTGTCCGAAACCGTCCGGTTGATGTAGACCATCACCGCCGCCGAGTCCCGCTGCGCGTCCAGCACTCCGACGCCGACCACGTTGGCTTGACTCACTAGTTCTCGAGCCCGGGCCTGCGGAATGATTTCAGCGTTCGCCCTGTCCTCGAACTCTTTGCGGTAGCTGGGTGTGAGCATGCTGGACGCGTCGGTGAGGTTACGCTCGACGGTCTTGTAGTCATAGGTGAATACACTCGGAATCTGTTTCTGCGCAAGCGGTCCGAGCTCAGCGCGAGCCGCTTGCTCACCACGTATCTCCACCCGCTGCCAGTACAGCCCGCCACCCACCGCGGCGAGACTCACGAACGCGACAGCCACCAGCGCGACGATTCCGCGCACGATCCAGCGCATCAGTTACCGCCGTTGGGGTAGTTGAGGTCGTAGGCCGTCATCCGTCCGTCATCGTCCTCGTGCACGATGATGCGCAGCCGGTAGGGCTGCGACGGCCTGTTGTTCCCGTTCATGTCGCTGGCCGTGACCCTCGCCGAGACCAACACCGTTGCGTTGTTACTGACATCGTCGAAGCTCTCCAGCGCGGCGCCGTTGATCACCGTCTCGGAACTGCCGCCGGTCTGCCGGAAGATCGCCTTGAGATTCTCGACATTGTTGTTCTGGCTGAACATGTCGCGCAGCGGGCCGCTGGTGCTGTTGTAGAACTGGTCGACGCTGTCGTCGACAGTGTCCGGCTTGAAGCTGAACATATTCACCACGACCTGCCTCGCGGTGTCGACAAACCGCTGGTCGCGTGCCTGCGCTTCTTCGGCGTTGTTCTTCTGGACGATCAACACCGCCACCGCGGCGCCCACAATGGCGGTCGCGACAAGCCCACAGGCCAGCGCCACGATCGTGACCAGTCGGCTGGGCGCCGACCGGCGCGACGGCGGGGCCACGGGCTTGACGACCTTGCGAGCGGTCGTCGCACTCACCGGTTCAGCCGTCGGAACGCTTACGGCGGTGGTCTCGGGGGCCTTGCCGGTGGTCGGACCTGCCGGCCGGGAAGCGCGCCGGCGCACGGGCTTCCCCGGTGGTGTCGGGGTGGACGTCATTACACCTGCTTCGGATACAGCATCAGATCAAGCCAGTTCTCAGTTGGCCGCAGATCAGCGGCACCGGGCGCGTACACCCCCGTACCGCCGGCCGGGTCAACGAAGACTCCTGTGTGCTGATCGTACGTCCCGTAGGCAGCCCCACCGGCCGCAGGTGGCGTTCCCGCAGGTGACGGCGCTGCTTCCGACAATCCCGCGAGCGGCGCAGCCGCAGGTGGCAGTCCCGGAGGAGGGGGCGGCGGCGCCGGCGGTGGCGGTGGGCCATAGGGCCCCGCGAAGATGTCCGGCGGATTGGTCGGATTGGTCGCCCAGCCCGGCGGGATCGCCGGCGGCGGCCACGCATTCGGATACGGCGCCGGCGGAATCCACGCCGTGTACGGCGGCGGCGGCGGTCCCGAATTCGGCGGCGGAATGTACGGCCACGGCTGATGGGGCGCCGGTCCGGGGCCCCTTGGCACGTCAGGCGGCAACAGGCCGGGCGCGACGGGATATCCCGGATCCGGGTCAGCTTCCGGCGGAATATACGGGAACTTGTTGGGCGGCAGGATATTTCGCCCATCCTCGGGCGTGTCATCCTCCATGACGTCCGACGGCGTGCCGATCGGCACCGGCGGACCGCGCCATGGGTTGTTGCCCAGCGGCACGTAGCCGGTCGGGTCCCGGCATAACTGGATCGTCGGGGCCCGCTTACCGGGGAACTCCTGGCACGGGTAGTTCCTCGCGCCACGCACCACGGTCGGATCATTCTGCGGGATCTTGCAGTACAGGTCCGTCGGCAGATCGCGAATGGTCGTGTCACCGGGTGTGCGGATGTCGGCGCCCGGAAGGAAGCCGGTGGTGCACGGCGGCGGGTCGTTGATCGAAATCTTGAAGTCCTGCTTACCGCCCTCGCTCACCGGAAGCTGGCCACCGATCGTCATCAGCGACGCCTGCAGTGCGGGGAATATGACCAACGCCTGTTCGATCGACTTGTGATAGATCACGCCGACGCGGCCGAAGTTGGCCAGGTTGGCGGCGAGCACTGGGAACGACGGACGGATGCCCGAGAACGTCTCACTGGCCTCGGCGGCGGCTCCCGGCGCGGTGGCGAGCAGGTCACGCACCTGGGGGTCGGCGTTCGCCACTTCAGTGGTGAGGCGCGCAAGGCCTTCGGAGAACGACCGGATGTCGTCGCCACTTTGGACCTGCGCGTCCAGGAACGGTCCCGCCTGGTCGATCAGCGTCGAGGTCTGCGGCCAGCTCGCGTTGGCCTCGTCGATCAGCGTCCGCGCCGAGGAGAGCAGTCGCGCGAGCTCCGGCCCGGAGCCGTTGAACGCCGCGAACGTCTCACGCAGCAGGTCCTGGAGGCGGGTGTTGTCAAGGCTCGTCACCAGGCTATCGGCCTCTTGCAACAGCTCGGCGACGTCCTGCGGGATCGCCGTCCGATCCTTGGGGATGGATGCCCCGTTGCGTAGCAGCGCCTGCGAGGGATCCGCGGGCGGGACGAAATCCACGTACTGCTCGCCGACTGCCGACACGCTCTTGACGGTGGCGGTGGAGTTCTCCGGAATCTTGATGCTGCTGTTGATCCGCATCCGCGCCGCGACACCGTCATTGGTCAACCTGACGGACTCGACCCGACCTGCCTGCACACCGCGGAAGGTGACGTTGGCGTTCTCGTACAGTCCGCCACCGGCCACGAAATTCGCGGTGACCTCGTACGTGCCGATGCCCAGTCGGGCGGGGACGCGCACATACAGCAGAGCGATCGCACCGACGGCCAGCACCGTCACAACTGCGAAGACCCACAACTGAATTCGTGTAGTTCGGCTGTACATTACTCCGCTGGCACCTCCTGGCCCGACGCGGTGCCTGCCGGGATGGCGAATGGATCAGCGGCCTGCCCTGACAGATTTGCCATCTCCCCGGTGAGGAATTCCGGCGGGCTGACGACTTCTGCGAGGCGCTTCATGTTGGGGTCGAAGAACGACGTGGTGAAGATGGTCTCGCCGAGCCGGCGGATCGTCAGATCAAATGTGGCGAAGATATTGAAGTAGTCGCCTCTCGCAACCTTGGGCAGGTTCTTGCCGGGGAACGGGAACGTCGCCAGGCTGTCGAGGCTGGAAACCATATCCGCGCGGTTGTCGTTGAGCGGCTTGATCACCGAGTACAGGGCGATCATGTCCTGTGTGAAGTCTTCCTGGGTCTCGGACAGGATGCGTGAGGCCACCGTGCCGAGACGCTGCAGGCCGGCGAACGCATCGACGATGTGACCGCGGTTCTCGTTCAACACCCGCAGTGCTCCCGGCAGTGTGTCCAGTGCCCGACCCAGATCATCCTTGTTACGCGCGAGGACACCGGCGAATCGGTTCAGGCCCTCGGCCGTCGCGATGATGTCGTCGGTCTGACGATTCAACGACGAGGCCAGTTCGGCGAGCCGCGGGATCAGACCGGCGAACTGCCCTTCACGGCCGGCCACCGCGTTGTAAAGCTCCTGCGTGATGTCTTGCAGCGCACCGAGATTCCCCTTGTTGACGACCGTACCCAGCGCGGACAGCACTTCCTCCGTCGTCGGAGCGCGGCTGCCGTCACTCAGCGGAATCTGAGCGCCCTCACGCAGTTGGCCGACCGGCTCCTGGTCCATCGGCGGGGCCAACGCAATGTGCTGCGAACCCAACAGCGAGGTCTGCCCGACGCGCACCGTCGAGTTCTCCGGCAACTTGACGTTTTCGTTCAACGACAGTTTCACCGCCGCGTAGAAGCTGCCATCAGGACGCTGAACGGCCTCGATTCCCGAAACGCTGCCGACCGTGACGTCGTCAACCAGCACCGGCGAGTTCTGCGGCAGGGTCGCCACGTCGGGCACTTCCACCGTGATCGAAAAGGAGCCCTTGCCGTGCCCGGCGGTGCCGGGCATGTCGAGCGAGTTCAGGCCGCCGAATTGGCAGCCGGCAAGCAGCACTGCGCCGGAGCCGATGGCCAGCGTCCGGGTGGCCGCGCGACCCGCTCTGCGGCGCACTGGCTTGCGTGTCACTGTCCACCTCCATGCGGGACCCCGCCGGCCTCGGCCGGAAGCGGACCGGGCGGAATGGGTGCCGGCGCACCCGGAACCGGACCAGGAGCAGGAGCTGGGCCTGGCGGAAGTATCACCGGGCCGAGGGTGTACGGCTGCGCGGGCGGCGGCGGTCCAGGCACTGCGGGCTGCGGAAGCAGCAACGCGCTGGGATCTCCTGGATCACCCTGCCGCGGCGGGAACCGCCCGTCGGCCGGTACCCACTCCAGATACGGGATGTACGTCTTGGCCTTGGCCTCGGTCGCCGGGGTGTCGTAGATGACCTGACCCTTGTAGGCGGTGATCGTGTTGATTCCGTGCTCCATGAAGGGTGGGAAGTTCATCGCGAGTCGCTTCAGCACCGGAGCCATCCGCTGGCGGCAGATCTCGGCCCGCTTGTCGTAGTCGGGCATACCCGCGCCGTCGAAGTTGCCGCAAATGAATTGCACCGGGTTCTGGAACTCCGGCAGGCCCAGTAGACCATTGGCGGTGCCCTGGGCCGGGTTGTAGATGTTGTAGAAGTTCGCCATCGCGTTCGGCAGGACGTGCAGGATCTGCTCGACGTCGTCGGTCTGGTTCGTGAGGATGCTGGTGAAGTCGGTCAGCCTGGTGATGCTGTTGACCAGCGTCTCGTTGTTCTCGTCGAGGAAGCCGCGGACGTCCGACAGGGCCTGGTTGAGGCTGCCCAGCGTGCTGTCGAGTCCCACCGTGCTGTCGGCCAGGACCTGAGAGACCGACGCCAAATGCCCACTGAATTGGACGATTTGCTCGTTGCTCTTCGACAGCGCGTCGACGAGGATCTGGAGATTCTTGATCGTGCCGAACAGGTCGGTGCTTGAGTCACCCAACCGTCCCGCGGTCTGCGACAGTTCGCGCAGAGCGTTGCGGAACGAATCGCCGTTGCCGTCGAAGGTATCGGCGGCCTGATTGACGAACTCGCTCAACGGCCCCTGAACCTGGCCTGCCGACGGCCCGAGCTGCTGGCTCAGCCGCGTCAGCTCGGTCTTGACGTCGTCCCACTCCACCGGCACGGCGGTGCGGTTCAACTCGATGGTGCCGCCGTCCTGCATCTCCGCGCCATCTTTGTAGACCGGCGTGAGCTGAACGAAGCGGGCGGCAACGATATTCGGCGACATGATCACTGCGCGGGCATCGGCGGGGATCTTGACGTCGTTGTTGACCCGCATGGTGATCTTGACGGCATCGGCCTGGGGCGTGATCGATTCGATCTTGCCGACCGGAACGCCGACGACGCGTACTTCGTCGCCCGGGTACACGCCGGCAGCCGACGCGAAGTAGCCGACAACCTTGTACGTGGTGACGCGCGGCCAGATCACATAGAGGCCACCGATCAGCGCCACCACCAGGGCGCCGATGATTCCGAAACGTATCAGCCGGCTCATGGCGACTTCGGCTTGATGATCAGGCGCTCGTTGATGAACCCGCGCAGGAGGTCAGAGAGGCTGTCAGGAATCTTGCCCGGCTGGAAGTAGAGGTCCAGCAGCGCGGCCTCCTGCGTGGTGTTCGGTATCGCGTTGGGCAGGTTCACCTGGAAGCCCGAAGCCGAGCCGACCGACTCGCCGAGTGCGGTGGCGTACGGCGGCAGACGCCTCAGCGCCTCGCTGATGTGGTCCCGGCGTTCGAGCAGGTTGTCCAACACCAGGTTCAGTTTCCTCAGGGCCGGTCCGAATTCGCGACGGTTGTCGTTCACGAAACCCGAAAGCTGCTCTGACACATCGTCGATGCCCGCGATCAAGGTGCTCAGCGCTGCGCGTCGCTCGTCGAGGGCGGCGAACAACTGGTTTCCGTCGGTGACGAGTTGGTTCACCTGACCGGCTCGATCAGCGAGTATCCCCGTCACCGACTTCGCTCGCGTCAACAGCTGACCCAGCGCCTCATCGTTGGCGTTGATGCTGCGCGACAAGGTCGCCACACCATCGAGCGTGCGGCGCAACTCGGGCGTTGCATCGCGGAACGAATCGGTCAACACCCCCAGCGCCTGGGTCAGCTGCTCCTGGTCGACCGCGGCCGCGTTCTGACCGAGGTCCTGCAGGGCCTGGTTCAAGGTGTACGGAACTGTCGTGCGGGCCACCGGAATCGAGGTCACCGACCCGCCGCCAGCCGGAGTGACACCGAGCGACCTCTCGCCCAGAACCGTGTCGGTCCGGATCGATACGAGGGTCTGGTCACCCAACCTGATCTTGCGATCGACCGTGAAGGTCACCTTTGCGAACTCTCCCGCGAGGGCGACGTCGCTCACTTTGCCGACCGTGATGCCGGAGATGTTGACGTCGTTGCCCGGCGAGATGCCGCCGGCGTCGGCGAAGTAGGCCTCGTAGGACTTGCCCTGCGGAAAGAACGGCAGGCTGCTGTAGCCGAATGCGACGACGACGACCATCGCCAGGACCGCGATTCCGAAGATGCCCGCCCGCAGCGTCTTATCCATTGACCGAACACCTGCCCTTCGAGAGGTCCGGGACGCCGCCGATCGGGAGGAGGATGTCGCTACCCGCCGGCCCGTTGAACTTGAGCGTCGTCGCGCAGATGTAGTAGTTGAAGTAGGAGCCGTACGCACCGAGGGAATTGAGTCGCAGATAGTTTTCGGCAAGCGGTTCGATGACCGCGTTGACCTCGGCCTTACGGTTGTCGAACTCGGTGGCCAGTGGTCGAAGGTTCTCGAGGACGCCCTGCACTGGCCGGCGCGAGTTCGCCAGCATGTCGGTCAGATTCGTCTCGGCCGACGCCAGCGGCGGAATCGCGCCGGCGATGGGGTCCCGGCCCTCCGCCAGACCGGTGACCAGCTTCTGCAGCTCGTCCACGCTGGCGTCGAATTCGACGCTCTTCTCGTCAATGGTCCCCAGCACCTCGTTGAGATTCTGGATCACCTCAGAGATCACCTGGTAGCGATCGCCCAGAGTTTGGCTGAATGATCCTGTCTCCGAGAGCAATCGATTTAACGCGCCGCCCTCGCCCTGCAGCAGCTCGAGGATCGCGTTGCTGATCTGATTGACCTGCTCGCCGTCGAGGCCCTTGACCACCGGTCGCAGACCGCCGAGCAGTGCATCCAGGTCAAGGGCCGGCTGCGTGTTCTCTTTCGAGATTGTGCCGCCCCTGGGCAGCTTCTTCAGTTCACCCGGGCCCGAGGTGATCTCCATGAAGCGATCGCCGACCAGGTTTTCATACCGGATCAGGGCTCGCGTCGACGTATACAGCTGGTACTTCTTGTCGAGCGTGAACGCCACGTCGACGGTGTTGTCGGGGTTCAGCTTCACGGTTTCGACCGTGCCGACCGGAACGCCCGCGATCCGTACGTCGTTACCGCCCTCGAGCCGCGAGGCGTCCTTGAAAGTGGCGTGGTAGCTGGTGGTCGACGCGAACCGGAACTCGCCGAAGATCACGATCAACCCGGCGGAGACCAACAGCATCGCCACCACGAAGATGCCGACCTTCGTCAGGATTCCCTTCATCAGAAGTCGTCCCGTTCTGCGAAAGCACCATTGAAGAGGAACTGGAATGTACTCGGGGCGTCGACCTGCACCTCGGTGAACGGCTCATACGGAATGAGCGCGTTGTCGGTGACCAGGAACGGCGACCGGAAATACGAGCCGCCGAACTGCATGCTCGGGAGGTTCGGCAAGCCACGGCAGTTCGGGCCACCCGTCGCATTCACGATCGGCAGGCTCTCCGGATAGGTGTATGACGGCACCCCCAACACGAAGCTGGAACTGACCATGGCGCCGGGCTTGAAGCCGCCCAGGATGTCTGCGCCCCGCTGGCGGCCTTTCGCGACCCCCTGGACGATGCAACCGAGTACGGGCGAATAATCGCGGAGCACCTTCAACGGCGCCCGCAATCGCTGGATCGCCGCGATGTAGTCCTCGGCGCCAGGCTCGAGGGTGTCGGCGCCCTCGTTCGCCAGGCCGATCGTCGCGAGCAACGTGGCGTTCAGGTTCTCCTGCTGATCGACGACCGTCTGGCTGATGGTCGGTGCGTTCTTGATGACGGTGACCAGGTCGGGGCCGGCATCGCCGTAGATGTTGGCCACCGTGTTTGTCTGCGCGAGAATCGCCTCGACCTGCGGTAGCTTCGGATTCAGTTGCGCGAGGTACTGATTCAGCCCGGCCGAGCTGACGCCGACGTCCTCACCATGACCACGCAGGCCCTCCGCGAGCGCCGACATCGTAGCGTTCAGATGGATGGGATTGATCTTGTTCAGTACGTCGATCAGCGTCTGGAACAACGTGTTCGCTTCGAGCTGGACATCCTTGGCCGCGACGACGGCGCCGGCCCGCAACGGCGTACCCGAGGGTTGCTCCGGCGCAAGGAATTCCACCGACTTGGCGCCGAACACCGTCGTGCTGGCGATACGCACCGGCGCGTTCGACGGGACGAAGTCCAGCTCGCCCTTGTTGATCGCGAGCGTGAGCTTCGCTTCAGTGCCGGTATACGAGATGTCTTCGACCTTGCCGATCTGGATCCCGCGGTACTTGACCTTGGCGTCGCGGTCCATCACCAGACCGGCGCGTTGAGAGGTGACCACCACGCTCTCGGTCGGCGTGAACGCGGCGGAGTAGGAGAGATAGGTGAACACCGAGAACGCCACGATGATCGTCGCCAGCACTGCGGCGGCGATCCTGATCGCGACTGTCCTCGACATGGTTTCTCTTCCCCTTAACCCGAGAGGTTGAAGTTTCCGGTGGCACCGTACACGGCCAGGGAGATGAACAAAGTGATGATGACGACGACGATCAGCGAGGTTCGGACCGCCTTACCCACCGCGACACCGACGCCGACGGGTCCGCCGGATGCGTTGTAGCCGTAGTAGGTATGTACCAACATCACCGCGATCGCCATCACGATCGCCTGTGCAAAAGACCACAGCAGATCGGTGGGGATCAGGAACGTATTGAAGTAATGGTCGTACAGCCCGCCGGACTGTCCGTTGACGAAGACGGTGATGGTGCGGGCCGAGAAGAACGCGGCCAACACTGCGAGCGAGTACAGCGGAATGATCGCGACGAGCCCGGCGACGATGCGGGTGGACACCAGGTAGGACACCGAGTGCACGGCCATCGATTCGACGGCGTCGATCTCCTCGGAGATGCGCATAGCCCCCAGTTGGGCGGTGGTGCCCGCACCGATGGTGGCCGCGAGCGCGATGCCGGCGATGATCGGCGCGACGATGCGCACGTTGAGGTACGCCGATAGGAAGCCGGTGAGCGCCTCGATGCCGATGTTGCCCAGCGATTCGTAGCCCTGTACGGCGATGACACCGCCCGAGGCCAGCGTGAGGAACGCCGCGACGCCGACGGTGCCGCCGATGAGGACCAGCGCGCCGGTGCCGAGCGTCATCTCCGCGATCAGCCGGGTCGTTTCCTTGCCGTAGCGCCGCACCGCGTTCGGCATGTACCGCACCGACTCCGCGTAAAACAGCGCCTGCTCGCCGAACGTGTCGACGGCCTTGGGGAACCATCCGAGTGCCCGCCGCATCCTCAGCGTGATGTCGTAATCCCCCAGCTGGCTCATCAGTTGACGACCCGAACGCCGATTGCAGTCATCAGGACATTGATGACGAACAGACAGATGAAGGCGTAGATGACGGTCTCGTTGACGGCCTCTCCGACGCCCTTGGGTCCGCCCTTGACGGTCAGGCCGCGGTAGCAGCCGACGAGGCCTGCCATCACACCGAACAACAGGGCCTTGACTTCGGAGATCACCAGCTCGCCCAAGCCGGTCAGGATCGTCAGACCGTTGATGAACGCACCGGGGTTCACCCCTTGCAGCAGCACGGAGAACACGTAACCGCCGGTGAGACCGATCGCGATCACCAAGCCGTTGAGCAGCAGGGCGACGGTGGTCGAGGCCAGCACACGCGGAACCACAAGGCGCTGAATAGGATCGATGCCGAGCACTCGCATCGCATCGATCTCTTCACGGATGGTGCGGGCACCCAGGTCGGCGCAGATTGCGGTGGCGCCGGCGCCCGCGATCACGAGCACGGTCGAGATCGGGCCCAGCTGCGTCACCGTGCCGAACGCGGTACCGGAGCCGGACAGGTCCGCCGCACCGATCTCGCGCAACAGAATGTTGAGGGTGAAGGCGACCAGCACCGTGAACGGGATCGAGATCAGCAGGGTCGGGATGAGCGCAACCCGCGCGATCATCCACGTCTGGTCGAGGTACTCGCGGAACTGAAAGGGGCGTCGAAATATCTTGACGAAGGTGTCCATCGACATTTCGAAGAAACCGCCCACGGCCCGAGTCGGTGCCGCGAGCTGTTCGATCAACCTCGGGCTCCGTTTCTCTGCGGTGGCGGGCGGAGGGCTCGCGTGGCGAAGACTTCGGATAACGTCGCCGACGCTTGCTTTACACCCCTGGTTTAAGCACTGCTCTTAGTGAGCCGGATCATACTAACTAGAACAAGTTCACAGTGTCAAAGAACTGGAAAAAAGGTCCAAATTGTTATATCCGCGCTGGTCAAAGCCGGTGTGACACACGCCATGTTAGAACGTGTTCTAGTCTCCCAAGTGGGGAGCGGTCAAGATTATCGAGCTTATGAATTCATAATGTCGGTCGCTGCGAAATTCGCATCCGAGCCGCGTTCAGCAAAGTAGTCGCGCAATGTATTTGACAGGTCCGTAGGTTTCCAGGCGTCACCCAGCGCGCTGAACTGAGCTTCGACCGTTGGCGCCGCAACAAGCGTCACAGTAGGACCGTAAACGATGAAGAGCTGTCCGTTGACGCCTTCCGCAGCGGGCGATGCCAGAAATTGCACCAACGTGACGACATGCTCGGGCGACAGCGAGTCGATCTGCCCCTCGGTCAGTTCCGGCGCCTCGCCGAACACGTCGGCGGTCATCGCGGTGCGGGCGCGGGGCGCGATCGCGTTGGCCCGGACGCCGTACCGCTCCAGTGCGCGCGCCATCGTCAGAGTCAGCGCGGTGATGCCGGCCTTTGCCGCGCCGTAGTTCGCCTGACCGACCGGCCCGACCAGACCCGCCTCCGACGACGTATTGATGACGCGGCCGTAGACGTGGCCGTCGTTCTCCTTGGCCTTGGCGCGCCAATAGGTGGCGGCGTTGCGGGTCAACAGGAAGTGGCCCCGCAGATGGACCGCGATGACCGCGTCCCAGTCCTCATCGGTCATGTTGAACAGCATGCGGTCGCGCGTGATGCCCGCATTGTTGACGACGATGTTCAGACCGCCGAGGCCGTCGGCGGTGGACACCAGCTCGTCGGCCGTCGACCGCTCGCTGATGTCACCGGCGACCGCGACTGCCTTGGAACCCGCGGCGACGATCTCGTCGATCACGTCGGAGCGGTCCAACGCACCTGCGATGTCGTTGACAACGACGGTGGCGCCGGCTCGCGCCAGACCGATGGCCTCGGCGCGGCCCAGTCCAGCGGCCGCGCCGGTCACCACGGCAACTAGGCCGGAAAGATCAGTCGCATCTGCAGTCATTTATGAATACCTCTAGTCTCTGCGGATCAGGGCTGCTCGAGGGCACTCGGCGATCGCCTGCTCCGCCAGGTCCTCCTGGTCGGCGGGCACCGGATCGGCCTTGACGACCGCGTAATCCTCGTCGTCGAGATCGAACAGGTCGGGGGCAATTCCAACGCATACGGCGTTACCCTCGCAACGGTCACGGTCCACTTCCACTCGCATGACGCACTCCTTGCGCTCGGGGCTGCTTCGAGCAACCAGTGTGGCACCGGCCTGGACCCCAAGACTAGAACGTGTTACAACCGGGAGTGAAGTCGGGCTGGACTTCGGTTCAAGCCTGGTGCACTTATACCGGTGCTCTACAGAAGTTAGGACAAGGCGATGCGGATCGGCTACACCCCAGAGCAGGAGGAGTTGCGTCGCGAGCTACGGGCGTACTTCACCAAGCTGATGACCCCCGAGCGCGCCGAAGCGCTGGCCTCCAGCGACGGCGAGATGGGGCGGGGCAACGTCTACCGCGAAACGGTCGCCCAAATGGGCAAGGACGGGTGGCTGACGCTCTCGTGGCCCAAGGAGTACGGCGGCCAGGCGCGTCCGCCGATGGACGGGCTGATCTTCAACGACGAGGCCGCCATCGCGAACGTCCCGGTGCCGTTCCTGACCATCAACAGCGTCGCGCCGACGATCATGCACTTCGGCAGCGACGAGCAGAAGAAGTTCTTCCTGCCCAAGATCGCCGCCGGAGAACTGCACTTCGCGATCGGATACTCCGAGCCGGGCGCCGGTACCGACCTGGCCGCGCTGCGGACCACGGCGGTACGCGACGGCGACGACTACGTCATCAACGGTCAGAAGATGTGGACCAGCCTGATCGCCTACGCCGACTACGTGTGGCTCGCGGTGCGCACCAACCCTGAGGCCAAGAAGCACCGCGGCATCTCGATGCTCATCGTGCCGACGACGGCCGAGGGCTTCTCGTGGACCCCGGTGCACACCATGGCCGGCGTCGACACCAGCGCCACCTACTACCAGGACGTGCGGGTGCCGGTGTCCAGCCTCGTCGGCGAGGAGAACGCGGGGTGGAAGCTGGTCACCAATCAGCTCAACCACGAGCGCGTCGCACTGGTTTCCGCGCAGCCGATCTTCTCGGCGCTCGACGGTGTCCGCGAATGGGCACAGAACACCAAGGACGCCCATGGCAGGCGCCTGATCGACTCCGAGTGGGTTCAGCTGAACCTGGCTCGGGTGCACGCCAAGGCCGAAGTGCTCAAGCTCATCAACTGGGAGCTCGCCTCCTCCACGGATGCCGCCCCGTCACCGGCTGACGCGTCGGCCGCGAAGGTGTACGGCACCGAATTGGCGACCGAGGCCTATCGACTGCTGATGGAGGTGCTCGGCACCGCCGCGACGCTGCGCACGAACACCCCCGGGGCCCTGCTGCGGGGGCGCATCGAACGCATGCACCGCTCGTGCCTGATCCTCACCTTCGGTGGCGGCACCAACGAGATCCAGCGCGACATCATCGGCATGGTCGCGCTCGGCCTGCCCAGGGTCAACCGGTAAGGACTGAGACGACATGGACTTCAAGACAACTGAGGCATCCGAGGATCTCGGAGGACTGGCGCGCACCATCACCGAGTCCGTCAGCACGCCGGAACGCCAACGCGAACTCGACGGTCTCGACGAACGCTTCGACAAGACGCTGTGGAGCAAGCTGATCGAAGCCGACATCTTGTCCACCGCTGCGCCGGAATCCCTGGGCGGCGGCGGATTCGGAGCATTGGAGCAGGTCGCGGTGCTGGTCGCACTGGGTAGGCAGATGGCCGCCGTGCCGTATCTGGAATCGGCAGTGTTGGCCGCGGGCGCGCTGGCGACGTTCGGGTCCGAAGCCCTGCAGCAGGAGTGGGCGGTGCCCGCCGTCAACGGGCAGAAGATCCTGTCCGTTGCGCTCGACGGTGAGATGGGCGAAGGTCCGGTGCAGGCGAGTGCGAACGGAGACGGATTCCGGTTGACCGGCAGCCGCACCCAGGTCAGCTACGGGCCGGTCGCCGACGCGTTCCTCGTGCCCGCCGAAACCGATTCCGGCACCAGGGTCTTCGTGGTCGCCGCCTCCGATTCCGGTGTCGCGGTCGAGTCGCTGAGCACCACCGGACACGGCAGCGTCGGCCATCTGGAACTGCAGGGTGTTGGGCTGGGTGCCGACCAGATCGTGGGTGACGGCGAGGTACTCGCCTGGCTGACCACGCACGGCACGTTGGGCCGCAGCGCTTTTCAGCTCGGAGTGCTGGAGCGCGCACTCGAGCTCACGGCCGAATACGCCCGCGAGCGTGAGCAGTTCGAGCGGCCGATCGGCAGCTTCCAGGCCGTCTCGTCACGGCTGGCCGACGGCTACATCGACGTCAAGGCGCTGCGCCTGACCGTGACGCAGGCGGCGTGGCGGCTGTCCGAAAACCTGCCGGCCGAGGTCGAGGTCAACACTGCGGCGTTCTGGGCGGCCGAGGCGGGGCATCGCGTCGCCCACACCACGGTGCACGTTCACGGCGGCGTCGGAATCGACACCGATCACCCGGTGCACAGGTACTTCCTGGCGGCCAAGCAGACGGAGTTCGCGGTCGGCGGGGCCACTGGGCAGCTGCTGCGCATCGGTCGCGAACTGGCCGACACGCCCGCTTGAACCCCGCGACCGGAGGGAGCCATTGAACCCCGCGACCGGAGGGAGCCATTGAACCCGGCGACGGGAAGCGAGCTTCCCACCGTTACCGCGCTGATCGCACCGCTGGTCGACGTCGACGACCGCGGGGTCTACTTCGAGGACACGTTCACCACGTGGCGTGAGCACATCACCAACGGTGCTGCGGTGGCGGCTGCGCTGCGCGCGCGCATGAATCCTGAGCGGCCGCCGCATGTCGGTGTGCTGCTGCAGAACACCCCGTTCTTCTCCTCGGTTCTGGTGGCGGCGGGGTTGACGGGAATCGTGCCGGTGGGGTTGAACCCGGTGCGCCGTGGCGCGGCCCTGCAGCGCGACGTCACGCACGCGGATTGCCAGGTGGTGCTTGCGGATTCGGCATCGGCGGCTGTCGTCGGCGACATCGAACACATCGACGTCGACTCACCGCAGTGGGCAGCCGAGGTGGCGCGCCACTCCGACGAACCCGTCGTCGCATATGACGCCGACCCGGGTGATCTGTTCATGCTGATCTACACGTCGGGCACCAGCGGGGACCCCAAGGCGGTCAAGTGCAGCCAGGGCAAGGTCGCCATCGCGGGTCAGATGATGACGCAGCGATTCGAGCTCGGGCCCCGAGACGTCTGCTACGTGTCGATGCCGTTGTTCCACTCGAACGCGGTGCTGGTCGGCTGGTCCGTAGCCTTGGCCTCGCAGAGCTCACTTGCGTTGCGGCGCAAGTTCTCCGCGTCGCAGTTTTTGCCGGATGTCCGTCGGTTCGGTGCCACCTATGCCAACTACGTGGGCAAGCCGCTGTCGTATGTGCTCGCCACTACCGAACAACCCGACGATGCCGACAATCCGCTGCGCGCCGTGTACGGCAACGAGGGCGCACCCGCCGACGTCGAGAGGTTCGCCAGCCGGTTCAACACCCTGGTGATGGACGGGTTCGGTTCGACCGAGGGCGGCATCGCGATCGGCCGCACACCGGACACCCCGCCGGGAGCGCTCGGCCCGCTGCCCGAAGGCACCGAAATTCTCGACGTCGAGACCGGGGAGCCCTGCCCGCCCGGCGTCACGGGCGAGTTGGTGAACACATCCAACGCCGGGCGTTTCGAGGGCTACTACAACGATCCGGGCGCCGACGCCGAGCGGATGCGCGGCGGGGCGTACCACAGCGGCGATCTGGCCTACCGCGACGAGAACGGCTACGCGTACTTCGCCGGCCGGCTCGGTGACTGGATGCGCGTCGACGGCGAGAACCTCGGCTCAGCGCCGATCGAGCGGGTGCTGCTGCGCCATCCCGACGTCGTCGAAGTGGCGGTGTACGGGATCCCCGCGCCCGACGTCGGCGACCAGGTCATGGCGGCGGTGGTGCTGACCGACGGCGCATCGTTCGACCCGGAGCAGTTCCGCGAATTCCTCGCCGATCAATCCGACCTCGGACCCAAGCAGTGGCCGTCGTTCGTGCGGGTCGGAACGGATTTACCGCGCACCGAGACGTTCAAGGTGATCAAACGCCGGCTGCAGGCCGAAGGGACTGACTGCGACGACCCGGTGTATCCCGTTCCACGCTGAGAATTGATACGCGCAGGACCGACGTTACGGACACTGTGCGGTGGGATGTAGCTCTTTTGAAACGTACGAAGTAACGGATCCCGCGATCACCTGAAGCTCGCGCGGTATACCTCTCTCATGTTGGCTGAATCGCCATTGTGGTTGGTCCTCGATCTCGTAGGCACTTTCGCCTTCGCGCTCAACGGCGCGCTGACCGCAGTGCGCGCCGAACGGCTCGATATTGTCGGAGTCATCACGCTGGGCATGTTCACCGGTTTGGGCGGTGGCACGATCCGCGATGTCCTGCTCGACGCGTTGCCGCCTGCCACCTTCGTGGACTGGCGCTATTTGGCAGTGGCGTCGGCAGGCGGCCTGATCGCGTTCGCGCTCAGCCGTGTTCTCGACCGGCTGGCCGCCACCATCAACGTTCTCGACGCCATCGGGTTGAGCGTCTTTGCGGTGCTGGGTGCCTACAAGGCACTCGACATGGGATTCGGCGTGGCGCAGGCGATCATCGTCGGCACTATCACCGCTGTGGGTGGTGGCACCATTCGCGACGTCCTGATCGGTCGGATTCCCACGGTCCTTCGTAGCGAGCTCTATGCCATTCCTGCGCTTGTCGGGGCGGGCTGCGCCGCCGCGGCCCACAGCTTCGGCTACCACGGGACGGCCGTTGCGCTCGGCGCGGCTCTGGTCTGCTTCGCCATCCGCCTGGTCGGCATCCGATTCGATCTACACGCACCTCGACCGCCGGGCCAACGCCACGACAGCTGACCATGCCTGCGAACTCAGGCGGGCCTGCGGGGTGGTCGGAACCGCTCGCGGTACCCCACGCTGGCCTCACCGCGAACGGTACTGCTCACGTCGAGTGAGGGGCCGCGCGGATGGCCGGCCTCTCCGGCCTCATTCGGCTTTGTCGAACCACCTGTGGCTCGGGAAGCGCTCCCCCGTCGGACTCCCACCGGTCCAGAGCGATACGCTTCAACATGCGAGCATCATTGTGTCGCAATCCCTTTCGAGAAGAGATGTGGGTGACTTCTCCCCGCGATGTAAGCATTTCAGCTCCTGTTCTGCGAACGTCATACGAGCCCGCTAGCTAATCTCCGCGTTGTGCAGACCGTAAGGAACGGCTGCCAACATGGTGACGGAAAGCGCAGCACCACTTGGCAGTTGGTAGGTGCGGCGCTCACCAGGTCGTGCGCCGAGGATGGCGGCGCCGAGCGGGGATTGGATTGAGTAGACCTCGCTATCGCCGTGTTCGACCCCGCGAACGCCGAGGAGAAACGATTCGGTGTCACCGGTGTCGTCGTAACGAACGGTGACGACCATGCCTGGCTCGGCGATCCCGTCATCGGGCGGATCGTCGCCGACGACCGCGTTGATGAGTAGGTCATGGATCTGTTGAATACGCCTTTGACGGGCACGCTGAATTGCGGTGGCATTTTCGCCGATGTCTCCATCGTCGTCCGCAATCGCACAGAGTTTGCGCAGGGTTGCCAATTCCTGGTGCAGGCTTTCGTGGGCGTCTGTCGAGATCCAGACGCGTTGTGTGTCTCTCATATACGGTCCTCTCATTTTCCAAAGGGATCGTCGTCAGGGGCGGGCCGCAACAACTGCGCCGCCCCTGACGACTCGCGGTGCCCGTAACGGGCGAGACCCTCGGTCTAGGTAACAACTCGCCGCAGCGGATCGAAAGGCCGCAGGGCTTCGGGTTGCTTGCCGGTGGTGATCTGTTCGGCCAGTAGGCGGCCGGTGACCGGCCCATGTGCCAGACCCCACATGCCGTGCCCGCCAGCGACATACACGTTGCGAGACATCTCACCGATCAATGGCAGGCCGTCGGGGGTTATCGGGCGCGGACCGACCCAGATGTCGTCGCGTTCGGCCCATCGAACCCCTTCCAGCAGCGGACTCACGGAGGCGACGATTGCGCCGACACGTTCAGCCATCAATGGTTCATGCGGGTCGCGGAACTCCATCGTGCCCGCCACCCGCAGTGCCCCGTTGAAGGGAGTGCAGGCCACTCGCGCGTCCGGCAGGTAAATGGGACCGGGTATGGGCCGCTCGACGGGCACGGTGAACGAGTAGCCACGACCGGCCCTCACCGGCACCCGCAGTCGGCTGCCAACCAGTCGTGACAGCCACGCGCCGGTGGCGATCACCGCAGCGTCGGCGGTCAACGGCTTGCCGCGGTAGGGCAATACCGTCGCTGAGTTACCGGAGCTGAAGACGCCCCGTACATCCTCCGTGAGGATGGTGGCTCCCCGCTCTTCGACAGCCCTTCCCAAGGCCGTGACGAAACGACGCGGATCCACGAATCGTTGACCGTTGATGTTGAGCGCGGCGGTGATCGCCGGCGACGCCAGCGGAACCTGCTCGCGCAGTGCCTCACCAGACAGCCCGGTGACGAACACAGACTGGCCGGCGTTCTCGAGGGCACGGAGGTCCCGCAACATGTTCTCCGCGTCACGGGTCGTTCGGAACACCGCCGTGATCGGAGCATCGGTCACGGGCGCGTCGACCCCGTTCCCGACAAGAACGTCGTATGCCTCGATGCATTCCTCGTTGAGTGGCACGTTGGCTTGCACCGCGCGAATCCACGCCGACGGGCGACAGTTGGCTGCGAATTGAATCAGGAACGACCACAGTGCACTGTCCGCGGACAACGGGATGTGCAGAGGAGCGTTCCGGTCGCGCAACGATCGCAAACCGTAGCGAAGCAGTTTCGGAGAGTTCAGCGGCATCGTCAACGCGGGTGAGATCCAGCCGGCGTTACCGCGGGAGGCCCCGGCGGCTACGCCTGTGCGGTCCACCACGGTGACGTCGACTCCCCTCTCCTGCAGGAACCACGCCGTCGACAATCCGACGATGCCTGCGCCGACCACGACCGCAGACCGCGGACCGCCATCGATACGCACGTCGCCGACCATTGCCATACCTCCATCGCTGAATCCACCTACGGACATGGTGGCCTGACCATCGACGGCAAGGCTTGCCGCAAGGGGACAACCAACGGCGGCGCCGTTGTGGCGATCCGACAAACGGCGTGGTCAGTCGGCTTGAGTGGCAGCGAGTTCGATCATCATGGCCAGCCGCTTGCGGGCGTCGTCCAATTGAAGGTCGGTGATCTCGCCCATCTTGCGCAAGCGGTACCGCACGGTGTTCTCGTGCACGCCCAATCGGTTGCCCGCTTCGGCCGGGTCGCCCATGGCCTCCAGCCAGGCCCTCAGAGTCGACACATAGTCGGTGGTGTTATCGGCGTCGTGGCGTCGCAACTCGGCGACGGGTCCGCGGTCGGGGGTCCGGCCTGAGCGCGCCGCTGTCCGAAGCCGTTGCAGCAGGATCTCGTCCCACGACTCGTCATAGGCCGGCGGTGGGGCATCCGCCGGCTTGACCCCGTGCAGCGCGAGACATTCGTCGGCTTCCTGACGCGCCGCAGGTAGATCTGTGGCGCTGGCCGCCTTGCTGATACCGGCCAACACGGTCAACCGACCGGGCAGAGACGCCTGCAGCCCCGCGAACCACCGTCGAGCGGACTCCGCCTGCTCGCCCGGCAACAACGTGTACACCGTGTTGCCGGAGAGGGCACTTCGGCCGGGACGTGACCAACCGAACCCGGTCGTCGCCCGCTCGAAGGCGAGTAGTAGACCCGCGTCTCGATCGAAGTCGATGAAAGCCTGCACCGCGATCACGCGCATACGGCCTGGCGCCAAACCGAGCCTGCTGGCCGACGCCGCGGCATCGGGGCTGCCGTTCAGGAGTCGCAGCACCAATTCGGATTCGACCTGACGCTCCAAATCCGCGCTGGCGCGTGAGCGCAACAAATGCAAGGCCACTGTGCGGGCCCCGTCGGCAAACGCCGTCCGTTCGGGTTCGACCAGCGGCTCGAGGCAGGCAACCCACAACGACCCCATGAGTTCTGTCCCCGAGCGCACCGCAACGACCATGCGGCCCGACATTCCGCGATCGGTGTCCGGACTGACGAACAGCGGTTCGTCAGAGGTTGCAAGATGCGCGAAAACACCTCGACTTTCGAAGAATTCGCGCAGACTCGCCGGCGCCTGCCTATCCATGACCGTCGCGACACGCGCCGGGTCGGCGTTCTGCTGCATCGTGGAGTACGCGAGCACCCGCGACAACGGATCCTCGATGGTGACCGCGCCACCGACCATCTCGGCCAGGCTATCGGCGAGGGCGAACAGATCGGTTGGACCGCGGCCGGATTCGGTTTCCCGACCTTCCAGAACCAGCCCGTAGACGACGGCCGAAAGCTCGCTCCAGGAAACCGATGCATCGACAACCAGCATCGCGACGCCCTCGTCCATCCCGGCGAAGGTGGTGGTGTCATCGTGGTCACGCAGAAGGACGACCACGGCGTGCGCCGACACCGCCCACCGCAATGCCTCGTCCACCGAACGCGCCCCGATGGCCAGCAGCACGTCGCCGATGACCGTACGGCCGCCTGCAACCTCGTGCACCACGACGCTGCCGAGTTTCGTGGAGCGCGGTATCGGACAGAAACGCAGTCGGACGCCGTAGCTTCCCAGCACGTTCACCAAGCGGTCCAAAGTGACCACGCACTTCTCCTTTTCAGCCGAGTCTATTGTCGGTCAATGTGGGGTACCGCGAATACGCGCCGACGACTGCGCTGGCCGACCTGGTCGAGGTCGCGTGGACGATGGACGGGCCGTCCGCACCCGTGCGGGTGCTGCCCGATGGATGCATGGATCTCATCGCGATAGACGACGGAATCGTCGTCGCGGGCCCGGACACCGCGCCGGTGATGACGACGCGCGACGCAGACCCCTACATCGGCCTGCGGTTTCGGCCCGGCATTCTGCCGAGGCTGCTGGGTATTCCAGCGGGCGCGATACGCGACACCAGGGTGCCGCTCGCGGATCTGCGACGGCTGCCGCGGGCCCGGTCACTGACCGAGCTGACGGAGCAACTGGCGGCCGAGACTCCGCGCGGCGAAACCGCACCGTGGACGCTGCCGCAGCTGAGGCAGGTTACCGGCCGCCTCGCCAGTGGATCCGGTGTCGCCGATGTCGCGCAGACCCTCGGCTGGTCACCGCGCACCCTGCAGCGCCATTGCAGCGCCGTCTACGGCTACGGCGCTGCGACGCTGCGACGCATCCTGCGGTTCCGTCATGCCCGGCGTCTCCTCGTTGAGGGGCTGCCCTTCTCCGACGTCGCGGCCCGTGCGGGCTACGCCGACCAGCCACACCTGCACCGCGAGGTCCGCGCGCTCGCTGGTGTCCCGCTGGGGTGGTTCGGTCAGGACTCCAGTGCGGCGAACAAGTCCACCCAGTTGCCGTCGGGGTCGGCGACGGTCGCATAGCGCTGCTGCCACGGCGCATCGTAGGGGTTTAGTACACCGGAATAGCCTGCTGCCGTGATCTTTTCGAAGAGTGCATCGACCTCGCCAGGCGCGCCGACACCTAGTGCCAGGGCAACCCTGCTGTGCGATGACGACGGGGCCGCCCAACCGGGATGCATCGCCGCAATCGTCTCCTCGTTGTCGAACGACAAGGTATTTCCACCCGGCAGTTCGACCGCCACATGCGGTGCGTCGGAGCCTGGCACCGGCAGCCCGAGTAGCCGGTAGAAGTCCAGCGAAGCTGTGAGGTCGCTGGCGAATACCTGAAAGACGGTTGATGTCAGACGAATTTCCATGGCCCTGACGCTATGTCGGTCCACCGCGAGGTGTCGTGAACTAATCGGACACGGCCCGGCTACGGTTTGCCGGATTTCGGATCGAGTAGAACTACTCGCCCTTCATAGCGGTCCTTTTCGATTACGCTTCGTCACGACCAAAGCAACCGGCCATGTTTGCCGAGGACGGCGACACGCGTTGCAGCGACAGGAGTGACTGATGAGGCGCACGGCGATCACCGGAGCGGCCGCGTTGGCTGCCGCTCTGGCCCTGGTGTTGTCTGGCTGCGGCTCGGACACCAAGACCGAACCGGCCACCAGCGAGTCGGAGACCGCGACCACCACCACGACCACGGCCAAGGCCGCACCGACGACAACGGCCAAAGTCGCTCCGCGCGAGGAGGATGCCGCCGGCCCGAACCCGACGATCGCCAGCTACATCAAGGAGAACAACATCCAGGAGGCGCCGGTCAAGCGCGGCGACCCGGGCTCACCCACCATCGATCTGCCGATCCCCGACGGCTGGGAGCCGGCCGGGGAGAACACCCCGGAGTGGGCCTACGGCGCCATCATCTACACCGGCCCCGAAGCCGCCGAGTACTCGCCGAGCATCGTCGCGCTGGTTTCGAAGCTGACCGGCAACGTCGACCCGCAGAAGATCATCGACCTGGCTCCCGGCGAACTGCAGAACCTGCCGGGCTGGAGCGCGTCGAACGAGGGTGAGAACAGCACGCTCAGCGACTACCCGGCCTTCCAGCTCGGCGGCACCTGGGAGTCGGAGGGTCAGACCAAGATCGTCGCCCAGAAAACCGTCGTGATCCCGGGAGCAGACGGCCTCTACGTTCTGCAGCTCAACGCCGACGGCCTGGAGAACCAGGGCGACATCGTCGGCGCGGCAACGGATGTCATCGACGAGCAGACGACGATCACCCCGTGATGTAAGGCTGTTCGCGCCTCGAGATCCACGTTTTGCAGACCTCTACTCGCACTTTGTCTGCAAAACGTGGATTTCGCGTATTAGCCATACGATCCTCTGCGCGACAATACGCCGGCGTCAACGCTCGCGGATACCGTCGAGCCGCTTCGAGGCCTCGTCGAAACCGGAGACCAACTCGGCGATGATGTCGGCGACCGGCCGGATCTCGTTCATCCGTCCGACGATCTGACCGACGGGCATCGCGACGGTGTCGGGATTGTCCGATTCGTTCATCCGCTGATGGGCCTCGCTGACGAGGATGTTCTGCAGCGGCATCGGCAATGGCTCGGGTGCATCGGGGGCATCCCAGGCGTCGGTCCACTTCGACTTCAGCAGGCGCGCAGGCTTTCCGGTGTAAATACGGCGGCGCACGGTGTCGCTCGAGTTGGCCCGCAGCAGGGCCTCCTGGATCGTCGACACACCGGACGGCTTGCGATG
The DNA here is from genome assembly GCA_019749805.1 of Mycobacteriaceae bacterium. GTDB lineage: Bacteria > Actinomycetota > Actinomycetes > Mycobacteriales > Mycobacteriaceae > Mycobacterium. The sequence goes on along the minus strand of JAIEPH010000026.1, from coordinate 110,644 downwards.
GCCCAGGTCGTACTCGGCCGACGTCAGGAACGCCGAGCCCATCCACACCCCCTGAGCGCCCAGCGCGAGGGCCGCGGCGACCTGCCGCCCGGTGCCGATACCGCCTGCCGCCAGCACCGGGGTCTTACCGTCAAGCGCATCAACGATTTCCGGCCACAGCACCATCGAACCGATCTCGCCGGTGTGTCCACCCGCCTCGTGGCCCTGCGCCACCACGATGTCCACGCCGTTCGCGGCATGACGCTGCGCGTGCTTGGCGCTACCGGCCAGGGCCGCCACCGGCACCCCGGCCGCGTGCACCTGATCGATCACGTCCTTCGGCGGTGAGCCAAGGGCGTTGGCGATCAACTTGATCGGGTGCTTGAGCGCCACCTCGACGTGCGAACGGGCCACCGAGTGCAGCCAGCCGAGCACACCCGCGCTGCGCTCCCCATCCTCGGGCAACGGCGGAACACCGAGATCGGCGAGGGTCTTGTCGATGAAGTCACGGTGGCTCTGCGGGATGAGCTTGCCGATATCGGCGGCCGTGCCCTCCTGCGGGATCTTGGCCGGCATCACGATGTCGACACCGTACGGCTTACCGTCGGTGTTCTCGTCCATCCAGCACAGCACGTTCTCGAGATCGTCGGCGTCGTTGAACCGCACGCAGCCGAGCACACCGAGACCGCCGGCCTTGCTGACCGCGGCGGCGACCTTCTCCGACGGCGTGAAGACGAATATCGGATAGTCGATGCCGAAACGGTCACACAGCTCGGTACGCATCAGGATGTGCTGCCCGCGTGCTTGACGTGTGCGTCGTCGGCGGGCCGCTCCTCGGTGATGTCCTTGGCCCACCGGTAGTCGGGCTTGCCCGCGGGCGTGCGGTGGATCTCGTCGACCCACCAAACCTTGCGCGGCACTTTGTAACCCGCGATCTCATTCCGGACGAACGTGTCGAGTTCGGCCAGCGTCGGGTTGGTGCCTTCGCGGCGGTGGATGACGGCGGCCACGCAGTTCCCGTACCGCTCGTCGGGCACCCCGACCACCAGCGCGTCGAAGACGTCAGGGTGGCCCTTGAGCGCGGCCTCGACCTCTTCGGGGTAGATCTTCTCGCCACCACTGTTGATGGACTGCGAACCGCGGCCGAGCATCGTCACGGAGCCGTCCGCGTCGACCTCGGCGTAGTCACCCGGAATCGCATAGCGCACCCCGTTGAAGGTTCGGAAGGTCTGCCTGGTTTTCTCTTCGTCCTTGTAGTAACCGACCGGGATGTTGCCCTTCTTGGCGATCATCCCGCGCACCCCGGAGCCCGGCTTGACCTCGTTGCCGTCCTCGTCGAGAACGACGGTGCGATGGTCGATCGTCACGCGCGGTCCGCCGGTGTGCGACTGGCCCTTCGCCACGATGCTGGTGCCGCCGAAGCCGGTTTCCGAGGAACCGATCGAGTCGGTGATCACCCGGTTGGGGAGCAGCTCGAGGAACTTCTCCTTGATGCTCGTCGAGAACAGCGCGGCCGTGCTGGCGAGCAGGAACAGTGACGACAGATCGGGCTCGCGGCCCCCGTCGTGCAGTTTGGTCAACGCGTCCAGCAGCGGGCGAGCCATCGCGTCGCCCGTGAAGAACAGCAGGTTCACCTTGTGCTTCTCGATGGTCTGCCAAACCTCGTCGGCGTCGAACTCCGGTGCGAGCACTGTGGTTTGACCCGAGAAGATCGACATCCAGGTGGCCGACTGGGTGGCGCCGTGGATCATCGGCGGGATCGGGTAGCGGATCATCGGCGGATTCTCCGCGGCGGCCTTGGCCAGGTCGTACTCATCCTTGACGAACTCGCCCGTCGCAAAGTCGGTGCCGCCGAACAGCACTCGGTAGATGTCCTCGTGGCGCCACATCACGCCCTTGGGGAAGCCGGTCGTGCCGCCGGTGTAGAGCAGGTAGATGTCGTCGGCGCTGCGCTCACCGAAGTCGCGCTCGGGCGAGCCCTGCTCCAGCGCCGAGTAGAACTCGACACCGCCGTAACGCTGGTAGTCGTCGTCGCTGCCGTCCTCGACCGAGAGGACGGTCTTGACGGCGGGTGTCTCGGGCAGCACGTTGGCGACGCGGTCGGCGTAGCGGCGCTCGTGCACCAGCGCGACCATGTCCGAGTTGTCGAACAGGTACTTCAGCTCGCCCTCGACGTAGCGGAAGTTGACGTTGACCAGAATCGCACCAGCCTTGACGATGCCCAGCATCGCGATGACGATCTCGATGCGATTGCGGCAGTACAGCCCGACCTTGTCGTCCTTCTTCACGCCTTGGTCGAGGAGGTAGTGGGCCAGACGGTTGGCCTTCTCCTCCAATTCGGCGTAGGTCAGCTGTTCGTCACCCGAAATGAGGGCGACACGGTCTGGCACGGCATCGATGGCGTGCTCGGCAAGATCAGCAATGTTCAGGGCCACAGCACATAAACTAGAACGTGTTACATTTCGAGACAAGTCTGTGGCATCGACGCTGGAAGGCGGACTAGTTCGTGAGCGACGAAGGAAAACCGGAAAAAGGCCCCGACGCCCTCATTGAGCAGCGCGGACACACCCTGATCCTGACGCTGAACCGACCGGAGGCGCGCAACGCACTGTCCACCGAAATGATGTCGATCATGGTCGACGCCTGGAACCGCGTCGACGAGGATCCCGAGATCCGCACCTGCATCCTCACCGGCGCAGGCGGCTACTTCTGCGCAGGTATGGACCTGAAGACCGCAACCAAGGCGCCTCCCGGCGACTCGTTCAAGAGCGGGGCGTTCGACCCGACGAAGATCGAGGCCCTGCTGAAGGGTCGTAGGCTCACCAAGCCGCTGATCGCCGCCGTCGAAGGCCCGGCCATCGCAGGAGGCACCGAGATCCTGCAGGGCACCGACATCCGCGTCGCGGGTGAGAGCGCGAAGTTCGGCATCTCGGAGGCCAAGTGGAGCCTGTATCCGATGGGCGGCTCGGCGGTGCGGCTGCCGCGCCAGATCCCGTACACGATCGCGTGCGACCTACTGCTGACCGGACGCCACATCACTGCCGCCGAGGCGCTGTCCTACGGCCTGATCGGCTACGTCGTCCCCGACGGCACCGCACTGGAAAAGGCGCTGGAGATCGCCGACGTCATCAACAACAACGGCCCGCTGGCCGTGCAGGCGATCCTCAAGACCATCCGTGAGGCCGAGGGCATGCACGAACTCGACGCGTTCAAGCCCGACACCGCCAACGGCATCCCGGTGTTCCTGTCCGACGATGCCAAGGAAGGCCCGCTGGCGTTCAAGGAGAAACGCGCGCCCAACTTCCAGATGAAGTAGTGATTTCGGTGCGCAAACCGTCGCTGAGCGATCGCAAGCGCACCCAAATCGCTATCTCAGCACGCGCTTGCTCGGGGTGAACGTCACCGGCATCGACTCCAGGCCGCTGACGAAGTTCGCCGGCCGAAGTGGCAGCACGGCGTCGGAGGCGAGCTGCAGGTCAGGCATCCGCTCCAGCACCCGCCGCGTCATGTTGATCAACTCGATGCGCGCCAGCTGATTTCCGAGGCAGAAGTGAGTCCCGAATCCGAATGCCAAGTGGCTGTTGGGGTCTCGCTGAATGCGGAAGTTCTCCGGGTCTCCGAAGACAGCTTCGTCGAAGTTCGCCGACTCGAACAACAGGAGCATCTTCTCACCGGCTTTGAGGCTCGCGCCGTGAAACTCCGTGTCGGCGGTGACCGTTCGCGCCATGTTCTTCAGCGGCGATGTCCAGCGCAGCATCTCCTCGATCGCGCCGGGAAGCAGATCGAAGTCGTTGCGCAGCAGATCCCACTGATCGCGATTGCGGATCAGCTGCTCGATGCCGCCGGAGATGGTGTGACGCGTGGTCTCGTCGCCGCCGACGAGAATCAGCAGGGTCTCCTGCAGGATGTCGTCGTCTGACAGCTGTTGACCGTCGACCTCGGCGTGGACCAGGACGCTGATCAGATCCTCGGTCGGTTCCTCCCGACGCTGGGCGATCTTGTTCATGGTGTAGTTGTTGTAGGCCATGAAGGCGTCCATCGTGACCTGCATTTCTGCTTCGGACACAGTGGAACTGAGGCCGACCATCATCTCGTCGGACCACTTGAGAAACAGCTCGCGCTCCTCGGGGAGCACGCCGAGCATGTCTCCGATGACGGCCATCGGCAGCGGCGCCGCAAGGTCGGTCACCAAATCGCATTCGCCGCGCTCACACACCTGGTCGATGAGCCAGTCGCACAACGCGCCGATGGTCCCGTCCTGAACCTTCAGCCGTTTGCGCGTGAAGCCGGCATTGACGAGCTTGCGGCGCAACAGATGTGCGGGATCGTCCATGTCGATCATCATCGGCAGCGGCCCCTGATCGGGCCGGATCCCACCGGCGTTGGAGAACAGCTCGGGATTGCGCTCGGCCTCGATCACCGCGGCATAGGTTGCCGCGGCCGCCAATCCGTTGCGATCCCGGAACACCGGCTCGTTCTCTCGCATCCACTTGTAGACCTCGCGGGACGCCGGCCGATCGGCATAGAAGGCGCCGTCGGCGAGATCCACATCCGGCTTCGTTGCCGTGGTCGGTGACATATTGGTCAAACCTCCTGCGCGTCTGCGAATGTCATCTCGACGTTGCCCGCCGAACTGGAGACCATCGCACGTTTGGGGAAGCCTAGCGAGGCCAGTTCTTTGGCGTAGGAATGTTCGCCGAGACGGACGGTCGCACCGCCGGGCCGGTACCGCACATCGGTCGTCTTCATCTCGCCGAGGGTCTGACGGCGGACACCGTCGCGGTACGAATAGGTGGGGTGCGACTGCGGGCGCGACGTGAATGCCGACGGCACCGGTAGTCCCGGCTTGAAGTCCATGCCAACGGCGAACTGGCCGTTGATCGTCACGTCGAACGAATACGTGTGGCCGTCCCGAATCACGAAGTCGGCCATCACCTTCGGGTAGCCCCAGATCTTGCACCCGGCCTCGAGGGTGAACGGTTGGTCGACGGGCAGGTGGTGGACGAACGCCCCCGCCGACTGCAGGGCGCGCAGTCCCTTCGCATCCGATCCCGGTGGGTTCACCATGATGTTGGTGCCGTACTCGTAGTACTCGCCGAGATCGGAGTCGATGTAGCGCATCAGCATCAGCACGGCCATCGCGCGGTTCGGCCGGTAGCGGCAGACCTGCAAACCGCTGTAGTCGATCATCGCCTGGGCGGCGTCGGCGTCCACCGGGAACATCGCCATGTGCTGAGTCGCTTTGCGGACCTTGACCGGCATGGTGAGCACCGTGCCCGCGATGGTGTGCTGGCTCATCGGGTCAATCTAGAACGCGGACTAGACAACTAGCAAGGAAGTGTCTACCCGAGTCCTATACGAGTGCGGCGAGGTCCCGAATCTGCTCGGGTGATTGCGCGCCGACGACCATCATCGTCACGCCGGCGGCCTCCCACGCCTTGATCTGTTCCTGCACGTAGGCGAGGTCACCCACGATCGCCGAATCGTCGACGAGCTCGTCCGGGATGATCTTCGCCGCCTCGTCCTTGCGATCGGAACGGAACAACTTGGTGACGTCGTCGACCACCTCGGCGTACCCCATGCGGCGGTAGACGTCGGCGTGGAAGTTGGTGTCCTCGGCGCCCATCCCGCCCATGTAGAGCGCCAGATGGGGCTTCATCAACTCCATGATCTCGGCGCGATCGTCGGTGACGACGACCTGTGCGGTCGCGCAGATCTCGAACGTCTCGCGGGTGCGCCGCGCGCCGGGACGCGCGAAACCCTCGTCGAGCCACTCGTTGTACATGCCGGCGATCCGCGGCGAGTAGAAGATGGGCAGCCAGCCGTCACAGATCTCGGCGGCCAGCGCGACGTTCTTCGGTCCCTCGGCGCCCAGCATCACCGGGATGTCGGCGCGCAGCGGGTGGGTGATCGGCTTCAGGTTCTTGCCGAGCCCGGTGGTGCCCTCGCCGGTCAACGGCAGCGGATAGTGCGGGCCGTCGCTGTGCACCGGCGCCTCGCGGGCCCAGACCTGGCGCAGGATGTCGATGTACTCGCGGGTGCGGGCCAGCGGCTTGGGGAACTTGGCGCCGTACCAACCCTCGACCACCTGCGGCCCCGACACCCCGAGGCCGAGGATGTGCCTGCCGCCGGACAGGTGGTCCAGCGTGAGGGCGGCCATCGCGCACGCGGTCGGCGTCCTGGCCGACAGCTGGATGACCGAGGTGCCCAGGCGCATCTTGGTCGTTTCACGGCCCCACCAGGCCAACGGCGTGTATGCGTCCGAACCCCACGCCTCCGCGGTGAACACGGTGTCGAACGCGGCCTCCTCGGCGGCCGCGACCAGTTCGGCGTGGTTCTCCGGCGGCTGCGCGCCCCAATAACCCAGCTGCAGTCCTAGCTTCATCAGTCCGCCTTCCGACCCGTGGTTGAAACCATTCTTAGAACCTGTTCTACTCGATGCCGTGACCACCAGCCAAAGCAGCCCGGTGCAGATCGATCCGCATGAGCCGCCACTTTCGGCGCCGTTACGGCTTTCTTTCGACTACACCCGTTCAGTCGGACCACTCCTGTCCCAGTTCTTCACCGCCCTGCGCGAGCGACGCGTCGTCGGCGTGCGCGGTTCGGACGGTCGGGTGCACGTGCCGCCTGCCGAGTACGACCCGGTCACCTATGAGGAATTGACCGAAATCGTACCGGTGAGCAGCGTCGGAACCGTGGTGTCCTGGACCTGGCAGCCCGAGCCGCTGGAGGGCCAACCACTGGACCGCCCGTTCGCGTGGGCGCTGGTGAAGCTCGACGGTGCCGACACCGCGCTGCTCCACGCAGTCGACGCGGGCTCGTCCGACGCGATCAGCACCGGCGCCCGGGTGCACGCGCACTGGGTTGACGAACCGGTCGGGGCGATCACCGACATCGCCTACTTCAAGTTGGGTGATCAGCCCGAGGACGTTCCAGACGTGACCGACGACCGGGACCCGGTGACGATGCTCGTCGTTCCGACGACGATCGAAATCCAGCACACCGCTTCACTTCCCGAGAGCGCGTTCCTGCGCGCGCTCGAGGAGGGCAAGCTGCTGGGTGCACGTACGGGTAAGAACGGCAAGGTGTACTTCCCGGCGCGGGAGGCTGATCCGGCGACCGGCCAGCAGCTCGACGAGTTCATCGAACTCCCCGACAAGGGCACCGTGACGACGTTCGCGATCATCAACATCCCCTTCGCCGGCCAGCGGATCAAGCCGCCATATGTTGCGGCCTACGTGCTGCTCGACGGGGCGGACATCCCCTTCCTGCATCTGGTCACCGAGATCGACGCGACCGACGTGCGGATGGGCATGCGGGTCGAGGCGGTGTGGAAACCCCGCGAGGAGTGGGGCCTTGGTATCGACAACATCGACTACTTCCGGCCGACGGGTGAACCCGACGCCGACTACGAAACCTACAAGCACCACCAGTGAGGGATGCCCACATGACTTTTCGTGACGTTGCCGTCGTGGGCTTCGCGCATGCTCCGCATGTGCGCCGCACCGAAGGCACCACCAACGGCGTCGAAATGCTGATGCCATGCTTCGCCGAGCTTTACGCTGATCTCGGCATCAAGCAGACCGACATCGGGTTCTGGTGCTCGGGTTCCTCGGATTACCTTGCCGGGCGCGCATTCTCGTTCCTCTCCGCGATCGACTCGATCGGTGCGGTCCCGCCGATCAACGAATCGCATGTGGAGATGGACGCCGCGTGGGCGCTCTACGAGGCCTACATCAAGATCCTGACGGGCTCGGTCGACACCGCGCTCGTCTACGGCTTCGGCAAGTCCAGCGCCGGGGTGCTGCGTCGCGTACTTGCGATGCAGACCGACCCCTACACCGTGGCACCGCTGGTGCCCGACGCCGTGTCGACGGCCGGTCTGCAGGCTCGGCTGGGGCTGGACTCCGGCAAGTGGACCGCCGAGCAGATGGCCCAGGTGGCGCTCGACTCCATGAACGCCGCCAGCCGCACCGACTCGGAGAAGCCGGCGAAAAGCATCGACGAGCTGCTCTCGCGCCCATACTTCGCAGATCCGCTGCGGCGCCACGACATCGCGCCGATCACCGACGGTGCATCGGCGATCGTGCTGGCCGCGGGCGACAAGGCCCGCGAGCTGCGCGAGAACCCGGCCTGGATCACCGGTTTCGAGCACCGCATCGAGACGCCGGTGCTGGGCGCCCGCGACCTGACCACATCGCCGTCCACGGCCGCGTCGGCCAAGGTCGCCACGGGGGGTGACACCGGGTCCATCGACGTCGCCGAACTCTATGCACCGTTCACCCACCAGCAGCTCATCCTCACCGAGGCCATCGGGCTGGGTGACTCGACCAAGATCAACCCCTCCGGTGGCGCACTGGCCGCCAACCCGATGTTCTCGACGGGCCTGGAGCGCATCGGCTTCGCGGCCAGGCACATCTTCGACGGCTCCGCGCAGCGTGTGCTGGCGCACGCCACCAGTGGTGCTGCGCTGCAACAGAACCTCGTCGCAGTCATGGAAGGCCGATGAGCGCTTGCGCGAAGAGCAAAGGATTGAGTAATCATGTCTAAAAATCTCGCTGCGGTGCTGGGCACCGGGCAGACGAAGTACGTCGCCAAGCGCAAAGACGTGTCGATGAACGGGCTGGTCCGCGAGGCCATCGACAAGGCGCTCGCGGACTCGGGCTCGACGTTCGACGACATCGACGCCGTGGTGGTCGGCAAGGCGCCCGACTTCTTCGAGGGCGTCATGATGCCCGAGCTGTTCATGGCCGACGCAGTCGGCGCCACCGGCAAGCCGCTGATCCGGGTGCACACTGCGGGCTCGGTCGGCGGGTCGACCGCGGTGGTGGCTGCCAGCCTGGTCCAGTCCGGCAAGTACAACCGCGTGCTCACGATGGCGTGGGAAAAGCAGTCGGAGTCGAACGCCATGTGGGCGTTGAGCATTCCGGTGCCGTTCACCAAGCCGGTCGGCGCGGGCGCCGGCGGCTACTTCGCCCCGCACGTGCGGTCCTACATTCGACGGTCCGGCGCACCGACGCACATCGGCGCGATGGTCGCGGTCAAGGACCGACTCAACGGCGCGAAAAACCCGCTGGCTCACCTGCACCAGCCCGACATCACGCTGGAAAAGGTGATGGAGTCCCAGATGCTGTGGGACCCGATCCGATTCGACGAGACCTGTCCGTCGTCGGACGGCGCGTGCGCCTTGGTGATCGGCAACGAAGGGATCGCCGACACCCGTGTCGCCGAAGGTCATCCCGTCGCATGGATCCACGCCACCGCGCTGCGCACCGAACCGCTGGCCTACTCCGGTCGCGATCAGGTGAACCCGCAGGCCGGGCGCGACGCCTCGGCGGCACTGTGGCGCGACGCCGGGATCACCAGCCCGATCGACGAGATCGACGTCGCCGAGGTCTACGTGCCGTTCTCGTGGTTCGAGCCGATGTGGCTGGAGAACCTGGGCTTTGCCCCCGAGGGCGAGGGCTGGAAACTCACCGAGGCCGGCGAGACGGCGATCGGCGGACGCATTCCGTTCAACCCCTCCGGTGGCGTGTTGTCGAGCAATCCCATTGGCGCATCAGGCATGATCCGGTTCGCCGAGGCGGCGATCCAGGTGATGGGCAAGGCGGGTGAGCATCAGGTCGAGGGCGCCCGTAAGGCGCTGGGCCACGCATACGGCGGCGGTTCTCAGTACTACTCGATGTGGGTGGTCTCCTCCGACAAGCCCGCTGACAAGCCGTGACTCGCATGCAGTACACGATCAGTATCGCGTTCAGCCCACTGGACCAGCTGATCGAAATCGCCAAGGCGGCTGAAGAACTCGGCTTCGACAACATCGCCCTGCCGGACTCGATCTTTTATTTCGAGGAACAGTCCGTCGACTATCCCTACACTGCCGACGGCAAGCGGATGTTCGATGAGAACTCGCCCTGGGTCGATCCGTTGATCCTCGCGGGTGCATTGGGTGCGGTGACCTCGAAGCTGCGCTTCTACACCAACGTGATGAAGCTCGGTTCGCGGAATCCGCTGCTGCTGGCCCGACAGGTCGGGTCGGTGGCGAACCTCACCAACAACCGGTTCGGCTTCGGTGTCGGGATCGGCTGGGCTCCCGAGGAATTCGAGTGGTGCGGGGTGCCCTACGCGAAGCGCGGCAAACGCGTCGACGAGATGATCGACGTCATCAAGCTGGTGCTCGCCGGAGGAATGGTCGAACACCACGGCGAGTTCTACGACTTCGACCGGCTGCAGATGAGCCCGGCACCGTCGGAGCCGGTGCCGTTCTACGTCGGCGGGCACACCGATGTCGCGCTCAAACGCGCCGTCCGGATCGGTGACGGCTGGACGAGCGCGATGATGACGTGCGACCAGCTCGCCGAGACAATCGGCAAGATCAAGACGCTGCTGGCTGCGAACGGTCGTGGCGACGACCCGTTCGAGTACCAGGCCGTGTGTATCGACAAGTTCGGTGTCGACGGCCACCGCGACATCGCCGCGGCGGGTGTCACCGACTACATCGGGATTCCGTGGGTGTTCGAGGGCCTCGCCTTCGACGCACCGCTGGAGCAGAAGATCGATTCGATGAAGCGCTTCGCCGATACGTACATTCACTCGGGCTGGCAGGACTGACGCATGGCGGTCACCGACCCGAACGCCCCGGTCCACCTGGCGGGCAAGCGTTCTCGCGAGGCGGCGATCGCACACGACAAGGATGCCTGGCTGGCGAACTTCGCCGACGACGCCGTCGTCGAGGATCCGATCGGGCCGTCGCACTTCGATCCCGAGGGTAAGGGTCACCGCGGCAAGGAAGCGATCGCACTGTTCTACGACAAGGCGATCGCCCCCAGCGACCTGACCTTCCACTTCGAGCAGACGTACCAGTGCGGCAACGAGGAGGCCAACGTCGGCCACATCGTGATCAGGGCCTCCGGCTACCAGGTGAAAGCCGAAGGCGTGTTCACCTACCGCGTGAACGACGACGGCAAGATCGTTGCACTGCGGGCGTTCTGGGAACTCGACCGGGCGACGGCGAGCGCTCAAAAAATCTAGCGCGACGCGGGCTGTGGCACGGTGGAGGTATGCGATCCAGATCCACCGCGGCCTTGGCAGCGTTGATGTGCGTGGCAGCGATCGGGTGTGACTCATCCGGCACCGGCCCCGCCGGTACGGTTCCGAGCCTGCCCGCGTCAACGACCTCATCGGCGTCGGCCGCTCCGACCACCACGAAGACCGACGAACAGGTCGACTACCGCCGATTGCTGCTCCAGCCAGGCGACCTCAGCGACAACGAGGACACGTTCACCGAGCAGTCGAGCACACCGTCCGGTCCGGACGGACTGCCCGGTGCCAGTGCGTTGTTCGTCAACCAGGACGACACCAGGGCCATCTCCGACACCATCGTGATCTATCCGGATGCCGAGACGGCCGCCAACACCCTGGAGGGGGCACTGCCCACGATCGGCTCCACGGTCACCGGCGCCACCACCCTTCCGGCGCCGGTCGGCAGCAACGGCACGATGGCCGTCGGCACGTCGGCGGACGGCAGTAAGGCCACGACACTGCTGCTGTTCAACGAGGGCCCGGCGTTGGTGCGTCTGGAGTTCCAGAGCGCTCCGGGTGACGTCACCACTGACCAGTTCGTCATCAACATCGGCAAGATGCAGCAGATCGCGCTGCGAACCGGGTTGGCGTCGGCCGGCTAGCGCCCGAGTCGTTCCATGGCCGACGTTGCCATGCCGAACGCGAACCGCTTCGTCCGGCGGGCGGCATCGGCGAGCACACGATTCCTGCCCTCCTTCAGCGTCGCCTCGTCACCGACGCTGACCGGTCCGCCGACGTTCACCCAGCAGTAGGTGCCCAGGCAGCGTCCCGCCCGGGACGCGACCGCCTTGGTGATTCGGCGGTCGACCTCGATGCCGGGTTGCGCCCGACTCGGCACGACGCACCGGATGGTCGGCATCGTCACCGCGAGCACGGCCCCGCCGAGCGAGAGGCGTCCACCGGTCCACTGCGACTCGGGCAGCCCGTCCTCGGGGTTGGCCAGCGTGAGCAGGATGTTGGGGCGGAAGCGGCGCACATCGACGTCGTCACCATCGAGTTCGGCGCCGATGGTCTCCAGGCTGGTCCGGGTCATGACGTGCACGGGCGCCAGGTCGACGAACATGCCCGGCGGCGTCGAGTACCTGCCCAGCAAGGTCAGATCGGTGACCCGGAACATCGACATGTCCGGGAACTTCTCGCCTTCGGCGATACCGAAGTCCTTGCGCAGCGCGGCGATCGACATGTTCTCGCGCTCGTCCTTGCTCAGTTTGTGCAGCGAGGTGTCGGCGGCCGGTGGCAGTGCGGTCAGACGGACGTCGCGATCGGCCAGTTCGGAGAGCTTCTTGTGCACCTCGGGGTCGCTGCTGGAGCACACACTGCCGTCGGGGAACGAGATCTCGACCTCCGGCGCGTTGCCGGGGCCGGCGTCGGCACCGACGGGATGCGCGTAGCGGGCTGTTGCACCGAGCAGGGCGGGGATGCGCCTGGCCGTCGCGGTGACGTCGCGTTCGAGGTCACGAACCGCCCACAACCGGTCGCCGTGCAGACCACGGGCGCCGATGTCGATCTGCTCGAGCTGCTCGCCGCCGAGGGACTTCACCGGGTAGCGCCACAGCGCTGTGACCTGACCGAACGACATGCGGCTACGGTACGCGCTACTCGGGGATGAGCTGCAGCCCCGCGATGTAGCGACGGGCCAGATCCTGATAAGCGCCAGGATTGGTCTTCACCCACATCTCCGCGCCGGTCCCCGCCACGGGCCCGCGGACCTTCGCCGGTGCGCCGGTCACCACCACCTCGTCGGGGATCTTGGTGCCGCCGATAACCAGCGAATGCGCCGCGATCAGGCTGCGTGCGCCGATGACCGCGCCGTCGAGCACCGTGCAGTGGTTGGCCAGCACGGCCTGGGCGCCGATGTGCACGCCATGCACCACGCACCCGTGCGCGACCGTGGCACCGGGTCCGACGTCGACCGGGATGCCCGGTGGGGCGTGCAGCACACAACAGTCCTGCACGTTCGCGCCCTCGCGGACGACGATGGGCGCGAAATCGGCCCGGAGTACCGCGTTGAACCACACCGAAGCACCCGCCTCCACATGCACGTCACCGACCAGAGTGGCGGTCGGAGCGACGAAGGCACTGGGATCGACGATCGGTGATCGTCCCTCGAACGAGTACAACGGCATTGTCTAGATATACCGCAGTTGCCTCGCGATAGTGCCTGCGCGAAAAAGCAGGTAGATGCGTTTGATTGCGCAGCCGCAGGGAAAAACTGTAACGTGTTCTAGTTAGAGCCACAGAAACGGGAGGCCCACCGTGACTACCGAAACAGCAGCCGTTCGCGAAATCGACACCGGCGCGCTCCCGGACAGGTTTGCGCGCGGTTGGCACTGCCTTGGTCCAGTGAAGGACTACCTCGACGGCAAGCCGCACGGCGTGGAGATCTTCGGCACCATGCTGGTGGTCTTCGCCGACTCCAACGGCCAGCTCAAGGTGCTGGACGGCTACTGCCGGCACATGGGCGGCAACCTGGCGCAGGGCACGATCAAGGGCGACGAGATCGCCTGTCCGTTCCACGACTGGCGCTGGGGCGGCGACGGCAAGTGCAAGCTGGTGCCTTACGCCAAGCGCACCCCCCGGCTGGCCCGCACCAAGGCCTGGCACACCGACGTCCGTGGTGGTCTGCTGTTCGTCTGGCACGACCACGAGGGCCACCCGCCTCAGGAAGAGGTGCGTATCCCCGACATCCCGGAGTTCGCCGACGACGGGTGGACCGACTGGCGGTGGAACACGATGCTCATCGAGGGCAGCAACTGCCGCGAGATCATCGACAACGTCACCGACATGGCGCACTTCTTCTACATCCACTTCGGCCTGCCGACGTACTTCAAGAACGTCTTCGAGGGCCACATCGCGTCGCAGTACCTGCACAACGTGGGCAGGCCCGACGTCAGCGATCTGGGCACCTCTTACGGTGAGGCGCACCTGGATTCGGAGGCGTCGTACTTCGGGCCGTCATTCATGATCAACTGGCTGCACAACAACTACGGCGGTTTCAAGGCCGAGTCGATCCTGATCAATTGCCACTACCCGGTCACCCAGGACTCGTTCGTGCTGCAGTGGGGTGTCATCGTCGAGAAGCCCAAGGGCCTGGACGAGGCGACGACCGACAAGCTTGCGCGGGTGTTCACCGAGGGCGTCAGCAAGGGCTTTCTGCAGGACGTCGAGATCTGGAAGCACAAGACGCGCATCGACAACCCGCTGCTCGTCGAGGAGGACGGCGCGGTCTACCAGATGCGCCGCTGGTATCAGCAGTTCTACGTCGACGTCGCCGACGTGACTCCCGACATGACCGACCGCTTCGAGATCGAGGTCGATACCACGGTGGCCAACGAGAAGTGGACCATCGAAGTTCAGGACAATCTGCGGGAGCAGGAGAATCTCAAGACGCAGGCCGAAGAGCGAGACGAGAACGAAAAGGCAGAGCACGCGAGCTCATGACCCCGCGTAAGGACGCCCCGGACGTCGACCAGCTAGCGAGGTCGATGCTGCTTCTGCACGGCGTTCATGACGACGACGACCACAGTCATGGCGACGGTGAGACCGGGGATTCAAACGAGACATGGGCTCGGTCTTGGTCCAAGGCACCGGCTTTCGGCGACGACCGGGCCGAGGCTCTGCGGGAGGCCACCGCACGCGATCGTGAACGTTACCTGAGATCGGGCCTGGTTTCGGTCGACTGCAGGTTCTGCCACGTGACGGTCGAGGTGAAGAAGCTCGGTCTCGCGCAGACGTCGGTGCAGTGGAACTCCGAGGCAACCCGGCGTTGCGCGTACTTCAACGAGATCCGGGAGGCCGGCGGCGATCCGGCACGGGCCCGCTCCTGCCCGAAGCTCGCGGGCAGTATCAAACACGCTGTGGTCGAAGGCTGTCTGGAGGAGATGTCCTCGGCGCCGTCCCCGGGGGACGGCTAGCTTCTACACTGGCGGCCATGGTGGCGCGGTGGTCGGTGCTTCTGTTTGCGCTCGCACTGGTTCCGGGCTGCACCCAGGTCGTCGACGCACCGCCGAGACCCCGCGCGCCGGTGGCGCCTATCGCAGCCGGACAGGTCAAGGACCTGCTGAGCCCTGAAGTCGAGAAGTACGACGGGAATCTGTTCTCCACCGTCGAACCCAACGAGTGCAGCGGCGTCGCCAAAGAGGTGGATCCGCCGTTCATCTTCGACCATGATCCGGCTGCGACCGACGGCGGGCACTGGATGGTCGACGACGTCGGCCGCCAGGTGTACATCGAGGAGATGGTCGGCGTCTATCGGGCAGACTACGACGCGAAAAATGCACTGGCGCAGGCGAAGCGGACGCTGCAGTCGTGCGTGGATACTCCGTTCACCGTCACCGACATGAAGGGCCGAGTCTACGATTTCACGCTGCAGCCCCTGACGACATCCAGCTCGCCCAACATCCTGCTGTGGTCTTTCGCAGCCAGCGACTGGGCTTGCGACAGTGCGTTCGTCGCCGCCCACAATGCGGCGATCGAGATCTCCACGTGTGGCGCGGCCGGCGGCTATCCGGTGCGCACCCTCGCGGCAGAAGCGTTGGATCGCATTGAGAGGCTGGCCAATACGACGGCCTGACCGTCACAGCCCCTTGAACTGCTCCTTGACCTGCTCGTCGGTCAGCCCGTAGTCGGCAAGTGAGTACGTGTGCTTCGGCGCACGCGGGCCCTGTTGACTCTCGGCGTGGCTCTCGGCTATCGCCGTGCGGGCCTCGTCGGTGAACTCGATGTCGAAGTGCGAATAGATGCCCTCGACCGCCGACACCGGATCCTTGACGAACTCGAAGTAGTCGACGTCGCAGAACTGCGCCTGGTCATGGTCGGCCCGAACCTCGTTGAACCGCCGGAGACCTCGCGTCCACGTCTCCATCGCGTCCGCGCCGATCTGCGCGCCGACGAACGAGTTCGACCATCCCTCGGTCGTGTGCTGCGCCAGCGAACACATCGACGCCATGATGGTCTCCGCCGGCCGGTGGCACTGCACGATGAGAGCATCCGGGTACGTCTTGAGAATCGCGTCGAGCGCGAACAGATGGCTCGGATTCTTGAGCACCCAGCGCTTCTCGGCGTCGTTGAGACCGATCAGCTGGAGGTTCTTGCGATGCCGCTGATACGGCTTGGTCCAGTCCTGCTTGGCCAGCCACTGTGAATACGTCGGCAGATGGGACAGCGTCTCGTACGACACCGAATGCAGCGACTGGCGCAGCAGCTGCCAGCACTCCTCCACCTCGTCGGCAGTCATGTAGTGCAGACCGGTGTAGTCCGGATTCTCCGCATGCGCCTTGGCGAACTGGGCGTCGATCTGCGCGAAAACCGGGTTCTCCGACCATGTCTCGCGTGGCGGACGGGGTTGCGGGAACTCGGCCAGCCACAGTTCCAGCCCCTGATGCCGCGGGTCGGCGGTGAGCAGTCGGTGAATGACGGTCGTGCCCGTGCGCGGCAGCCCGGTGACGAAGATGGGGCGCTCGATCGTCACGTCCGCGTGCTCGGGGTACTGCGTCCAAGCCGCCTCCGACACCAGTCGCGCCACCAGTGCGTTGCGCACGAAGAACCGGTTCATCTTGCTACCGATTTCGGTGAGGTCGGCGTCGCGCCGGAACGACTCCAGCAGGACGCTCAGCGCCTCCCGGTAGTTGTCATCGTCGGCACCGAAGTCGTCGAGTCCGCACGCCTTGGTCGCCGAAGCGTGCAGATCGTCGACGGTGCCAACGTCCGTTCTAGTCATCAGGCCTTGTACTCCCCGCAGTTGACGTCCAGCGCCTGCCCGGTGATGCCGCTGGACAGATCGCTCGCCATGAACAGGATCGCCGATGCGACCTCGTCCTCGGTCGGCAGCCGCTTCAGGTCGGATCCGGCGGCGGCCGCGTTGTAGATGTCCTCGACGCTGGTGCCGTACTTGCCGGCCTGGTGCTCGAAGTAGCCCTTCAGCGTTCCACCCCAGATATAGCCCGGCAGAACGGAGTTGACGCGGATTCCCTGCTCGCCGAGTTCGGTCGCCAATGTCTGCGACATCGCCAGCAGCGCCGACTTCGCCATCTTGTAGGCGCCGTACTTGGCCTGCGAGTGGCGCACGACCATGGAGTTCACGTTGACGACGGAACCCTTGGACTCGGCCAGCGCAGGCGTGAAGCCCTGGATCATCCGCAGCGCGCCGAACACCGTCAGCTCGATGGCGTCCTTCATGTGCTCGAACGTCGTGTTGGCGAACGGCTTCATCGACGGCACCCGGAAGGCGTTGTTGATCAGCACGTCGACCTTGCCGTACGCCGCCAGCGTCTGGTCGACGAGGTTGCTCACCTGCGCTTCGTCGGTGATATCAGTGCCCACCGTGACCGCACGCCTGCCGATGTCGGTGATCTGCTTGGCGACGTCTTCGAGGCGCTCGACCGTGCGGGCGGCCAGCACCAGATCCGCGCCCGCTTCGGCACATCGCCTGGCGAGCGTGGTGCCCAGCGCCGGTCCGACGCCGGAAATAACGACAACTCGGTCTTTCAAAAGTTCCGTGGCCACCCTAACCCACCATCCTGTCGCCGATCTGCTTCTGGCGCAGCGCGATCCGCGCCCGCCAGTCCTCGTCTGAAATCTTGTTGGCCTCGTAGTTCGGCAGCGCGGAAGCCACCTTGTCGATGTCGACCACCTCGACGCTCGGGCCGTCGGCCTCCGTCAGTTCCCGGGACAGTCGCTGCCAACGGAACTGCAGGTAGCCCTTGCGGTGCCCGAGGGTCTCCACCCAATTCGTCACGCCCGGGTTGGCATCCGAGACGACGTAGCGGATCTTGCCGTCCGGATCCGCCTGCGCTTGCGTGCCATTGAGCGACGTCTGATGGTTGATGTAGTCCAGCGAGATGTACCACAGACTGCCCAGCTGGAAGCCCAGGTACGGCGCATCGGTGACCGGGAGCGTGATGATCATCGCCTGATCCGGCGCGAGGTCGAAGTGGCCGACCGACGAATACTGCGTCGCCAGACCACCAGGGGTCAGCCGCGGTGCGATCATCGTGTTCACCGGCAGCGTGTTGTAGAACCACTGCGGAAACTGCAGCCATGTCTTCACCCGCTGCACCAGCTGCTTACCCGCTACGGCGTAACGCTTTTCGATCAACTCCCGGGTCAACGGCGGCGGCGCAGTGCCCGCGGTGTCGGTCCTGGCGATGCTGATGTACCCGCGCCGCGCCGACCAGTCGTTGTAGACCTCGCGGACAACCAACTGCGACGGGCTGGTCGGGGTGACCCGCCACTCGTAGTTCCCGTCGGCGTCGATGTCGAGTTCACGGTCATCGAACGCCGCCTGACTCGGCGGGACGTTGTCATCGGTGTACTCACCGCCGAGCATCTGGAAGCAGAGGTCTGTGGTGGTACCCCGGTTGCCGGTCACGACGTACTCGTAACCGGGCTGCACCCGGGTGCCGAAGTACATCGCATCCGGATTGTCCAGGCCCATCTTGGTGAACGGGCCGGTGCCGGACTGCATGAACGGATGATCGCGGTCGTAGTCGAACGCCAGGTGCGTACATCCCGAGATGCAACCGGCCAGGTACTGCAGGCCCTCGAGCAGGTCCGCTTCGGATTCGATGAACGGGGCGGCGGCGACCAGGCTTTCCGCCTCGGCGATCGCGTCGATCAATGGCTGAGAAAACACCTCTTGAAACTAGAACGCGTTCTAACCATAGTCAATATATCGAACGCTTCGGTACATATATGGACCGATAGGTATGCTGCGGGGGTGTCTGCCCCCGAGTCTTCCGGCCGGGCGTCGCCCCCCACCGACCGGGTCGTTCGGATCCTCGACTATCTGGCGGGCCGCCCCACCGAGCGGTTCGGGGTGTCCGATCTCGCCCGCCGGGTCGAACTCAGCAAGCCGACGTGCCTCGGCATCGTCACGTCCCTCGCCGATGCGGGATACCTCGTGCGCGACGCCGCCGACAAGACCTACCGCCTCGGTCCGTCACTGATCAGTCTCGGCCACAAAGCGCAGGAGTCGATGCGGGTCAGCCCGGCGGCACACGAAGAACTGCGGAGGTTGTCGGCGCGATTCGGGGTCACCGCGGCGCTGTCCGGCGTCATCGACGACCGGATCACACTGCTGGACCTGGTAGCTCCCGCCGGTGCCAGACCCGGCGTCGAGGTGGGGCAGAGCTACCCGTTCGCCCCACCCGTCGGGTTGATGTTCGTGCTGTGGGATGAAGAGGCCGAACGCAATTGGCTCGCCAAGGAGCCGACGATCCCGCTGCGCACTCGTTCGGACCGGCTCGACAGGGTGATCGCCAGGTGCCGCGAGGACGGCTATCTGGTCGAGCGGCAGACCCCCGGCGGTCGACGGCTCTATTCCTTGATGGCGGGGATGTCGAGCAACCTGCCCGACGAATTGCGGGCCCTTCTCGGCGAATTGGTCTCCGACATCGGTGAGCGCGTGTATCTGCGCGGCGAAAACGAAAGTGGTGGAAAGCGGCGCAGTGCCCGTTCGGATATCAGCGTGATCTCGGCACCGGTCTACGACCACAACCAGCGACAGGTCATGGTGGCTTCCATGCATATCGGAAAGTCATTGACGGACAACGAGATTGTCGAACGGGCCCGCGCCCTGGTGGCGACGGCCGACGCAGTCAGCGCTCAGCTCGGAAACACTCAATCGCGCCGACGGGACAGCCGACGCGATTGAGCGGTGGAGACTCAGTTGGCTTTAGAGGTCAGTCAGCGCCTCGGTGATGGGTGTGGGTGCCACCTCAACACCACATTGGCTGGCCAGATCGATGGCCGGCTGGTTGATCGTCATCAACTCGGTCTCGACCTTCGGATTCTCCGCAAAGTAGGTGCGGAATGCCTCCGTCACATCGGCGGGCGACTGCTCGACGATGTTGGTGAGCGCGTCGTTGGCTGCAGGATTGCCGGCCAGGTACGTGCTGGTGGACTCCGCCACCGTGCGTGAGGTGTCGGCGATCGTGCTGACGCTGCAGTTTTGGGGTTCCATGCCCGGACCCGGCGCAGGCTGGGCATTCACGACCGGAATCACGATGGCCGCGGAACCGAAAGCAAGCAGACCCCCGGCGAACATGCCGTACAGGCCGCGTCGAACGGTTTTCTCGGACATCTTCATCGAATCACTCCTCTACTCGGCGACCTCGTGGTCGCTGTCAAAGGCGTAACCGATGTGGGGTCGGGCTTAAACAAACACCTGGCCAGCCGGCGTGTCAGCTGGTGGTGGCCAGCGTGAAGGGAAGGACGGCCTCGGCGCCCACCGCGCGCACGACCCTGGCGGCCATGGTCAGCGTCCACCCGGTGTCGGACAGGTCGTCGACGAGCAGCACCGGTCCGCCCACGGAGGCGACGAGGTCGGGATCAGGGACCGTCCATGCCCCATCGAGTGCAGCGACGCGGTAGGCGGAGTTGGCGGCGGTGACGGGTCGTCGCGTCGGCGAGTACTGCAGGGTGCCGAGGTCTGTCAGCCTGCCCAGACGAGCCAGCTCGCGGCTCAGCGAGGAAACGAGCAGCGGGTGGCGGTCTGAATCCAGTGCCATCACCGCCGCCGGCCGTTGCGCCCAGTCCCAGGACGCCAGCACCTTCACCGCGGCGGCGACAAGATCGTCGGACACCTCAGCGTCGGGTTCGTCGAGCACGCGCCGCAACCGCGCACCCCACCCGAGATCGGTCAGCCTGCCGATGGCGCGCCCTGGTTGCGGGCCGTCGGCGATCCTGCCGCTGAGGTCGACGCCGAGCTTGGCCAGCCCGGACGGCCACTGCTTGCGCGGCGCGAGTTCCACGCCGGGACGCATGAGCCGTTGCCTCGTCTCCTCGGTGGTACCTGGATCGACATCGGCGCTGACGTGGTCGCCCGTGCAGTTGTCGCACCGGCCGCACCGCTCACCCACGGCGAGTGACGGGTCGTCGAGTTGCCCACGCAGAAACGCCATCCGGCACCCGTCGGTCGCCTGATAGTCCAGCATCGCCTGCTGTTCGCGCTTGCGGGCTTCGTCCAGCTTGCGGTACCGCGGCGCGTCGTACTCCCATGCCGCTCCGGTGCCGACCCAGCCACCCTTGACGCGGCGCACGGCGCCGTCGACGTCGAGCACCTTCAGCACCATCTCCAGCCTCGACCGCCCCAGGTCCACAAGGGGCTCGAGCGCGGGTGTCGATTGCGGGCGCTCAGGGTCCAGCACGCCAATCACGTTGCGCACCATGGACTCCGACGGGAACGCCACCGAGGCGAAATACCGCCATACGTCCTGGTCCTCATGGCCGGGCAGCAAGATGACCTGCGCGCTCTCCGTGGCTCGGCCTGCGCGGCCGACCTGCTGGTAGTAGGCGATCGGCGAGGACGGCGCACCTAGATGGACGACGAATCCGAGGTCCGGTTTGTCGAACCCCATGCCCAGCGCCGACGTGGCCACCAGCGCCTTGACCCTGTTGGCCAGCAGATCCGCCTCGAGCTGTTCGCGTTCGGCGGCTTCGGTGGACCCGGTGTAGGCGGCGACGTCGTGGCCCTGCTCACGCAACAGCGATGCGACGTCATGCGCCTGAGCGACGGTCAGGGTGTAGACGATCCCCGACCCCGGCAGCGAATGGATATGGGCCGCAAGCCAAGCCGCGCGCTGTGCCGGGTTGCCTGCCTTGACCACCGATAGTCGCAGCGATTCGCGGTCCAGGCCGCCGCGCAGCACCAGCGTGTCCCTGCCCCCGACGCCGAGTTGGGCGGCGACGTCGTCGACCACCCGGTCATTGGCGGTGGCCGTGGTCGCCAGCACCGGCACGTCGGCACCGAGTTCACCGATCAGGGTGCGGATGCGTCGGTAGTCGGGCCGGAAATCGTGGCCCCAATCCGACACACAGTGCGCCTCGTCGACGACGACGAGACCCGCGTCGTGCGCCAGCGCGGGCAGCACCTGATCGCGAAAGTCGGGATTGTTCAACCGTTCCGGGCTGACGAGCAGAACATCGAGCTCGCGGCGGTGCACGCGCTCGTTGATCTCGTCCCAGTCCGCGACGTTGCTGGAGTTGATGGTGGCGGCGTGCACCCCGGCCCGTTCGGCGGCGGCCACCTGGTTGCGCATCAGCGCCAGCAGCGGCGACACGATCACCGTCGGGCCCCGGCCCGCTTCGCGCAGCAATTTGGCGGCGATGAAGTACACCGCCGACTTACCCCAGCCGGTGCGCTGGACGACCAGTGCCCGGCGTCGCGCGACGACGAGCGCCTCGATCGCGGTCCATTGGTCGTCGCGCAGGACGGCGGACGGCCCTGCCAGCTGTTCGAGGATGGCTTGCGCGTCGTCGCGGGTCGTCATGTGCCCATGGTGCAGGGGTTGAGAAGCGGCTGCGTAGACCACTGCCACGCGGAGATCTCCACAGATACGCTGACCTGGTGATATTCGGTGAAGTGGTGCCTAATAGGCCACCGTCTTTCGGGATCCTCGGCCCGCTGACCCTCGCCACGGACGCGGGGCACCTGCTCGACCTCGGTGGCCGCAAGCCGCGCGAACTGCTGGCCGTGCTGTTGATCAACGCGAACCGCGCGCTTCCTCCCAGCGCCATCGTCGACGCCCTGTGGGCCGGTGATCCCCCCGCCCGCGCAGACGTCACGCTCCGCGCTCACGTCTCTCGCCTGCGCGCCAGGTTGATGGCGGCTGGCGCAGAGAACGCACTGGTCAACCGGCGCGGCGGTTACGGATTGTTCCTGCCGCGTGAGCAGATTGATGCCGCGTGCTTCGAGGACCTTCTCTCGCAAGGACGACAGGAGCTGCAGCGCGGGGCATCGGAACGGGCCGCCGAACTGCTCGCCGAGTCCCTGCGCCTCTGGCGCGGGGAGGTGCTCGAGGACCTTGATCACCCAGATTTCGCCGCGGCCGAGGCCGCCCGATTGAACGAACTACGACTCATCGCGCTCGGTCACCGGATCGACGCCGATCTCGACCTCGGCGAGCACACCGCACTCGTCCCCGAGCTCGAACGCTTGGTCGCGGCGCACCCTTTCCGCGAGACTCTGCACCGGCAGCTGATGCTGGCGCTGTACCGGTCGGCGCGACAGGCCGATGCGCTGGCAGTCGGTGCTGCGCTGCGCCGACGGCTCGCTGACGAACTCGGCGTCGACCCCGGCCCGGAACTTCGCGATCTCGAGGGCGCGATCCTGCGTCACGATGCGTCGTTGCAGCCGGCAAGGCCGGCGTCGCCGCAGGGAATTGATACGGTGCCGCCGGTCACGGTGACGAAGTACCGTCCGCCGGCGTCGGCACAGGCGTTGGTGCCACGCACCCGCCTGATCGACACCCTGCGCTCTGGTGGTCACCGACGTCTGTTCGTTATTCACGGACCGCCGGGATTCGGCAAGACCACGCTTGCCGCGCAGTGGCGCGAATTGCTCGTCAGGGAGGGCGAGACCGTCGCCTGGCTCACCATCGACGGCGATGACAACAACGTCGTGTGGTTCCTCGCCCACCTGATCGACGCCGTGCGCAGTACGCGCCGCACGCTGACCGACGAGCTGCGCCGGGCGCTCGAGGACCGCGGCGCCGGCGCACAGCGTCATGTGCTCACGTCCTTGATCAACGAACTCGACCAAGAGGGGTCTGGCTTCTGGCTCGTCATCGACGACTGGCATCGCGTGTCCGACGCCGCGACCATCGAGGCGCTGGACTACCTCCTGAACTACGGCGGTGAGCATCTGCAGGTCGTCGTCACGAGCCGCAATCGCTCAAATCTCCCCTTGGGGCGGATGCGGGTGCGCGACCAACTGGTGGAAATCGACGCTGCTGCTTTGCGTTTCGACCGGTCCGAATCCCACGCCTTCCTAATCGGCTTGCGCGGCCTGGATCTGAGCGAGACGGACCTGGTGAACCTTGAGGAGACCACCCACGGCTGGATCGCAGCGCTACAACTTGCGTCGCTGTCCCTGCGGGGCAGCGACGACCCCGCAGCATTGATCCGAGGTATGTCCGGCGGTCACCGGGCACTCGGCGAGTACTTGGCCGAGAACGTGCTGGATTCGCTCGAGCCGGACTTGCTCGATTTCTTGATGGCGACCTCGCTGACCGAGCGGATCACCGGCGATCTGGCCTGCGTGCTGGCAGGCGTTCCCAACGGACAGGCGCTGCTGCAAGAGGTCGAAACCCGGGATCTGTTTCTGCGCCGACTCGACGACGAGGGCGGCTGGTTCCAATACCACCAGCTGTTCGCGGGATTCCTGCAGCGTCGGCTCGAATGCGACCAACCTGACCGCCTCACCCAGCTGAATGCGACAGCGTCAAGCTGGTTCGCCGAACACGACATGCTCCACGAAGCCATCAGCCACGCGGTGTCCGCCGGTGACGAGGAACGCGCGA
Organism: Mycobacteriaceae bacterium; assembly: GCA_019749805.1. Lineage (GTDB taxonomy): Bacteria > Actinomycetota > Actinomycetes > Mycobacteriales > Mycobacteriaceae > Mycobacterium. The sequence goes on along the minus strand of JAIEPH010000026.1, from coordinate 86,285 downwards.
TCGAGCTGATCGAACGGCACAGCATCGACTTCGAGCAGCAGGCACAGCTCTCGATGCTGCAGGCACTGGTCGCTACGCTTCCCGCCCGGATCGTCGCACCCAGTCCAAGACTGCAGTTATTCCTGGCTCGCGCCCACAGTCTGCTGCAGCAACCCGTCGCCGCACGCGCGGCGCTCGACGCCTTTTACGACGCTCTGCGAACCCGAATGCTTCCGGAGTCCGAGCTGCGCGCAATGCGGATCGAGGCCGATGTCTTCCGCGCCCTCATCGAGGTCTGGGCCGACCGCGGCACCGGCGTCGAGGAGTTGCTTACCGAGTGTCTATCGGACCCTGACCACGTGTCCCCCTTCGTCGTCGCCACCGCGGCTAACGTCGCCTCTTTCCTGGCAACCTGTCGGTTTGATTTCGCCGCCGCGCGCAGATGGCAGGACTGGGCCGACGATTACCACCGCCGGTCCGGCGCGTCCTTCGTCCTGGTTTACGGGCACTGCCTCGCCGCGATGGCGGCCAGTCAGGAACTCGACGCCGCCGAAACCGAGCGTCGGCTCAGCGAAGCCGTCCGTGTGGCCAAAAGATCGGACGCCCCGTACTCGCATGCTGCGCGGGTGGCTTATGCACTGTCGGCTGAATTCCTCTACGAGCGTGGACAAGTCGAACAGGCCGAGCAGCTCCTCGAGGAAAGCGGCAGCTTCGGGACACCCGGCGGACCGCCGGTGGAGTTCATGATCGCCCGCTGCGTGACCGGAGCGCGGATCAAGGTGCTACGTGGGCAGCGCGAGGCCGCCGCGGGGTTCCTCGACGAGGGAGCGAATGTCGCGGCCACCGCGGACCTGCCACGGTTGGGCGCAGCCGTCGCAGTTGAGCGGAAAAGACTGGGCTTGCCAGGGGCGCAGCTCACTTGGTCCGCTCCGGACTCGGGGATCGCCCGCGACGTCACCGCCCAGCTGCGAGACGAATACGAAATCTCGACCCTGCTTGACACCGACCCGATGCTGGCCTGCGAGCGCGCAGAAAGCTGGGTGAATTCGACTGCCGTCCAACGCCGTCCGCGTGCACTGCTGAATGCGAACAGGCTGTTCGCCGTCGCCTTGGCCGCCGCGGGTCGTGCCGGCGAAGCCGAACAGGTCCTCGCCGATGTCGCCGCCCAGTGCGCCGATCGCGGAATGGTCCGCTACCTGCTCGACGGCGGACCTCGGGTCGTCGCATTGCTGCCGGAGCTGCGCGATAACCCGTCGATTCCGAACGCGTTTCTCGATCGGATGCTCAGCGCGATCGGGTGAAGCGCCACAACGCCACTGCAACGCATCTGCAACACGTCTCCGAGACCGTGGTCTCGTCACTCAATCACGGCGTTCGCGGGGGAAGCAGCCGATGAGCAATCGACTGAAGGAGAACCAGATGAAGAACTATAGGTTGTGGGTGTTCGGTCCGGCTGCGGTCGCACTTTCGGTCGGGGTGCTTGTCCCGCCCGCGGTCTCTCAGGCCAGAGACCAGTGGGATATCGGCGCGTACGACAGGTGCCTCAAAGCGGCCGAGGACAGGCTTTTCGCCACCGACGATGTCCAGCGCTACTACGACGAACGTGTGTTCTGCTGCCAGATGTCCGGTGGAGTTTGGAGTGGAGACAAGAGCTCCGGCAAGTGCGAAGCGCCGCCCGCCACGGCCCAGTCTTGGCCGCAGGCTCCATGGGAAGCCAACAGAACCCAGCCGGAGACCGCGGCACCGGGTCAGAATCCGGAAACGCCGTCGTGGGGCTCTGGGCAGGTGGTGCCCACCGGCCCAGGCGGCCCCACGCTATACACGCCCTGACCCGCCCAACCCCGAGCGCGCTACTTCGCCGGCGCCGCTTCTTGTTCGCGCTTGATCTCCAGCGCGATGTCGATCAACTGGTCCTCCTGGCCGCCGATCAGCTTGCGTTGGCCTGCGCGATGCAGCAGTTGGTGCGCGGGCACGCCGTAGCGCTCGGACTGGCGGATGGCGTGCTTGAGGAAGCTGGAGTACACGCCGGAGTAGCCCATGATCAGCGCGTTGCGGTCCAGCAGGCACTCGGCCGGCATGGCGGGTGCGACGACCTCTTCCGCGGCATCGGCGATGTCAAAGAAGTCGATACCGGTTTTGACGCCGATCTTGTCGAACACGCCGATCAGCGCCTCGACCGGCGCGTTACCCGCACCGGCGCCGAAGCGGCGGCACGAGCCGTCGATCTGTTTGGCACCCGCCCGCACGGCCTCGATGGAGTTGGCGACGCCGAGCCCGAGGTTCTCGTGGCCGTGGAAGCCAACTTGGGCGTCATCGCCGAGCTCGGCGACCAACGCCGAAACTCGGTCGGCCACGCCCTCGAGCACCAGCGCACCCGCCGAGTCGACGACGTAGACGCACTGGCAGCCGGCGTCGGCCATGATGCGTGCCTGCGCCGCGAGCTTCTCGGGCGGGATCGTGTGGCTCATCATCAGGAAGCCGACCGTCTCGAGGCCCAGCTCGCGGGCCAGGCCGAAGTGCTGGATCGACACGTCGGCCTCGGTGCAGTGGGTGGCGATTCGGCAGATCACCCCACCGTTGTTCTGCGCCTCCTTGATGTCCTCCTTGGTGCCGACGCCGGGCAGCATGAGGAAGGCGATCTTGGACTCCTTGGCCGTTTCGGCGGCCAGCTTGATCAGCTCCTGCTCGGGGGTCTTGGAGAACCCGTAGTTGAAGCTGGATCCGCCCAGCCCGTCGCCGTGTGTCACCTCGATGACCGGCACACCCGCGGTGTCCAGCGCCGCGACGATGGCCTGCACCTCGTCCTTGGTGAACTGATGGCGTTTGTGGTGGCTGCCGTCGCGCAGCGACGTGTCCGTCATCCGGATGTCCCACATGGGGTCGAAGTAGATCTCGTCAGTGCTCATGCTTGAGCTCCAGTTCCCGCGGAGGCGCGATCCTTCGCGATCTCTTCGCCGACCTTGGTGGCCGCAGCGGTCATGATGTCCAGGTTTCCAGCGTAGGGCGGCAGATAGTCGCCCGCACCCTCCACTTCCACGAAGGTCGTGACCAGGTGGTTTCCGCCGTTGAACACCGTCGGCTCATCGAACTGCGGCTCGTTGAGGAGCCGGTAGCCGGGCACGTAGGTTTGCACCTCGGCGACCACGTCCTTGATCGACTGTGTGATCGCATCGTGATCCGCGTCCTCGGGGATGGCGCAGAAGATGGTGTCGCGCATGATCATCGGCGGGTCGGCCGGGTTCAGGATGATGATCGCCTTGCCCCGCTTCGCGCCGCCGATGACCTCGACGCCCGCACTCGTGGTCTTGGTGAACTCGTCGATGTTGGCCCGCGTTCCCGGCCCGGCCGACGCCGACGACACCGACGCGACGATCTCGGCGTACGGCACGTCGACGACGCGGGATACCGCGTAGACCATCGGAATGGTGGCCTGACCGCCACAGGTGACCATGTTGACGTTCGGCGCGTCCAGGTGCTCACGCAGGTTGGCCGGCGGGATCACGCCGGGGCCGACGGCGGCTGGAGTCAGGTCGATGGCGCGGATGCCTGCCTCGGCGTAGCGCGGTGCGGCGTCGCGGTGCACGTAGGCGCTGGTGGCCTCGAACACCAGATCCGGCTTCTCGCTCTGTGCCAGCAGCCAGTCCACGCCTTCGTGCGACGTCTCCAGGCCGAGCTTGCGCGCCCGCGCGAGGCCCTCGCTCTCGGGATCGATACCGATCATCCAGCGCGGCTCGAGCCACTCCGAGCGCAGCAGCTTGTACAGCAGGTCGGTGCTGATGTTCCCCGACCCGACAATGGCGACCGAAGCCTTGTGCGGCATGTCTGCTCCTACTATTCGAAACTCAGGTGGACTGAACCTAGCCCGGCGAAGTCGGCGACGAAATCGCTGCCAGGCGGTGCATCTATCGCACGCGTGCACGACCCCGGCAGCACGATGTCACCGGCCTTCAACCGGACCCCGAACCCCTCGACTTTGCGCGCCAGCCACGCCACCGCGGTGACCGGGTTGCCGAGCACCGCATCGCTGCGGCCCTCCGCGACGACCTCACCGTTGTTGGTCAGCACGGCGTCGATGTTTCGGATGTCGATGTCCTTCGGCGAAACCCTGGCCTCACCGAGCACCCAGCCCGCCGACGAAGCGTTGTCGGCGATCGTGTCGCAGAGCTTGATCTTCCAGTCGGTGATGCGGGTATCGATCAACTCGATCGCGGGGGCGAACGCCGCCGTCGCCGCCAGCACGTCGTCCTCGGTGCATCCGGCACCGGGCAGGTCGTCGGCGAGGATGAAGCCGACCTCGACCTCCACCCGCGGGTACAGGTAGTTCGCCGAGGGCACCTTGCGATCCTCGTAGACCTGCATCTCGTCGAGAAGGTGCCCGTAGTCGGGTTCGTCGACGTTCATCATCTTCTGCATGGCCTCCGACGAGAGGCCGACCTTGTGCCCGATCACCCGAGCACCCTCGGCGACCCGCTGGCGGATGTTGATCAGCTGAATCTCGTAGGCATCCACCACATCGATATCGGCGTGCGCGTCGGTCAGCGGGGTGATGGGTACGCGGCTGCGTTCCGCCTCGGCCAAGTCGGCGGCGAGCCGTTCACGCACCTGGGCGCTGAGCATGTTTGCGAAGTCCCCTCGTTTGTTCGACCGGCGCAGTTGTTGTAAGGCCGGGCAATTCTATAACGTGTTCTACATGACTGGTCAGGAGTATGACGTCGTCGTGGTGGGAAGCGGCGCCGCCGGCATGGTTGCCGCCCTCACCGCCGCCCACCAGGGACTTTCCACAGTAGTCGTCGAGAAGGCTCCGCACTATGGCGGTTCCACTGCGCGGTCAGGTGGGGGCGTGTGGATCCCGAATAACGAGATTCTCAAGCGTGACGGAGTTTCCGACACCGCCGAAGCAGCCCGCACCTACCTGCACGCGATCATCGGTGATGTCGTGCCCGCGGAGAAGATCGACACCTATCTGCAGCGCGGACCCGAGATGTTGTCGTTCGTGCTGAAGAACTCGCCGCTGAAGATGTGCTGGGTGCCCGGCTACTCCGACTACTACCCCGAAACACCTGGCGGGCGTCCCGCTGGACGCTCGATCGAGCCGAAGCCGTTCAACGCCCGCAAGCTCGGCCCCGACGAGAAGGGCCTCGAACCGCCGTACGGCAAGGTGCCGCTGAACATGGTGGTGATGCAGCAGGACTACGTACGTCTCAATCAGCTCAAGCGCCACCCGCGCGGGGTGCTGCGCAGCATCAAGGTCGGCGTGCGCTCCGTGTGGGCCAACGCCACCCGCAAGAACCTCGTCGGCATGGGCCGCGCCCTGATCGCGCCGCTGCGCATCGGGCTGCAGAAGGCGGGTGTGCCGGTCCAGCTGAACACCGCGCTGACCGATCTCTACGTCGAGGACGGCAGGGTCTGTGGGATCTACGTCCGCGATACCAATGCGCCGGAAAGCGCTGAGCCACAACTCATCCGGGCACGCCGCGCGGTGATCCTCGGGTCGGGTGGCTTCGAGCACAACGAGCAGATGCGCGTGAAGTACCAGCGCGCCCCGATCACCACCGAGTGGACGGTCGGCGCGAAGGCGAACACCGGCGACGGCATCCTGGCCGCCGAGAAGCTGGGCGCCGCCCTGGAGATCATGGAAGACGCCTGGTGGGGGCCGACGGTTCCGCTGGTGGATGCGCCGTGGTTCGCGCTGTCCGAACGCAACTCGCCCGGCTCGATCATCGTGAACATGGCCGGTAAGCGGTTCATGAACGAGTCGATGCCCTACGTCGAGGCGTGCCACCACATGTACGGCGGTCAGTACGGCCAGGGCCCGGGTCCCGGCGAGAACATCCCGGCGTGGCTGGTGTTCGACCAGACCTACCGCGATCGCTACATCTTCGCGGGTCTGCAGCCCGGCCAACGGATTCCGAAGAAGTGGATGGAGTCCGGCGTCATCGTGAAGGCCGACACCATCGCGGAACTGGCCGAGAAGACGGGTCTGTCCGTCGATGCGCTGACCGCGACCGTCGATCGCTTCAACGGGTTTGCACGCTCCGGCGTCGACGAGGACTTCAAGCGCGGCGAAAGCGCCTACGACCGCTACTACGGCGATCCGACCAACAAGCCGAATCCGAACCTCGGTGAGATCGCCAAACCGCCGTTCTACGCGGCCAAGATGGTGCCGGGTGACTTGGGCACCAAGGGTGGCGTCCGCACCGACATCCACGGGCGTGCGCTGCGCGACGACGGTTCGATCATCGAAGGCCTCTACGCCGCGGGTAACGTCAGCTCACCGGTGATGGGCCACACCTATCCCGGTCCTGGCGGCACCATCGGCCCCGCCATGACATTCGGATACCTGGCAGCACTGCACATTGCGGGAAAGGGTTAGCACATGCCCATCAATCTCGACGAGGCGCTGGGCGCCGAGCTTCCGCCCGCTGAATTCTCCTGGACCAGTAGCGATATCCAGCTCTACCACCTCGGCCTCGGGGCGGGCGGCGACCCGATGGACAAGCGCGAACTGCGCTATCTCACCGACGGCACCCCGCAGGTGCTGCCGACGTTCGCCAACGTGGCGCAGAGCTTCCACATGACCGAACCGCCCAGCGTCCGGTTCCCCGGTATCGACATCGAGCTTTCGAAGGTGCTGCACGCCAGTGAAGCGGTGTCTGCGCCAGGGCCGATCCCGCCGTCGGGCACCGGCGTCGCCGTCACCCGGTTCACCGACATCTGGGACAAGGGCAAGGCCGCGGTGATCTGGTCGGAGACCACGGTCTCCACACCGGACGGCACGGTCCTGTGGAAGCAGAAGCGGTCGATCTTCGCCCGCGGCGAGGGCGGCTTCGGCGGCGAACGCGGCCCGTCTGGGTCTTCTACGTCATCGGACCAAACGCAGCGCGCCGCGGATTTCGAGATATCGATCGCGGTGTCGCCGCAGCAGGCACTGCTGTACCGCATGTGCGGTGACCGCAATCCGCTACATTCGGATCCCGAATTCGCGGCCGCCGCAGGCTTTCCGAGGCCGATCCTGCATGGTCTGTGCACCTACGGCATGACCTGCAAGGCGATGGTCGACACCCTGCTCGACGGCGACACCGCCCGGGTCGGTAGCTACGGGGCCCGGTTCGCGGGCGTGGTGTTTCCCGGCGAGACGCTGCTGGCCAGCATCTGGAAAGAGGGCGACGGTTTCACCGCCGTCGTCACCGCGCCCGAGCGGGACAACGCGGTGGCACTGGCAGGCGTGGAGTTGATTCCGGCCTAGGTGACGTGTGCGGAGGATTACGAACCGGAGCCAGAAACCCCGTTGCCACCGGTTCCGCCGGTGCCGCCGGAGCCGCCCGTCATACCCGTCGGCCCGTTACCGGCGTTACCGGCGTTACCGGCGTTACCGGGGCCTGAAAAGGTCCCATTTGACGTATATGCCCTGCCGCCCTGGCCGCCCTGACCACCCTGAGCGCCGGTTCCGCCGGTGCCGTTGAGTCCACCACTGCCGGATTGCCCTCTGCCGCCGAAGATCCCGCCGGCCCCGCCCGAGGCACCGCTACCCCCGCTGCCGGCGTCTCCGCCCTTACCGCCGGTACCGCCCTGACCACCCGTGCCACCCGAACCATTACCCGAATACGTGGTTGTGGACGGGCTGTTCTTGAAATTAACAACGACCCCCGCGCCACCAGTACCGCCGTTACCGCCCTTACCCCCGGTCGCTCCGTTGCCACCGTCGCCACCAGCACCGCCACTACCGCCGGCGCCGCCGCTGCCGACCAGCAGCCCACCGCGGCCACCGGTACCGCCCGCGCCGCCGTTCGTCCCGTTGGACCCGGCCGTGCCGACACCGCCAGTTCCGCCGGTTCCGCCGTCGCCACCTTTCACAACACCCGAGGTTTCCGGATTGGACGAGAACAGCACCGCGGTCTCGTTACCGCCACTGCCGCCATTGCCGCCGGCGCCGCCGCCGGGACCGCCGCCACCGCCGTCGCCGCCGTCGCCGCCGGTTCCGTTGTAGCGGGCCGAACCGCCGCCACCGAAGCCGCCGTTACCGCCGGGAGCGCCTGGCACATCGGTGTCGCCGCCGTTACCGCCGTCGCCAGCGATGGCAATGGACGTATTGTTGTTCGGTCCAGTCGAATCGGCGGTTTGACCCCGGCCGCCGTTACCGCCCCCGGTAGCTCCTTGGGTGCCGGCATCCCCGGGTCCCCCGTTGCCACCCACAACGGTTCCCGTGCCAGTCTGATTCGTCGTGTAACTCGGTGTGCCGCTGGGGGCGCGTGTGCCATCCCATGTCGGGTTGACGCCGTGCTCCCCATCCCAACCCTCGCCGCCGTTGCCGCCGCTGCCGCCATGGCCGACCAACGTGAACAGCCCGACGCTTCCGCCCCTGCCACCGTTGCCCCCGTTGACACCCGGCCCGCCTGCGGCACCGTTGCCGCCGTCGCCGCCGTTGCCGAAGAGTGCGAATATGCCGACCTTGCCGCCATCACCGCCGTGCGCGCCGACGAGCGTGGCGTCGGCGCCGTTGCCGCCGTTGCCGCCGAACAACCCCCCGTTGCCGCCGTTCCCGCCACTGCCGGCAAACGCACTGCCGCCGCTGCCGAACAGGATCCCACCGTTCTGGCCGTTCGGGTCCGTCGCGGTGCCATCGGCGCCGTTGCAGACCAGCCCGCAGGACCCCGACCCGCCGAACAGTGAATGAGACACAAATCGAGCGGACCCGCCCGGATTGCTGCCACCGGCACCAATCCACCAAGGGACAATCTCGTCGCCGTTGACCAACTGCACGTCCGACGTCACCACACGCTGCGCCGGCGCACCCGGAGGAGCAACCAGCAACGCTGCAACCCCGATCATCGCCGCGCCGGTCAAACCCGTCGTGACGAACGGACCAAGTAGCTTCCTTGCCTCACGGTGCTTGGACACGTGTGCAGACCCCTTTCGCGGGAATCGCAGCGGTAAGAGATCTTGCGAAATCAAGGTTCAAAGGTGACGTGAGTCAAGCTAATGGTTTGCCACGAAGCGTGTCAAGCCGCAGGTGCGGATCTCGAAGCGAATCTCCGGTGGTGAAGCGCGCCCATCGCGGGCCGCATTTGCAACCGTAGGAGTCCGACCAGCAAACCCAAGGGCCACAACTATATGGGCCGCCGGGTTGTTAACTGGACGCATTTCAACGACCGCCCTGACAGCGGCTGTGGTTACCATCGCCTAGTGCCCGAGAACGAGTCGAAGAAGCAATCGGATGGCGACCAGTCGCCTCGACATTCAGCAAAAGGCACTTCACCGTGGTGGATCGCGCCGGCCGCCCTGGTGACCGCGCTGGTTGCCGTCGGTGTCGCGGTCACGTCGCTCGTCCAAACACCGGGCGAGCCTGCCGACAAAACCACTCAGCGGACCGACGCGACAAACGCGACGCCAGCAGAGACTGAAGCGCGCGTGTGCGATGCCTTCGATTTGGTACGCCGGGCGGTGGGCGTCCAAACCAACACCGACCTCGGTCCCGACCCCGGCGCTCAGTCGGCAGTGGCGGCCAACTCCCGCTTGGCTGCACTTGGCGGTGGCGACTATCTGCTTTCCCGCCTGGGCCCGACCACCGCACCTGAACTGGCAGAGGCAGTTCGTTCGTTTGCCAACGATCTCCAAGACATCGGCATGAACCAACTCGCCGGCGTGCCCAACACCGATCCCAATCTGGCTACCAGACTGACCGCCGCTACCGACACGGGACAGCGCATCGCCGAAATGTGCGCATGACGGCGCGCATGACGACGATTCTGGTCAGCCGAGGATAAGACCCGACGTCGGGACGCCCGTACCCGCTGTAACCAACACGTGCTCGACGTTGTCCACCGGGTTCACCGACGTCCCGCGAAGCTGCCGGACACCTTCGGCGATGCCGTTCATGCCGTGGATGTACGCCTCGCCCAGCTGACCACCGTGGGTGTTGATCGGCAACCTGCCGCCGATCTCTATTGCGCCGTCCTTGATGTAGTCCTTCGCCTCACCGGGTGCGCAGAACCCCAGCTCCTCCAGCTGGATGAGCGTGAACGGGGTGAAGTGGTCGTAGAGGATCGCGGTCTGGATGTCGGCGGGCGTCAGCCCCGACTGCTCCCAGAGCTGCCGACCGACCAGGCCCATCTCCGGCAGCCCCAGTTCCGACCGGTAGTAGCTTGTCATCGAATACTGATCGGGGCTGGAGCCCTGGGATGCCGCCTCGATGACTGCCGGCCGGTGCTTGAGGTCCTTGGCCCGCTCAGCGGACGTAATCACAAGCGCCACACCGCCATCGGTCTCCTGGCAGCAGTCGAGCAGCCGCAGCGGCTCGGCAATCCACCGCGAGTTCTGGTGATCCTCGATAGTGATCGGCTTCTCGTAGAAGTACGCCTTCGGATTGTTGGCGGCATGCTTACGGTCGGCCACCGAGACGGCGCCGAAGTCCGCGCTGGTCGCACCGGAGTAATGCATGTAGCGCTGGGCGATCATCGCTACCTGAGCAGCAGGCGTGGACAGGCCGTGCGGATACGAGAACGAATTGTCCACACCGGTGGAGTCGGCGTTCTCCACCAGTCGCATCTGAACCTGACCGAAGCGCATCCCCGACCGCTCGTTGAAAGCTCGGTATGCCACAACGCAATCCGCGACCCCGGTGGCCACCGCGATCGCTGCCTGCTGGACTGTGGCGCACGCCGCGCCACCACCGTGATGGATCTTGGAGAAGAACTTCAACTCACCGATTCCGGTGGCGCGCGCAATCGACACCTCGGTGTTGGAGTCCATGGTGAAGGTCACCATGCCGTCCACGTCGGCCGGTGTCAGGCCGGCGTCGTCGAGCGCGTCCAGGACGGCTTCGGACGCCAGCCGCAATTCGCTGCGGCCGGAGTTCTTGGAGAAGTCGGTGGCTCCGATCCCGACGATCGCCGCCTTTCCGGAAAGCTCACCCGCCATCAGGCATCTCCGATCGTCAACGTCGCGGTCGCGATCACATGGTCGCCAAGGCTGTTGCTACCAGTCACTTTCAGTGAGATCACGCCGTCCTCGACGGCGGTGACTTCACCTCTGAATGTCACGGTGTCATACGCGTACCACGGCACGCCGAGCCGCAGCCCGATCGTCTTGATGATCGCGTTCGGTCCGGCCCAGTCGGTGATGTAGCGCTGCACGAGGCCGGTGTCGGTCAGGATGTTGACGAAGATGTCTTTGGAACCCTTGGCCTGCGCCTTGTCCCGGTCGTGGTGCACATCCTGGTAGTCACGCGTGGCAATCGCCGTCGACACGATGAACGTCGGATCGCCGTAGAGTGCGAGCTCGGGCAGCTTCGTGCCCACCTCGATCGCGGGTGCGCTCACTTTGCGGGCTCCCATGCGTAGTTGGTCCAAGCCGGCCCGGAATCCCCTTCGGGGAAGTCGATATACATTGCGCGGACCGGCAATCCGATCTTCACCTCCGCGGGGTCGACGTTGCGGAGCTCGCCGAGCATCCGCACACCCTCCTCGAGTTCGACCAACGCGATGACGAAGGGCAACGTGCGACCGGGCACCTTCGGGGCGTGGTGCACCACAAAACTGAACACCGTCCCTTTACCGGAGGCGACGACATAGTCGGTCTCCAGCTCTTTGTCCTGCCAGAGTGCCGGCACGGGCGGATGCTGCAGCGTGCCGTCGCCGCGCTTCTGAATACGCAGCTCGTGCGCGTTGACGCCGTCCCAGAAGAACTTCGTGTCACGGGACGACGCGGGACGCATCATGCTGTCCGCGTCGAGATCGTCGGGCACCGACGATGATGATTCGGAATCCTGATCTGTGCCTGATTCCAAAGGTCGGAATTTCATGATGCGCCACATCATCTCGGCGACATCTTCGTCGCCGACCTGCCAGGAGATCCGCTGGGTGATGAAGAAACCGTCGCCGAGCGCGGTCCGCTTGGGGCCGACGACGTCGGTCAGCTCCGCGGCGACGCTGACCTGCTCGCCGGGACGCAGGTAGCGGTGATAGGTCTGCTCGCAGTTCGTCGCGACGACGCCGATATATCCTGCGTCGTCGAACAATCCGAGGATCTTGCCCAGCGGATCGTCGTCGGGCCGGTTGCCGCCCAGCCCCATCATGGTCCAGACCTGGATCATCGCGGGAGGTGCGACGGTGCCCGGATGACCCGCCGCCTTGGCGGCCGCCTCGTCGACGTAGATGGGGTTGTTGTCCCCCATTGCATCGAGCCAGTGGTCGATCATCGGCTGGTTCACCGGGTGACGGGCAACCCGCGGCTTGCTCTTGCCTTCGGCCTTGACCCGCTCGGCGGCCGCCTTGATGTCGTCGACTGCACTCATCGGGGCACCCTCGGCACCTTGAGCCCGGCCGCCGCGATCATTTCCCGCATCACCTCGTTGACACCTCCACCGAACGTGATCACCAAATTGCGCTTGGTCTGCGAGTCCAGCCACTCGAGCAGTTCTGCGGTTTCCGCATCCGCCGGATTGCCGTACTTACCGACGATCTCCTCGGCGAGCCGGCCGGCATACTGGATCCGTTCGGTGCCGAACACCTTGGTGGCGGCGGCGTCTGCGACGTCGATGGTCTCGCCGGAGGCGGCCACCTGCCAGTTCAGCAGCTCGTTGATCCGCCACATCGCCTTGAGCTCGCCGAGTGACCGCTTCACGTCGTCGTGATCGAGGGGGGTGTCGCCGTTGGAACCGGGCTTGGCGGCCCAGTCGTGCACCCGGTCGTACAGTGAGGCGAATCGCCCTGCCGGACCGAGCATTACGCGTTCGTTGTTCAGCTGAGTCGTGATCAGGCGCCAGCCGCCGTTCTCCTCGCCGACCAGCATCTCGGCGGGCACCCGGACGTCGTTGTAGTACGTCGCGTTCGTATGGTGAGCGCCGTCGGACAGAATCATCGGCGTCCAGCTGTAGCCGGGATCGGTCGTGTCGACGATCAGCATCGAAATGCCCTTGTGCTTGGCGGCTTCCGGGTCGGTACGGCACGCCAGCCAGACGTAGTCGGCGTCATGACCACCGGTGGTGAACACCTTCTGGCCGTTGATGATGTACTCGTCGCCCTGCTTGACCGCCGTGGTGCGCAGCGATGCGAGGTCGGTGCCGGCCTCGGGCTCGGTGTAGCCGATCGCGAAATGGATTTCACCGGCGAGGATGCCGGGGAGAAACTTCTTCTTCTGGAGATCGGTGCCGTACTGCTGCAGCGTCGGCCCGACGGTCTGCAGGGTGACGGCGGGCAGTGGCACGTCGGCGCGATGTGCCTCGTTGACGAAGATCGACTGCTCGATGGGGCCGAAGCCCAGGCCGCCGAATTCCTTGGGCCAGCCGACACCGAGCTTGCCGTCGGAGCCCATCCGCTTGATGATCGCGCGGTAGGCCTTGCCGTGGCGGTCGCTTTCCATCTCCTTCTGCTCTTCAGGGGAGATGAGGTTCGTAAAGTACTGCCGCAGTTCGGCTTGGAGCTGCTTCTGCTCAGGGGTCAGTTCGATGTACATTGCGCTCCCACCAGATCGAGTCGGTGCGACGGGCCGCCAACCAGCCGAGTCAGGTCCTTGACGCCGGAGTAGTAGCGGTCCATCGGATAGTCGATGTCCATTCCCATCCCGCCGTGCAGATGGTGGCACAGCTGCATCGCCGGCGGCGCCTCTGAGGCCAGCCAGTAGCCGAGGATGTCGGTGTCGTCGTCGGCGTCCAGCCCTTCAGAGAGCCGCCACAGCACCGAGGTCGCGGCCAGGGTCAGTGTGCGAGAGGCGATGTAGACCTCGGCGAGCTGTGCGGCGACGGTTTGGAACGTCGACAGCGGCTTGCCGAACTGCTCACGGTTGGCCACGTAGTCCGCGGTGAGGCGTAGGGCGCCCGCGACCAGACCGGACGCGAACGCGCCGATGCCCGCCAGCGCCAGCTGGTTCACCCGCCGCGGCTGCGCACCGTCGAGCACCCCGTCGACCTCGGCATCGGAGAACGTCACCGAGTACTCGTCGCCGTGGTTGGCGGTCGGCGTCTTGACCACCTGTACGCCCGCGGCCTTCGGGGAGATCACGGCGACAGAGCCGCCAGCGGTCACGATCAGCCAATCCGCCTGTTCCGCATAGGGAACCGCGACCTTGACCCCGTTCAGCTTCCCACTTGAGAGGGTCGTCGCGGGCCGGTCCGGCAGCGGTGCGCCGGGCTCGTTGAGCGCCGCGGTGAGCACGGAGCCCTTCGGAACCCCGGCGAGGTAGCGATCCTGCTGCTCGTCGGACGCCAGCTCCAGCAGCGGGATCAGCCCGAGACCCAGCGTCGCCAGCGCGGGGCTCACGGTGCCGTGTCTGCCGATCTCGATGAGTGCGGTGCCGACCTCGGCGAGGCCCAGACCGTCGCCACCTAGACGGTCGGGTACGCCGAAGGCCGTGATGCCGCCGGACACCAGCGCGTCCCAGCTGTTGTCCCTGCCGAGCGCCGACGTCACCACATCGGCGACAGCCTGCTGCCCTTCGTCCGGACTGAAATCCACCGAATCCTCCTTGATCCGACTACGCGCACCGCGCGTGTGATCCGACTACGCGCACCGCGCGCGTGATCCGCGAAAGCTACTGGGCGACCGGTGCGCTCGCTCCCGTGTAGTCAACCTGCCAGTGCTTGATGCCGTTCAGCCACCCCGACATCAACCGCTCGGGCTCCCCGATCGGTTTGAGATCGGGCATCGCGTCGGCCACTGCGTTGAAGATCAGGTTGATGGTCATGCGGGCCAGGTTCGCCCCGATGCAGTAGTGCGCACCGGTGCCGCCGAAGCCGACGTGCGGGTTCGGATCCCGAAGGATATTGAATTGATGAGGACTGTCGAAGACCTCGTCGTCGAAGTTGGCCGAGCGGTAGGACATCACCACACGCTCGCCCTTCTTGATCTTCACGCCCGCGAGCTCGGTGTCCTCGAGCGCGGTGCGCTGGAATGCGGATACCGGTGTGGCCCAGCGGATGATCTCGTCCGCCGCGGTGGCGGGGCGCTCCTTCTTGTACAGCTCCCACTGATCGGGATGCTGCGAGAACGCAATCATGCCGTGGGTGATCGAGTTGCGCGTGGTCTCGTTGCCCGCGACCGCGAGCATCACGACGAAGAAGCCGAACTCGTCGTCGGACAGCTTCTCGCCCTCGATGTCGGCCTCGATCAGCTTGGTGACGATGTCCTCGGTCGGGTTCTTCGCCCTTTCCTCGGCCATCTTCATCGCGTACTGGATCAGCTCGAACGAGGAAATCGCCGGATCGACATCGGCGTACTCCGGGTCTTCACCGGCGGTCATCTCGTTGGACCAGCGGAACAGCTTGTCGCGGTCATCCTGCGGCACACCGAGCAGTTCGGCGATCGCCTGCAACGGCAGCTCACACGAGACCTGTTCGACGAAGTCTCCGGAGCCTTCGGCCGCGGCGGTCTCGGCGATCTTCTGGGCACGAGCGCGCAGCTCGTCCTCGAGGCGTCCGATGGCCCTCGGCGTGAAGCCGCGGGAGATGATCTTGCGCAACCGGGTGTGCTGCGGCGCGTCCATGTTCAACAGCACGGCCTTCTGCAGGTCGATGGCGTCCCGGGTCATGTCCTGCGGCCACGTCGGGATGGCGCCGTCTGGCGAACTACCGAAGATGTCGCTGCGCTTCGACACCTCCTTGACATCGGTGTGCTTGGTGACAAGCCAGTAGCCCTTGTCGCCGAATCCGCCGGTGCCGCCCGGAACGTCCACCCAGTGGACGGGCTCCGAGGCCCGCAGCTCGGCGAGCTCCTCCACGGGTAGACGCTCGAGGTTCAGGCTCGCGTCGAGGAAATCGAAGTCTGCGGGAATGTTGTGGGGTGCCATGACCGTGCGCTCCTTTTCAACACAAATTGCAACGTGTTCTAGTGCCAGTAAAACATGCCTTCTCCGCAGATAAAAGGCAGGTCACCATCCTCGCTTGTCAGAGTAATGAAACGTGTTCTAGCCTGACGGAATGGGTAACCCTGTCATCGTTGAAGCCACTCGCAGCCCGATCGGTAAGCGGAACGGATGGCTATCCGGCCTACACGCCACCGAGTTGCTGGGCGCAACACAGAAGGCTCTAGTCGAAAAAGCCGGTATCTCGTCTGAGTTCCAACCCGGCGACGTCGAGCAGGTCATCGGCGGCTGCGTCACGCAGTTCGGCGAGCAGTCCAACAACATCACCCGGGTCAGCTGGCTGGTCGCCGGGCTGCCCGACCACGTCGGCGCCACCACCGTCGACTGCCAGTGCGGCAGCGCCCAGCAGGCCAACGGCCTGATCATGGGTCTGATCGCGGCCGGCGCCATCGACATCGGCATCGCCTGCGGCATCGAGGCCATGAGCCGCGTCGGGCTTGGTGCCAACGCCGGCCCCGATCGCGGGATCCTGCGGCCCTCCTCGTGGGACATCGACCTGCCCGACCAGTTCACCGCCGCCGAGCGCATCGCCCAGCGCCGCGGCATCACCCGCGAAGACATCGACCAGTTCGGCTTCGACTCGCAGCGCAAGGCCGCCCAGGCCTGGGCGGAAGGACGCTTCGACCGCGAGATCAGCGGTATCGAAGCGCCGGTGCTCGACGAGAACAAGCAGCCGACCAGCGACCGTCACATCGTGACCAAGGACCAGGGCCTGCGCGACACCACGCTCGAGGGGCTGAACTCACTCAAGCCGGTGATCGAGGGCGGTATCCACACCGCCGGTACGTCGTCGCAGATCTCCGACGGCGCCGCCGCCGTGCTGTGGATGGACGAGGACAAGGCCAAGGCGCTCGGCCTGAAGCCCCGCGCGCGGATCGTCAGCCACGCGCTCGTCGGTGCCGAGCCGTACTACCACCTCGACGGCCCGGTGCAGTCGACGGCGAAGGTGCTCGAGAAGGCCGGCATGAAGATGGGCGACATCGACATCACCGAGATCAACGAGGCGTTCGCGTCGGTCGTGTTGTCGTGGGCGCGGGTGCACAACCCGGACATGGACAAGGTGAACGTCAACGGCGGCGCGATCGCGCTCGGCCACCCCGTCGGATCGACCGGCGCCCGGCTCATCACCACCGCCCTGCACGAGCTGGAGCGGACGGATCAGAGCACCGCACTCATCACCATGTGCGCCGGCGGCGCGCTGTCCACCGGAACGATCATCGAGCGGATCTGATGTCCGCGGCCCCATCATCGACTGAAGCCCAGCGCATCGCGGCCGCCCAGGCCTACATCGACGCGCTGGTCTCCCACGACGCGGACAAGGTGCCGTTCGCGCCTGGATGCACGCGCATCGAGGTGGGGCTCAAGACCGGGTTCTCGGGAGATCACCTGCGCCGCAGCCTGAATCGCGGCTTGCAGTACCGGGTGATCCAGGCGACGACGGTGCCCGAGTTCACCGTCGTCGACGGCAACACCATCCGGGCGAAGTTCGATCTCGTGACGAAGCCTTCGCTGTTGGGGCGCAAGGTCGGCGCGCACATCGACGAGACGTTCCAGATCCCGGCCGACGGCCTGATCCACCACATCCGCGCAGGAATTCGCCCGTTCCTCACTGGGTCCTAGCGGCCGTAGGATCACAACCATGGCCAAATCGCGCCCGCGCTTCATGGACACGAAGGCTTCCGACACCTTCATCAAGTGGATGTCGAAGCTCAACACCTACATGTACCGGCGCAGCGGGGGCGAAGGCTTCGGCAGCGATTTCCAGGGTATTCCGGTGGCACTGCTGACCACCACCGGCCGCAAGACCGGTGAGCCGCGGATCAGCCCGCTGTACTTCCACCGCGACGGCGACACCGTCGTCGTCGCGGCCTCCAAGGGCGGCAGCGACAAGCATCCGATGTGGTACCTGAACCTGAAGGCCAACCCGAAAGTCCAGGTGCAGATCAAGAAAGAGATCCTCAATCTCACCGCGCGCGACGCCACCGAGGAGGAACGGGCGAAATACTGGCCCAGGCTCGTCGAGATGTATCCGCCTTACGAGGATTACAAATCCTGGACCGACCGGGTGATCCCGCTCGTGGTCTGCGAACCCTGACAACGCTCGGTCAGGGGTTTGCCGAGACTTCCAGTCGGCTAGACACGCGGTATGGCAGGCGCTATCCGCAACTCCCGGCCGCTACGGGCAGCGATGAAGTACTTCGCCCGCGCGCACATCTGGGTTTACCGCCGCACCAACGGGCGCGTCGGCGCCAAGCTGCTCTGGTTTCCCGCGGCGCTGGTCACCACGACGGGACGCAAGACCGGCCGCCCGCGCACCACACCGACGCTATATCTGGCCGACGGTGATCGGGTGATATTGCCGGCCTCGTTCGGGGGACGCGACACCGATCCGGCGTGGTATCTGAATATCGAGTCCAATCCCGAAGTGCGGGTGCAGATTCGCGACCGGCAGTTCGATCTGATCGCCAGGGATGCGACCGAGGAAGAGCGAAAGCGCTACTGGCCCAGCCTGATCAAGATGTACCCGCCGTATCGGGGATATCGGGAGGCTGCTGATCGGGTGATTCCGATGGTCGTCTGCGAGCCATGACGACGTTCACCGCCGCGGCCACCGCCAACAGACCCGCACCGATGGCGATCGTCGCCGGGTTCAGATAGAACAGCAGCGCGGACGCCGGTAGGCACAGCACGCGCTCGGGCCAGCCCGCCCGCCGGATCATCCAGCCACCGGTGACGACAGCCAGCGCGGCCACCGCCAGCGCGGCCACCGCGCCCGTCCACACCATGTCGACGAATGACCGCAGCCCGAGCAGACCTTCACCATTGTCGGTCAAGACGAACGCGAACGGCACGAGGAACGCGGGCAGGGTGTACTTCCACGTCTGCATCATCGTGGGGATGACTCGACCGCCCGTGATCGCCGACGCCGCCACCGACGCCAGCGCCGTCGGCGGCGTGACTTCGGAGAGCACCGCGAAATAGAAGACGAACATCGCCACCGCCGGCGCGGCGACACCGAGGTCCTGCAGCGCGGGCCCGACGATCACCCAGCTGATCACGAACGACGCGGTGACCGGCACCGCGAGCCCAAGCACCGAGACCGCCAACGCGGCGAACATCGCCGTGAAAATCAATACGACCGTTGGGTTTTCAGATATGACGCGAGCGGTGTTGACGAGGATGGAGTTCAGCTGCAGACCGAGTCCCGTGCGCGTGATCATCGCGGCGACGACGCCCGCAGCCGCGCACACCGCCGCCACCGAAAGCACGCCGCGCACCCCGGTGGCCAGCGCCCGGTAGAGCCGCACCGGGGTCAGCCGGTGTTCGCGGTCGAAATACGACAGCACGATCTGGACGGCGATGGCGTAGACGACCGCGCGCATCGCCGACACGTCCAGCGCGAGGAACACGACGATCATCGCCAGCGAGATCAGGTGGTAACCGAACCTGCCGAGCAGACGCCAGAACGACCCGGCGTCGACATCGACCTCGCGCGTGCCGTACCGCCGCGCGTCGATCTCGACGGCCAGCAGAATGCCGAGGTAGTACAGAATCGTCGGCACCACCGCCCAGACCAGGACGGTCAGGTACGGCACCCCGAGGTACTCGGCGATGATGAACGCCGCAGCACCGAGCGTCGGCGGCGACAGGATCGCGCCGATGCCCGCGGCGGCCAGCATTCCGCCCGCGTTTTCGCGCGGGTACCCGGCGCGGCGCAACACCGGCCACGTCACCGACCCCAAGCTGACGGTCGTTGCCGTCCCGGATCCGGACACGCTGCCCATGAGGAACCCGGCCAGCGTCACCGTCCGTCCCGGGGCCGCCCGTGACCGGCGGAACGCGGCGAACGAAAGTTCGATGAAGAACTTGCTCGCGCCTGAGGCCTCGAGCATCGCTCCATAGATGGTGAACAACACGATGTAGGTCGCCGCGACATCCAGCGGCACGCCGTAGAGCCCCGTCGACTGCATGAACGACGCGCTGACGATCTGCACCCAATCCACCCCGGCGTGGGCGATCGCCGCCCCCTGCGGCAGGTATCCGCCGTAGTAGGCGTAACCCAGTGCGAGCAGGCACACGATGGGCAGCGCCACACCGGTGGTCCGACGGCACGCCTCCAGGACGAGTAGCACCACGATCGTCCCGACGACGACATCGACCATCGCGGGTGTGCTCTGCCTGCTGAGGAATTCGTCGAATCCCCCTCCGCCGTCACCGATTTGGAACGGCAACACCGGGTAGAGGCACACCACCAGCGCCGTCGCCGCCAGCAGCGAGTCCACCATCGGCTCCGCGCGGCCAAGCCGCAGACCGGATCGGTAACACAACAGCGTGAGCGGAAGGACTGCCGCCAGGAACAGGATCAGCGAAACCTGATTGCCCTGCGCCAGCGGGAAGAACACCTGATACAGCGCGAAAAGCCCGATCAGGACACAGCCCACGGTCACCAGGTGGTGAACCCAGCCGGTCAGCTGCCGGGCCGGCTGCTCGTCCTCGTAGGCGGCCGACGCAGCCGCGTCGGTGGAGGTCAGTTGGCCGCGCCGAGGTCGTCGAGGGCGCGCTTGGCGCCTGGATGCAGCGGCACGGGCATGGTCTCGCGTGCGGTGTCCAGCGAGATGCCTTCGGCCGCCTTGTTGACCTTGACCAGTTCGGGCTGGTGGTCGAACAACGCCTTGGTCAGCACGCAGGCGGTGTTGCCGTCCATATCGTTTTTGACCAGGAGCAGATTGGGCACGACGACCGTCGCCACATCCGTCGGCGTCTGATAGGTGCTCGCCGGGATGACGCCCTCTTCATAGATCGGGTTGATGTTCTGCAACTTCGGCAGCGTGTCGGTCACGTCGATGAACTTGACGTTGTCGCGCTGGCTGACGAACAGGTCGGTGATGCCGCCGGTCGGCAGCCCGCCCGACCAGAACATCGCGTCGATCGAACCGTCCTTCATCCCTTCGACCGTCTTGCCGAGTTCGGTCCGCTGGGCCTGCACATCGTTTTTCGGGTCGAGGCCGGCGGCCTCCAGCATGCGGTTGGCGATGACCTCGGTGCCCGAGTTCGGCGATCCGGTGGACACCCGCTTGCCTCGCATGTCGAGGATCGAATTGATGCCAGCGTCGCTGCGGACGATCACCTGGGTGTAGTTGGGGTACAGCCGGCTCAGCGCGGCGATCGGCTGGTCGTCGTCGAACGCCGCCATGCCGTTGACCGCGTCGGCCGCGGTGTCGGCCAGCGAGAACGCCACCTGATGGGTGCCGGCCACGAGTTGCTGGATGTTCTGCAGCGAGGCCGACGTCTCGGCGGCGGTGGCCTTCAACTTGCCATCGGTCTGCTGGTTGATGGCTTCGGCGTAGGCGCCACCGAGGGCGTAGTACACCCCGGTGGTGTTGCCCGTCGCGATGCTCAGCCTGGCGTCGGACGTGACCTCACACGACGTCGGCTCGGTCGCCGCCGCCCCGTTCTCGCCGCCACGCTGACCGCCACAACCGGCCGCCACCAACAGGATTGCGCCGAAAGCGGCGACCGTTCCAAAACGTCTCACCGCTCCATCATGGAAGGCGGCGCGCTATCGCATGGCGTTTCGGCGCAATCGGCGGCGATCAGGCCCCGTAGACCGGCACGGGCGGGCGCGCCTCGGCCAGCAGTTTACCGACAACGGGACCGAGCTCCGCCGGATCCCAGCGCGCGCCCTTGTCGATCTGCGGGCCGTGGGCCCAGCCCTCGGCGACGCGGATGATGCCGCCCTCGACTTCGAACATCTTGCCAGTGACATCCTTGGCCTCGATACTGCCAAGCCAAACCACAAGTGGCGAAACGTTTTCCGGTGCCATCGCGTCGAAGTCCTTGTCCTGGGTCGACATCATCTCCGCGAACACCGTCTCGGTCATACGGGTCCTGGCCGACGGCGCAATGGCGTTGACGGTCACTCCGTAGCGGCCCATCTCCGCGGACGCGACGAGCGTCAAGGCCGCGATTCCCGCCTTGGCCGCACTGTAATTCGCCTGTCCCACACTGCCTTGCAGGCCAGCGCCGGAGCTGGTGTTGATGATGCGGGCGTCGGGCATGTTGCCTGCCTTGGACTGCGCGCGCCAGTAGGCGCCGGCATGGCGCATGGTCGCGAAGTGCCCCTTGAGGTGCACCGCGACGACAGCGTCGAACTCTTCCTCACTGGTGTTGGCGAACATCCGGTCGCGCACGATGCCGGCGTTGTTCACCAGTACGTCGAGCCCGCCGAACGAGTCGACGGCAGTCTGGATCAAGCCCTCGGCCTGCGCCCAGTCCGCGACGTTGGCCCCGCTGGTCACGGCTTCGCCTCCGGCAGCGGTGATTTCGTCGACCACACCCTGCGCCGCGCTGCCACCGCCGGCGGGCGAGCCGTCCAGCCCGACACCGATGTCGTTGACCACCACTCGCGCACCCTCGGCGGCGAACGCCAGCGCATGTGCGCGCCCAATCCCGCCGCCTGCACCCGTTACGATGACCACGCGGCCGTCGAGCAGTCCCATATCTCTTGTCTCCTCAGTTGTTCGAAGAATGTGTTACTTGATGTCAGCAGAGGTGGTCGCCAGGTAGTGCGGAGGTTCGCCGCCGCCGTGCACCTCGATGGAGGCGCCGCTGATGTAGGACGCCGCGTCGGAGGCCAAGAACGCGGCGGCCCACCCGACGTCGTCCGGCTTGGCGAGCCGTCCCAGCGGGACGTTCTTGGAGATGGCCGCGATGGAATCGGCGTCGCCGTAGAACAATTCGGACTGCTCGGTCTCCACCATCCCGACGACCACCGAGTTCACCCGCACCTTCGGCGCCCATTCGACGGCCAGCGTGGAGGTGATGCTCTCCATGCCCGCCTTGGCCGCGCCGTACGGTGCGGTTCCGGGTGTCGGCCTGCGCCCACTGACGCTGGCGATGTTGATGATCGAACCGCCATGGGCCTGCTCCTGCATCACCGCATTCGCGTGGATCGACACCGAAAGGGGTCCGAGCAGGTTGAGCTCGACGATCTTCGTGTTGAACTTCGCCGACGACTCAGCGGCCAGCACATAGGGCGATCCGCCCGCATTGTTGACGACGACGTCCAGGCGCCCGTGGCGGCTCGTGATCGCGTCGATCAACGCGGCCACCGACTCGTCGTCGCGAACGTCGCAGCTGTGGAATTCGTACGGCGATCCCTTTACCGGTCTGCGGGCACACGTCACCACGGTCGCACCTTGGGCGGCGAACACAGAGCTGATGCCCGCGCCGACGCCGCGAACTCCTCCGGTCACCAGAACGACCCTGTCGTCGAGTCCGAGGACTATCTCTGGGCGGTCGGTCACTGTGCTAGCGTACCAAGCAAGTGCTTGCTTAGGTAGAGACCCCCCAGAGTAACCGAGGTATCCGCATGACAATCACCACAAAGACGGTCGAGCCGGGCATCGTCTCGGTCACCGTGGACTATCCGAAGGTCAACGCGATTCCATCGCGTGGCTGGTTCGAACTCGGCGACGCGATCACCGCCGCCGGCCGCGACCACAGCACGCACGTCGTGATCCTGCGCGCCGAGGGACGCGGCTTCAACGCGGGTGTGGACATCAAGGAGATGCAGAACACCGAGGGCTTCACCGCGCTCATCGACGCCAACCGCGGCTGCTTCCACGCCTTTCGCGCCGTGTACGAGTGCGAGGTGCCCGTGGTCGCCGCGGTCAATGGCTTCTGCGTCGGCGGCGGCATCGGGCTCGTCGGCAATGCGGACGTCATCGTCGCGTCCGACGATGCGACCTTCGGCCTGCCCGAGGTCGAGCGCGGGGCCCTGGGAGCCGCGACGCACCTGTCGCGACTGGTGCCGCAACACATGATGCGCCGACTGTTCTTCACCGCGGCCACCGTCGACGCCGCGACCCTGCATCACTTCGGTTCGGTGCACGAGGTCGTACCGCGCGACGAGCTCGACGAGGCCGCACTGCGGGTGGCGCGCGACATCGCCGTCAAGGACACCCGCGTCATCCGCGCGGCCAAGGAAGCGCTGAACCTCATCGATGTGCAGCGGGTGAACTCGAGCTACCGCATGGAGCAGGGCTTCACGTTCGAGCTGAACCTGTCCGGCGTGTCCGATGAGCATCGCGACGCATTCGCCGGGACCTCCAAGGGGAAAGAATGACAGACAAGAGAACAACATTGGACGAGGCCGTCTCGTCCATCGAGAGTGGTATGACCATCGGTATCGGCGGCTGGGGGTCGCGGCGTAAGCCGATGGCGTTCGTGCGGGCTCTACTGCGCACCGATGTGAAGGACCTGACCGTCGTCACCTACGGCGGTCCGGACCTCGGACTGCTGTGCTCGGCAGACAAGGTCAAGCGCGTCTACTACGGCTTCGTTTCTTTGGACTCACCGCCCTTCTATGACCCGTGGTTCGCCAAGGCGCGCACCAGCGGCGCCATCGAGGCTCGCGAGATGGACGAGGGCATGGTGCGCTGCGGGCTGCAGGCCGCCGCACAGCGCCTGCCGTTCCTGCCGATCCGCGCCGGGCTGGGCAGTGATGTACGCGCCTTCTGGGGCGACGAGCTCAAGACCGTGAAGTCGCCGTATCCCACGGGGGATGGCTACGAGGAACTCATCGCGATGCCCGCGCTGAACCTCGACGCAGCATTTGTCCATCTGAATCTCGGTGACGCCCAGGGCAATGCCGCGTACACGGGTATCGACCCGTACTTCGACGACCTGTTCCTGATGGCAGCGCAGAAGCGGCTGTTGTCCGTCGAACGGGTGGTGCCGACGGAGGAGTTGATCAAGGCGGTGCCGCCGCAGGCGCTGCTGATCAACCGGATGATGGTGGACTCCGTCGTCGAGGCACCGGGCGGTGCCCACTTCACCACGGCAGAGCCGGACTACCGCCGCGACGAGAAGTTCCAGCGGCATTACGCCGAGGCGGCGAGTTCCGACGAAACGTGGCAAGACTTCGTCACGACGTATCTGTCCGGCAGTGAGGCCGACTATCAGGCCGCCGTGCGCAAGTTTGGAGAGAGCCAGTGATGTCAGTGACCCGTGCCGAGGTGTGCGCCGTCGCGTGCGCCGAATTGTTCCGCGACGCAGGCGAGATCATGGTCAGCCCGATGGCGAACATGGTGTCGATCGGGGCCCGGCTGGCGCGCCTGACCTTCTCCCCCGACATCCTGCTGACCGACGGTGAGGCCCGACTGCTGGCCGACACCCCCGCGCTCGGCGCGGTAGGCGCGATCGAGGGCTGGATGCCGTTCGGCCGCGTCTTCGAGACACTGGCGTGGGGCAGGCGTCATGTCGTCATGGGCGCCAATCAGGTTGACCGGTACGGCAATCAGAACCTGTCGGCGTTCGGACCGCTTCAGCATCCCACCCGCCAGATGTTCGGGGTGCGCGGTGCACCCGGGAACACCATCAACCACGCGACGAGCTACTGGGTCGGCAACCATTCCACGCGGGTGTTCGGCGATTCCGTCGACGTGGTGTCCGGAATCGGCTGGGACAAAATCGATCCCGACAACCCCGCATATCGGTTCGTCAACGTGTTCCGGGTGGTGTCCAACCTCGGTGTGTTCGACTTCAACGGACCCGACCATCAGATGCGCGCGCTATCGCTGCATCCCGGTGTCGACGCCGAGCAGGTCGCCCAGAACACGTCCTTCGAGGTGCACGGCGTCGAGGAGGCCGATACGACACGGCTGCCCACCGAAGAGGAACAGAAGCTGATCCGCGAGGTCATTGATCCGAAGTCGCTACGGGACAAGGAAATACGATAATGGTCAAGCTGCGCACTCCGCTGACCGAGCTGGTCGGCATCGAGCACCCGGTGGTGCAGACCGGCATGGGCTGGGTGGCGGGTGCGCGGCTGGTGGCGGCGACCTCCAATGCCGGTGGGCTCGGCATCCTGGCATCGGCGACCATGACGCTCGAGGAGCTGGCGACCGCCGTCGCGAAAGTGAAGGCCACTACCGACAGGCCGTTCGGCATCAACATCAGGGCCGACGCCGGTGACGCGAACGAGCGAATCGACCTGCTGATCCGCGAAGGCGTGAGGGTGGCCTCGTTTGCGCTGGCGCCCAAACCCGACCTGATCGCGAAGCTGAAAGACGCCGGGGTGGTGGTGATTCCGTCGGTCGGCCTCGCGAAGCACGCCAAGAAGGTGGCCGGTTGGGGTGCCGACGCGGTGATCGTCCAGGGCGGCGAGGGTGGCGGCCACACCGGTCCGATCGCCACCACGCTGCTGCTGCCGTCGGTGCTGGATGCGGTCGACATTCCCGTCGTCGCGGCGGGCGGGTTCTTCGACGGCCGCGGGCTCGCCGCGGCACTGTCCTACGGCGCGGCGGGCGTCGCGATGGGCACCCGATTCCTGCTGACCTCCGATTCCACGGTGCCCGATGCAGTGAAGACCCGGTACCTCGAATCGGCATTGGACGGCACCGTCGTGTCGACGCGCGTCGACGGTATGCCGCATCGCGTGCTGCGCACCGGACTCGTCGAAAAACTCGAAAGCGGTTCGCGCCTGCGGGGCTTTTCGGCGGCGATCCGCAACGCGCAGAAGTTCAAGAAGATGTCGGGCATGACCTGGCGTTCGATGATCAGCGACGGTCTCGAGATGCGGCACGGCAAGGAACTGACCTGGTCGCAGGTCCTGATGGCCGCCAACACCCCGATGCTTCTGAAGGCAGGGCTGGTCGAGGGCAACACCGACGCGGGTGTGCTGGCTTCGGGCCAGGTCGCGGGCATCCTGAGCGACCTGCCGTCGTGCGCCGAACTGGTCGAGTCGATCGTCGGCGACGCCGTGAAGCACCTGACCGAAGCCTCTTCCTTCATTCAGTCGTAATGCAGCCGGAGGCACGCACCGCACGCTGATGGCGTTCGGTATACCGCGTGCGCATGTCGAACATGCGCGAGATACTCGTGGAATGCACGTCAACGTCGACAATTTCGTCCGAGCAGAGACCGACCGAATGTTCGCCGACATCCAGAGGGATGCAGGCGGGATCGACACATTCCGGCACAATCGCGAACCTGCCCCCGTCGACCAACAGACCGTGATCCGCCTCAATCGCGACACCCTTTACAGCTTCGCGATCGTTGACATATCCGCAGGCGCCGTCTTGACACTTCCAGACTCCGGCGAACGCTATCTCTCGGCGATGATCGTCAACCAAGACCATTTCATCAACGCCGTATACCACGGCGCCGGCACCTACCCACTCACCGTAGATCAGTTCGACACGCCGTACGTGCTTGTGGCTGTGCGCATCCTCGTCAACCCCCTCGACGAGGGCGACCTCGCCGAAGTCGCCCAACTTCAGGACGCACTGAAACTCGAATCCGGCTCCGGCAAACCGTTCCGGTACCCCGACTACGACGCCGCGAGCATGGACGCCACCCGCGATGCGTTACTCGCGCTGGCCAAGGGCCTGCACGCTTTCGATCGCACCTTCGGTGCCCGCGATCAGGTCGACCCCATCCGCCACCTCATCGGGACAGCCGCCGGCTGGGGTGGACTCCCGACCGAGGAAGCCACCTATATCGGCGTCGACCCGGCGCCGTCTGACCACGTCCAGACGCTGACGTTGCGTGATGTTCCGGTCGATGGATTCTGGTCGGTCTCGGTCTACAACGCACGGGGATTTTTCGAGCCGAACGAACACGATCAGTACACCGTCAACAGCGTCACCGGCATCAAGAATCCGGACGGCTCGGTCACAGTCCGGTTCGACCCCAACGGATCCGACGACAAACCCAACACCATCGCGACACCCGAAGGATGGAACTTCCTGGTCCGGCTTTACCGGCCACGCGCCGCAATCCTCGACGGAACCTGGCAGCTGCCCGACCTGACCCCGGCAACTGACTGAATGCTAAGTGGCGGGTCCGCCGGCTTCCAGCGCCGCGAGGCTGTCCTCGAGGTGGCCGAGCAACCGCTGCAAGTGCGCAACGTTTCGTCGGCAGCCGATCAACCCGAACTCCAGCTTGTTCCCGTAGCTGAGCACGGTGATGTTCAGCGACTGCCCCTCGATCGGCATAGACACCGGATACCACCCCTCCAATTCGGCCCCCTGCCAGTACAACCGCTCCCGCGGACCGGGCACATTCGAGATCACCACGTTGTATGGCGGCGGCGCGGCCGAGCCGAACCCTGGCATCGCATTGAGGGCGGTCGGTCCGAACGACGTCAACATGCCGATCGTCGACAACTGCAGCGGAGTGCGTCCCTGCATCGTCTGCTTGGCCGCGAGCATCGACGCCTGAATGCGGCCGAGTCGCTCGACGGGATCGGCGATGTCACTGGCCAGCCGGCACAGCACCATCGTCACCGCGTTACCGTCACCGTCGGTGCGTGGCAGCGCGACCGGCACGGCGGCCACCAGTGACTTCAACGGCAACCGGTCCTCGCTATGCAGGTACGCGCGAAGCGCTCCCGAACACATCGCCAGCACGACGTCGTTGAGGGTGGCGTCATACCGCTTGGCCACCAGCTTGATCCGCTCGATCGACCAGGATTGGGCCGCGAAACGGCGGGCACCCGTCAGCGGCCGGTTCAGCACGGTCTTGGGTGCGCTGAACGGCAGCGCGGCATCGGGATTACGAACCCCCTTCACCGCGACGTCGGCGACGGTGGGCAATACGCCCCCGATGTTGGTGGCCAGTGCCCCAGCCCGGGCCAGCGGCGCGGCGGAAACCGCGACGGGCGCGTCCACCGCCACGGTGGGCCGCGGCCCCGGCGACCACAGCGCGCCTAGCCGGCCAGTGGGTTTCACTGAGAGCATGCGCCTCGTGTTGCGGACCGCGTTCACCCCGTCGGTGAGCGCATGGTGGACCTTGACGTAGACGGCGAATCGGTTGTCGTCCAGTCCCTCGATCAGGTGGAACTCCCACAGCGGACGGTGCCGATCGAGCAGGCTGCCGTGCAGCCGGGACACCAGGGCGAGCAGTTCGCGGACCCGGCCCGGCCGGGGCAGCGCAGAGTGCCGCACGTGGTAGTCCAGGTCGACATCCTCGTCGTCGGTCCAGCGCATCGCACCAAGCGCGCCGGGCCAGGACGGCTTGCGCCGATACATCGGTGCCAGTTCCCTGCATTCGAGCAGCCGTTGGTGCAGCGTCTGCACGTAATCGGCCGGGGCGCCTTCGGGCAACCGGAAGATGTGGAGGCCGCCGACATGCATGGGGTGCTCACGGGTTTCGGACGCCAGGAACATGGCATCGAGGGGCGCGATGATCGTCATGATGGGTGCTCCGTTTGCTTCTGGTTTGTCTTTGGTGAAGTACTCAGGTGAGGCGCATGCCGCCGTCGACGGTCAACTCGCTGCCGGTCATGTAACCGCTCGCGTCCGAGGCGAGGAAGACCAGAGCGGCGGCCAGTTCGTCTGGATCGCCCATCCGCCCGATCGGCAGCCGGTCGTCGAGAAGCCCTTGCGGCAACGCGGCGACCATGTCGGTCGGGAAGAACCCGGGGAGCAGCGCATTGACGCGAATTCCCTTGCGGCCACTCCACTGTCGAGCCAGCGACCGGGTCAGACCCAGGACCGCGGCCTTGGAGGTTGAGTACGCCGTGGTCGGGATGTCGAGCGTGGTGTAGGCCATGATGCTGCCCACGTTGACGATCGACGATCCGCGCGGCATGACCGCCGCCGCCCCCTGCGCGAGCTCGAAACAAGCCGTGACGTTGACGTCGAGCACCCGGCGGAAGTCCTCGACCGCCAGCCGTGACGCGGGGGCGTGGTCCTCAACGCCGGCGTTGTTCACCAACACGTCGATGCGGCCGAATCGCTCTACTGCGGCGTCGACGACAGAGCGGCAGCCGTCGGCGGCTGCCACGTCGGCAGCCACGACGAGGCCCTCGCGGCCCGCGGTGCCCACGAGTTCGACGGTCTGCTCCAGTCGGTCCCGACGCCGTCCGACAGCGACGATGTCGGCGCCTGCTTCGGCGCACGCATGGGCGAAGGCGACTCCGAGGCCCGATGAGGCCCCGGTGACGACGACGATCTTGTCGTCGAGCCGGAACCGATCCGATACCGTCCGGCGGGCCGCAACCGTGGTCATTTGCGCTCCTCTGCCGCCGGCTCAGCGGCGTTCCGGAGGATCAGGTCGACGATCCGGCCGACGACCCCGGGCGCGATGTCGTGGCCCATGCCGGCGATGGTGACGTGGCGGGCGCCGTGGATCGCCGCGGCGGTCGCCGCCCCGCCGCTGGGCGCCACGATCAGGTCGCGGTCGCCGTGGATCACCATGGTCGGGGCGGTGACGTTGCGCAGTTCGGCGGTGCGGTCACCGGATTTGAGTATCGCGTTGACCTGGCGCGCGACACCCTCGCCGGCCGCTTCCCGAAGCCCACGATCCCAGGCCCGGGCCGCGTACTGGGCCGCGCCGACCTTGTCGGTTGGGTAACCGGAGCCCGCCAGGTGGCCCATCAACTTGACGTGCTTGCTGATGAACTTGGCGCGGTTGCGTGCTCCGGGGTTGGCCAACCGCAACTGCGTCGAGACGGCGGGCTGGCCGACCCCCTTGGCCCCGGTCGTGGAGAAGATCGACGTCAGCGACGCCGTCCTGGCCGGATAGCGGGCGGCGATCGTCTGCGCGATCATGCCGCCCATCGACATTCCCACCACATGTGCCCGCTGGAAGCCGAGATGATCAAGCACCGCGATCGCATCGCCGGCCATATCCGCCAGGTCATACCCGTCCCGGCGGTGGCGGCGCAGTGCCCGGCGCAGCAGCCCCGGTGGCGGTGTCGTGGCCGGACTGGTCCTGCCGACGTCGCGGTTGTCGAACCGGATCACGTAGAAGCCCTGTGCGACAAGGCTATCGATCATGTCCTGCGGCCACGAGGTCAGATCCAGGGTCAGCCCGGCGATCAGCAGCAGCGGTGCAGCCGACGGGTCACCGTCGGTGCGATAGCACACCTCCCGATCGCCACCGACCCGGCAGAGTTGGTCGTTCATGCGGTCACCGCAATCGCGTGACCGGCCGCAACCGCGTCGCTGGTGTCGAACTGCAGGTTGGGGTCCAGCACCGAATCGCTGCGCAGGAGTTTGACGTCGGCGGTGTAGCTCGACGACATCATCCACGGGGCACCGTCACCCTGTCGGGGCATGAGATCCAGCGCTCGCTTGACATAACCGGCGGAGAAGTCCAACAGTGGCCGACCCTCCATCTTCGGGTCGCCGATCTCGGGACGTGCGGTGTCGAATCCGTTGTCGTCCATGTGGGTCAGTAGCCGGCAGAAGTGCTCGCACAGGAGTCCGACCTTGAGCGTCCACGACGAGTTGGTGTAACCGACGGCGAACGCGAAGTTCGGCACGCCCGAGAGCATCATGCCCTTGTAGGCGAACGTCTTGGCGAAGTCGACCTGCTCACCATCCACTGTCAGGCTCACCCCACCGAACATCTGCAGGTTCAAACCTGTTGCGGTGACGATGATGTCGGCATCGAGATGCTCACCGGACTCCAGCTGGATACCGTTCTCGGTAAAGGTCACGATGCGGTCGGTCACAACGGACGCGTTGCCGTCGGCGATCGCGTTGAACAGGTCGCCATCGGGCACCGCGCACAGGCGCTGATCCCACGGGTTATAGGACGGGTTGAAATGCGTGTCGACCGGATAGCCTTCGGGTAGCTGCTTGGCGTTGAGGTGACGGATGAGCTTGCGGGCCGGACCAGGGAAGGTCTGGCAGAACTGGTACACGGCACGTTGTTTGACGATGTTCTTGCGCCGGGTGAGCGCATACCCGCGCTTGTCGCCGAGCACCTTCTTGGCGGTGTTGGCGAACACGTCCTTGGCCGGGGTCGGCATGATGTAGCTCGGCGAGCGCTGCAGCATCGTCACATGCTGGGCCTTGTCGGCCATCGCAGGCACCAGCGTGACCGCGGTCGCGCCGCTGCCGATGATGACCACCTTCTTGTCGGTGTAGTCAAGGTCTTCCGGCCAGTGCTGCGGGTGCAGGATCTGTCCGTTGAAGCGGTCACGACCTTCGAACTTCGGGGTGAATCCCTGGTCGTAGCGGTAGTAGCCGCCGGCCATGAAGATCCAGTTCGCGCTGACCTGCAGCAGCTCTCCGGTCTGGACGCGCTCGACGTCGACCGTCCAGCGGGCCTCGGCGCTCGACCAGGCCGCAGCTGACACCTTGTGGTGGAAGCGGATTTGCTCATCGATCCCGTTCTCAGCGGCGGTCTCGCGCAGGTAGGCCAGGATCTTGTCGGCGCTGGCGATGGCGTCGTCGTCGCGCCAGGGCTTGAACTCGTAGCCGAAGGTGTGCAGGTCGGAGTCCGAGCGGATCCCCGGGTAGCGGAACAGGTCCCAGGTGCCGCCGGAGGCGCCGCGCGCCTCCAGGATCGCGTAGCTGCGGTCCGGATGATCCTTCTGCAGGTAGTAGGCGGCGCCGATGCCGGAAATGCCGGCTCCGACGATCAGTACGTCGACGTGTTCGGTGTGGACCATGACTGTGACTCCTGTCGGTGCGTTGATGCGATGTGACAATCGTCGCCTTGCCGACAGCTCCGACCAACGTCAATATGACCCAATATCGGCTGGCTGATGGTGCAGTTTGCACCGCGGCCTTACAGTGGCCAAATGGCATGGAAACAACCCTCAGCGCACGTCAGGGACCTGATCCGGCAGTGCGCACAGGTCGTTGTCAATGCGCGGCCGGAATGGCACGCCGAACTCGACGCGGGCGTCCTCGGAGCCAACCCGACGATCGCCTCGGACCCCGAGCTCGCGGCGGCGGTCAGCGTCAGTAACCGGGCCAACATGTACTTCTGGGGCACGGCCAACGTGCGCGACCCGGGCGCGCCTGTACCCCCGAACACCGGACCCGAACCGATGAACATCGCTCGGGAGCTGGTTCGCAGGGGTCTCAACGCGTACGTCTTGGACGCCTACCGAGTGGGTGAGGGGGTGGCCTGGCGACGCCTCATGGAAATCGCGTTCGAATTGACCTCGGACCCGGCCGAACTTCACGAATTACTCGATGTGTGCTCACAGTCGATCAGCGCGTTCATCGACGCCACCCTGGCGTTCCTCGCCGCGCAGATGGAACTAGAGCGCGACGAACTCACCCGCGGCACCCACGCCGAGCGCCGCGAAACCATCGCGCTGATCCTCGAGGGCGCACCGATTCCCCGCCGGCGCGCCGAAGACCGGCTCGGCTACGCACTGACCGGTAGCCACACCGCCGCGGTCATCTGGAGCGTCAACCCGGACCGCGACCTGGCACGGCTGGACCGGACGGCTGAGGCTTTCGGGCTTGCGGCCGGCGGGGCGCGCCCGCTGAGCGTGCTGGCCAGCACGGCCACCCGATGGGTGTGGGCGCACGGCGGCGGCACCGTCGACACCGACACGCTGCTCCGGTCGATATCCACCATGCCCGACGTCCGGATTGCAATCGGACCGACAGCTGACGGGATGGATGGCTTCCGGCGCAGCCACTTCGACGCCCTCAGCACCCAGCAGATGATGGCGCGCCTGCACTCACCACAACAGATGGCGATGTTCGCCGACATCGAGCTGGTCGCGTTGATCACCGCCGATGCCGACCGCGCCGCCGCTTTCGTCAATCACGTCCTCGGCGCCTTCGAGTCCGCGAGCACCGAAATGCACGACACAGTGCGGACTTTCGTCGTCGAGCAGTGCAATGCCTCGCGCACCGCGACCCGGCTCTACACGCACCGCAACACTCTGCTCCGTAGGCTGTCCCGCGCCGACGAACTGCTGCCCCGCCCACTGGCCGAGTCCAGCGTCGATGTCGCCGTTGCGCTCGACGTGCTGCGCTGGCGAGGTGGCCAGCCCGCAGACCTGCCGACGATCCGCGCCCGATGAAGGATATTGCTTGATTTGACCTTAGTGAAGCTATACTCTTCATATGCTTATGATGAAGGTAAACGCTTCATCGGATATGCGCGCGACGATCATCGGCGACGTCGTCGGATCCCGACGAGTCAGCGACCGCACAGCCCAGCATCGTGCCCTGAATCAGGCGTTGCGCGACGTCAGCCGCGGCGCGATCGATCCACCCGCCTTCACCGTCGGCGACGAATTCCAGGGCGCCTACCGCAGCGTCGGCGCGGCGATCGACGCCGCGCTGTCCATCAGGCTCGCCGTCGCGACCCACATCGATGTCCGATTCGGCATCGGCTGGGGCGCGGTGTCGGTGCTCGACCCCGAGCGCGGTATCCAGGACGGTCCGGGTTGGTGGGCCGCGCGCGAGGCGATCGAGTGGACGGCCGCTGCGCAACGGCAACCCGGGCTGGCCATGGTTCGCACGTCGTTCAGGGTCGACGGCGTTGACCGCACCGACGCCGACGCCATCAACGCCGCCCTGCTGTGTCGGGACCATCTGCTTGGATCGCTGGACGACCGATCGATACGGATAGTGAAGGGCCTGTTGACCAACCAGACGAAGAAGGACATCGCCGCCGCCGAGGGCATCAGCGCATCGGCGGTGTCCCAGCGCGCCGGGCGCGACGGCCTTGACTTGATCGTCGTCGCATCGCAATACCTGCGTGGTGTCCCGTGAGCGCACTGGCGGTGATGCTGATCGCGATGGGCATCGCCGACGTGACGCGGCGATTGACCGACCGGTCCTGGATGCCGCCCGTCGTCGCGGTGGCTGTGGTCATCGGGTCCGCGGCGCTTGCCGGGCTGTGGCACCCCCGCGACATCGTGCTGCTGGAGATCGCCATCGCGGCGAGCGTCACGTGGGTCGTGCTGTGTGCGCGCTCCGAGCGAACCGGCGACAGCCAACTGGCTCCGCTGGCCGTGTTCGGCGCGGCGGTCGGTCTGCTGATTCTGTTCTCTGGCTTGGGTTCTGAAGCAGGCGGGTTGGTGCGGCGATGGTCGGCGTGGGTCGACCTGCCAGGAATCGCAGACCTGGAAACCGACCGGATACTCATGGTCGTCGCGGTGGTGCTCCTGCAAATCGTGACCGGTAACCAGTTGGTGCGGCTGGTCCTCGCCTCGGTCGGTGCGGTGAAGCCCGCCGGCCAACCGCAGCCATCGGATCGACTCAAGGGCGGTCGTTTGCTCGGCCCGATGGAACGGCTGCTGATCCTCGGGCTCGGACTGGCCGGTCAGCTCGCAGCCGCCACCGCGGTGGTCGCGGCCAAGAGCATCATCCGGTTCCCGGAAATCAACGCGCAGAAGGCCCGTGAGAACGGGCACATCGGGATCGATGACGTCACGGAGTACTTCTTGGTCGGCAGCTTCGCCAGCTGGATCGTCGCACTGGGCGGGCTGGTTCTCGCACAGTAAACAGTAAGCCTTTCGATCCAGCCCGAACCGCGTCCCAGTTTCCTAAACTCGGCCCATGAAGACGAACGCCGCCATGCTGTGGGGACTCAACGAACCGTGGAGCGTCGAGGAGATCGACCTCGACGGACCGAAGGAGGGCGAGGTCCTCGTCGCGTTCGAGGCCACCGGGTTGTGCCATTCCGACCACCACGTCCAGACCGGTGATCTGGCCGGCGTGACACTTCCGATGATCGGCGGGCACGAGGGTGCCGGCGTCGTGCAGGAGGTCGGCCCCGGCGTGAAGGACCTGAAGCCCGGAGACCACGTGGTGGCGTCCTTCCTGCCCGCGTGTGGCCGCTGCCGCTGGTGTGCCAGCGGACACCAGAACCTGTGCGATATGGGCGCAATCATCCTGTTGGGCCTGCAGGCCGACGGCACGTACCGGCGCCGGGCAAAGGGCAAGGACGTCGGCGTGATGGTCGGCGTCGGAAGTTTTTCCGAACTGAGCACGGTGTCGGAGACCTCGTTGGTCAAGGTCGACGACGACCTGCCGCTGTCGCGCGCGTGCCTGTTGGGCTGCGGAGTCATGACGGGATGGGGTTCAGCCGTGAACACCGCCGACGTGACTCCGGGTGACACCGTCGTGGTGATCGGATGCGGGGGTATCGGCAGCGGCGCGATCCAGGGTGCCAGGCTGGCGGGCGCCGAGCACATCGTTGTCGTCGACATCGTGGAATCCAAGCGCGACAAGGCATTCGAGTTCGGCGCCACCCACTTCGTGACGTCGATGCCGGAAGCGACGGAGTTGGTCGCCGAAATCACCCGCGGGGTGATGGCGGATTCCGCACTGCTGACCGTCGGCCTGCTCAAGGGCCCGATGATCAACGAGGCGATGGACATCATCCGCAAGGGCGGCGCGGTGGTGATGACCGCCATCGCCTCGATGGCCGACGTGACGCCGACCCTGCCGATGGCGATGGTGACGCTGTACCAGAAGCGGCTGCTGGGCAGCCTTTACGGCGAGGCGAATCCGCGCGCGGACATCCCGCGGCTACTCAACCTCTACCGCGACGGCAAGCTACTGCTCGACGAGACGGTAACCGCGGAGTACAAGCTGGCCGACATCAACGAGGCCTACGACGACATGCTCGCCGGCCGCAACATCCGCGGTGTGATCGTCCACAGCCACTAGAGCCTTTCGATGATCGTGACGTTGGCGGTGCCGCCACCCTCGCACATCGTCTGCAGACCGTAACGACCGCCGGTGCGCTCCAACGTGTTCAGCATCGTCGCGAACAGCTTGGCGCCCGTCGCACCGAGCGGGTGACCGAGCGCGATCGCGCCACCGTTGGGGTTGACCTTCGCGTGGTCGACGTCGAGCTCCTTCATCCACGCCATCACAACGGGTGCGAACGCCTCGTTGATCTCGACGGTGTCGATGTCATCCATCGTCAGGCCGGTCTTCTTCAGCGCGTACTGGGTGGCGGGGATGGGCCCCGTCAGCATGAACACCGGGTCGGCACCGCGGGCGCTGATGTGGTGAATGCGGGCGCGCGGCTTCAGATTATGAGCCTGCACTGCGTTCTCTGACGCGAGCAGCACCGCGCTCGCACCGTCCGAGATCTGGCTGGCCATCGCGGCGGTCAGCCGGCCGCCCTCGACGAGGGTCTTGAGGCCGGCCATCTTCTCCAGCGACGTGTCGCGTGGACCTTCGTCGATGACGAAGCCAGCCCCATCAACCTCGACGCCGATGATCTCGTTCTCGAAGTGCCCGGCACGGATCGCCTCCTGCGCGCGCTGATGGCTGGTCAGTGCGAACTCCTCCATCTCCTCACGCGAGAGGCTCCACTTCTCGGCGATCAGCTCCGAACCGCGGAACTGCGAGATCTCCTGGTCGCCGTAGCGGTGCAGCCAGCTCTTGGATTCGTTGGTCGGCGAGGTGAACCCGAACTGCTCGGCGACGGTCATGGCCGACGAGATCGGGATCTGGCTCATGTTCTGCATTCCGCCCGCCACGATCAGGTCAGCGGTGCCGGACATGATCGCCTGTGCGCCAAAGGAAATGGCCTGCTGGCTCGACCCGCACTGGCGGTCGACGGTGACGCCCGGCACCTCTTCGGGGTATCCGGCGGCCAGCCATGACAGCCTGGCGATGTTGCCTGACTGGGGTCCGATGGCGTCGACGCAGCCGGCGATGACGTCATCGACGGCGCCCGGGTCGACGTCGACGCGGTCGAACAGTCCGCGCCACCCGGCGGCGCCCAGATCGACGGGATGCACGCCGGACAGGCCGCCGTTGCGCTTGCCGATAGCCGTGCGGACAGCTTCGATGACATATGCCTCAGGCATTACTCGACTCCTTCTTTGGTGATACCACCGAGAACTATGGATAGGTACTGTCGGCCGACCTCTTCGGCCGTGAGCGGTCCACCCGGCTGATACCAGCGGACCGAAACCCAGGTGGTGTCGCGGATGAACCGGTAGACCAGGTCGACGTCGATGTCCGGCCGGAAGTACCCGTCTTGGACGCCCTGGTCGAGCAGGTCCAGCCACATCTTGCGCTGCTCTTGATTGCGTTTCTCGACATAGGCGAACCGCTCCTGGCCCGCGAGCCGCTTGGCCTCGTCCTGGTAGATGACGACCTGCGCGTGCCGGTGCTCGATCGCCTCGAACGACGCCATGAACAGGCCTTTGAGTCGCTCCAGCGGATTGGGTTCTTCTGCGACGATCTGCTCGTACCTATCGAACAGCCAATCCAGGAAGCCGCGCAGCACCTCGTCGACCATCTCCTCCTTCGACGAGAAGTGGTGGTAGAGACTGCCGGACAGAATTCCCGCCGAGTCGGCGATGTCGCGCACCGTGGTCGCCCGCAGCCCGCGCTCGGCGAACATCGTCGCGGCGAGCTCGAGGAGCTCGTCGCGCCGTGTCTGTCCGGCAGGGCTTTCGGTACTCATGCCCGTTGGCTCGACACCGAAATCACTTCTCCGGTCAGGTAACTGGAGTAGTCGCTGGCCAGGAACGCGATGGTGGCGGCGATCTCCCACGGCTCGGCAGCTCGCCCGAACGCCTCGCCCTCCGAGAGTCGGTCCAGCAGCTCTGAGCTGCTGACCTTCTCGAGGAACTTGTGCCGGGCGATGCTCGGTGACACCGCGTTGATCCGAACGCCGTGCTCGACGGCTTCGATTGCGCTGCAACGTGTCAGCGCCATCACGCCCGCCTTGGCGGCGGCATAGTGCGCCTGGGAGTGCTGCGCCCGCCAGCCGAGAACACTGGCGTTGTTGACGATCACGCCGCCGTGGTCGGCGTCGCGGAAGTACCGCAGCGCGGCGCGCGTCGCACGCATCACCGACGTCAGGGTCACGTTCAGGACGCGGTCCCACTCCTCGTCGGTCATGTCGACGACGGGCGTCTCGCCACCCAGGCCCGCATTGTTGACCAGCACGTCGAGCCGTCCCATCCGGGCGGTCGTCGACGAGATCAGCGCATCGACCTGCGCGGTGGACGTCACATCGCACACCACGCTCTCGACGCGGCCGAGGCCGAGTTCGCGGAGCTGGTCGCGGGTTTCACCGAGGCGCCGCTCGTGGTGGTCGGAGATCACGACGTCGGCGCCCTCGGCCAGCGCACGCCGTGCGACCGACGAGCCGATGCCGGTGCCTGCGGCAGCGGTCACCACGACCACCTTGCCGGTCATAAGGCCGTGGCCCTCGATCTCTTTCGGCGCTTCGGCCAGGCTCATGCGCCCTTCACCTCTCGAGGGAGGCCGAGCACCCGCTCGGCGATGATGTTGCGCTGGATCTCATTAGAGCCGCCGTAGATCGTGTCCGCCCTGGAGAACAGGTACAGCCGCTGCCATTCGTCGAAGCCACCGTCGGTCAGCGTCAGGCCGTCGCGGCCGAGCACCTCCATCGCGATCTCGCCGAGCTCGCGATGCCAGTTGGCCCACAACAGTTTCGAGACGTTGTCTTGACCGGGTCCCATGTCGCCGCCGGGGCGGCTCCCGTGCTGCCCGAGGTCCATGGTCGCCAAGGCGTAGGACCTCATGGTGCGCAGACCTGCCCACGACCGGGTAAGCCGCTCCCGAATCAGCGGATCGTCGGCTGCGCCGTTGCGCTTGGCGAGCTCGGCGACGCCGGAGAGCTCACGGGCGTACTCGATCTGCTGGCCCAGCGTCGACACCCCACGCTCGAACGTCAACAGTCCCATAGCGACTCGCCAGCCATCGCCCGGCGTCCCGACCACCAGATCGGCCTCGGTGCGCGCGTCGTCGAAAAACACCTCGTTGAACTCAGAGTCCCCGGTCAACTGCACGATCGGCCGCACCTCGACACCCGGTTGATCCAACGGCACCAGAAGGAAGGACAGTCCGGCGTGACGCTTGGAACCCTTCTCGGTGCGGGCGACGACGAAGCACCACTGCGCCCAGTGCGCCAGCGATGTCCACACCTTCTGCCCGTTGATCACCCACTCGTCGCCGACGAGCTCGGCGGTCGTCGACACATTCGCCAGATCGCTGCCCGCGCCGGGTTCGGAGTAGCCCTGACACCACAGCTCGGTGACATCGAGAATCTTGGGCAGGAAGCGCTGCTGCTGCTCTGGTGTTCCGAACGCGATCACCGTCGGCCCGAGCAGTTCCTCACCGAAGTGGTTCACCTTCGCGGGCGCGTTGGCGAGGGCGTACTCCTCGTAGAACGCGACGCGGTGCGCAACCGTCAGGCCGCGGCCACCGTGCTCCTCCGGCCAGCCGAGACATGTGTAGCCGGCGGCCGCGAGATGCTGGTTCCATTCGCGTCGTTCCTCGAACGCCTCATCCTCGCGACCCGGGCCTCCGAGGCCTTTGATCGCGGCGAATTCGCCGGCGAGATTCTCGGCGAGCCAGTCGCGGACCTCGGCCCTGAACTCCTGGACCTCTATCACCCCTGTAGGCTAACCTACCAAGCACTTGCTTTGTTAGAGGAGCATCGATGACGGACCGTTCGAGGACCATTCCGCAGGTCCTGGATCGGATTGCTGACCAGTTCTCGGACCACGACGCCCTGGTCACGCACGATCGTCGGCTGACGTACGCGCAATTGCGCACCGAAGTGCGCCAAGCCGCCGCAGCCATGATCGACCTGGGCGTGCAGGCCGGGGATCGGGTCGCGATCTGGTCGCCGAACACCTGGCACTGGGTGGTCGCATGCCTGGCCACGCACTATGCCGGCGGGGTGATGGTGCCGCTGAACACCCGCTACACCGCGAGCGAGGCCACCGACATTCTCGCCCGCACCGCCGCTCCGCTGCTCTTCGCTGCGGGCCAATTCCTCGGCGCTGACAAGGCCGCATCCATCGACCGTGACGTCCTGCCCGACTTGCGGCACGTGATCCGCGTCCCGATCGAGCAGGCCGACGGCACATGGGATGAGTTCGTGGCGCGCGGGACAAGCCTGGCGGCGGTCGACGCGCGCGTCGCCGCGCTGACCCCCGACGACGTCTCCGACATCCTCTTCACATCCGGCACCACCGGTCGCAGCAAGGGCGCGCTGTGCGCGCACCGCCAGTCGCTCGACGCGCCCGCGGCGTGGGCCGCCTGCGGAGAGCTCACAAGCGCCGACCGCTACCTGTGCATCAATCCGTTCTTCCACAACTTCGGCTACAAGGCCGGCATCCTGGCGTGCCTGCAGACCGGCGCGACGCTGATCCCGCAGCTGACGTTCGACCCGGAGAAGGCGATGGCCGCGGTGGCCGAACACCGCATCACCGTGCTGCCCGGGCCGCCCACGATCTACCAGACCCTGCTGGACCATCCGAAGCGCGGCGACTACGACCTGACATCGCTGCGATTCGCGGTGACCGGCGCGGCGACGATCCCGGTGGTGCTGATCGAACGCATGCAGACCGAACTCGACATCGACATCGTGCTGACGGCGTACGGCCTGACCGAGGCTAGCGGGTTCGGCACGATGTGCCGCGCGGAGGACGACGCGGTCACGGTGGCCACGACGTGCGGGCGCCCGATTGCCGACTTCGAACTACGCATCGACGGCCCGTCCGAGGACGGGTCGGGTGAGGTGTTGCTGCGCGGGCCGAACGTGATGCTCGGTTACCTCGATGATCCCGAAGCCACCGCCGCCGCAATCGATTCCGACGGCTGGCTACACACCGGCGACATCGGCCGATTGGATGAGCGCGGAAACCTGACGATCACCGATCGGCTCAAGGACATGTACATCTGCGGTGGATTCAACGTCTATCCCGCCGAGATCGAACAGGTGTTGGCCCGCCTCGAAGGCGTCGCCGAGTCGGCCGTCATCGGGGTGCCCGACGATCGCCTGGGCGAGGTCGGCAAGGCGTTCCTCGTACTCAAGCCAGGCGCGGAACTGGACGAGAAGCAGGTAATCACTTACACGCGTGAGCATCTCGCGAACTTCAAGGCACCACGCTTCGTGGAGTTCCTCGACGTGCTGCCGCGTAATCCGGGCGGCAAAGTGGTCAAGCCAGTTCTCCGCGGGATGCGGAAATAGGAGCACTGATGGATCTCGATTTCGACGACGCGACCTTGGACTTCCAGTCCGAGGTGCGCGAATTCCTCTCGGCGAACGAGGACAAGTTCCCGACGAAGTCATACGACACGGCCGAGGGCTTCGAACAACATCGGACCTGGGACAAGGTGCTCTTCGACGCCGGCTTGTCGGTGATCACGTGGCCCGAGAAGTACGGCGGCCGCGACGCGTCGCTGCTGCAGTGGGTGGTCTACGAGGAGGAGTACTTCCGCGCAGGCGCGCCAGGCCGCGCGAGCGCCAACGGCACGTCGATGCTCGCGCCGACCCTGTTCGCGCACGGCACTCAGGAACAGCTCGACAGAGTGTTGCCCAAAATGGCCAGTGGCGAGGAGATCTGGGCGCAGGCCTGGTCGGAGCCCGAGTCGGGCAGCGACCTGGCGTCGCTGCGGTCCACCGCCACCAAGACCGACGGTGGCTGGTTGCTCAACGGCCAGAAGATCTGGAGCTCGCGGGCGCCGTTCGGCGAGCGCGCGTTCGGATTGTTCCGCTCGGATCCCGAGGCGCAGCGCCACAAAGGCCTGACGTACGTCATGTTCGACCTGAAGGCCGACGGGGTCACGGTGCGCCCGATCGCCCAGCTGGGCGGCGACACCGGATTCGGAGAGATC
Organism: Mycobacteriaceae bacterium; assembly: GCA_019749805.1. Lineage (GTDB taxonomy): Bacteria > Actinomycetota > Actinomycetes > Mycobacteriales > Mycobacteriaceae > Mycobacterium. Next base: position 44,097 of record JAIEPH010000026.1, on the reverse strand, counting down.
TTCCTCGACGACGTGTTCGTCCCCGACAACGACGTGATCGGTGAGGTGAACGACGGCTGGCGTTCCGCGATGAGTACGTCGAGCAATGAGCGTGGGATGTCGCTGCGCAGCCCGGCACGCTTCATCGCACCGGCGGAAAGGCTGGTGGCGCTCTGGAAAACACTGCAGGCCGATTCCGCTGCTCCCTTCGTCGACCGGGTAGCCGACGCGTGGATCAAGGCGCAGGCCTATCGGCTGCACACGTTCGGCACCGTGACCAGAGTGAGTGGTGGCGGTGAACTGGGCGCCGAGTCGTCGGTGACCAAGGTGTTCTGGTCGGACCTCGACGTGGCGATCCATCAGACCGCGCTGGACATGCGCGGTGCCGACGCCGAGCTGGTCGACTCGTGGACCGAAGGTCTGCTGTTCGCGCTGGGCGGCCCGATCTACGCGGGCACCAACGAGATTCAGCGCAACATCATCGCCGAGCGCCTACTGGGCCTGCCGCGGAAGTAGACACATGAACTTTGAGATCGACGAACAGCAGCGCGATTTCGCCGCCAGCATCGACGCCGCACTCGGCGCGGCCGAGATGCCCGCCGCGGTGCGCGCGTGGGCCGCGGGCGACCCCGCGCCCGGCCGCAAGGTGTGGGCACAGCTTGCCGAGCTGGGTGTGACAGCCCTGATGGTGCCCGAGAAGTTCGACGGGATCGAGGCGCACCCCGTCGACCTGGTGGTCGCTGCCGAACGGCTCGGCCGGTGGTGCGTCCCCGGCCCCGTGACCGAATCAATCGCGGTGGCACCGGTTCTCCTTGCCGGCCACGATGACGGGGCCGAACGGGGCGCGGCGCTGGCGGCCGGTGAGCTGATCGCCACCGTGGCGATGCCCCCGCAGGTGCCGCGGGCGGTGGACGCCGACATTGCGGGCCTGATCCTGGTGGCGGCCGACGGAAAGGTCAGCGACGGCACCGCGGCCGAGCAGGTCGAATCCGTCGATCCGAGCCGAAAGTTGTTCAACGTCAACGTGTCCGGTCACGGCCAGCCCGCCGATGTGGCACGCGCATACGAGATCGGTGTGTTGGCGACTGCGGCGCAGCTGGTCGGAGCAGGGCAGGCGCTGCTCGACATGTCGGTCGAGTATGCCAAGCAGCGCAGCCAGTTCGGCACGGTGATCGGTACGTATCAGGCAATCAAACACAAACTCGCCGACGTGCACATTGCTCTCGAGCTCGCTAGGCCCCTGGTCTACGGGGCGGCGCTGTCGGTGGCCGACCAGACGCCGGAGACGGCGCGCGACGTCAGCGCCGCCAAGGTCGCCGCGTCGGACGCCGCGCTGCTGGCGGCACGCTCTGCGCTACAGACCCACGGCGCGATCGGATTCACGCAAGAGCACGACATGTCGCTGTCGCTGTTGCGGGTGCAGGCACTGCGTTCGGCGTGGGGCGATCCCACGCTGCACCGGCGACGGCTTCTGGAGGCATTGTGAGTGAAGAACGGGAACTGCTGCGGGGCACGGTAGCCGCACTGGTCGAGAAGCATGCGTCGCCTGAGGCCGTCCGGCAGGCGATGGAGTCCGAACGAGGTTTCGACGAGTCGTTGTGGAAGTTGTTGTGCGAGCAGGTGGGTGCCGCCGCTCTGGTGGTACCCGAAGAACTCGGCGGTGCGGGTGGTGAGCTGGCCGATGCCGCCGTCGTCCTCGAAGAGCTCGGCAAGGGCCTGGTGCCGACGCCTCTGCTCGGCACCACGCTGGCTGAGCTGGCGCTGCTGACCGCCGATCAACCCGACGCCGACGCGCTGGAAGAACTCGCGGCCGGTACCAAGATCGGCACCGTCGCGTTCGATACGAATTTCGTGATCAGCGGCGACGTCGCCGACATCGTGATCACCGCGGACGGAGAGCGACTGAAGCGGCTGTCGGAGTTCACCGCGAACCGCGTCGACACCATGGATCCGACGCGTCGGCTGGCCCGCGTCGAATCGCAGGGCGATACCGAGATCGGCGCCGACCCGGGGCTGGCCGATACGGCGGCGATCCTGCTGGCCGCCGAGCAGATCGGAGCGGCCGCGCGGTGTCTCGATCTCACCGTCGCGTACACCAAGGACAGGGTTCAGTTCGGGAGGCCGATCGGCAGCTTCCAGGCGCTCAAGCACCGGATGGCCGACCTGTATGTCGCGGTGCAATCGGCGCGCGCGGTGGTGAATGACGCGGTAGCCGAACCGTCGCCGACTTCAGCGGCGTTGGCGCGATTCTCGGCGAGCGAAGCGTTCTCCAAGGTGGTGGGCGAGGCGGTCCAGATGCACGGCGGCATCGCCATCACGTGGGAGCACGACATTCAGCTGTACTTCAAGCGAGCGCACGGCAGTGCGCAACTGCTCGGACCGCCTAGGGAGCATTTGCGCAGGCTCGAGTCCGAAGTGCTCTAACGTTGGCGACGTGACGTCGCTGACCTTCGTCCTGGACCAGAATCTGGGGCTGCCGACCAGCGATGAGCCGTGGAAGAGCATTCTCACCGCGGCCGACATCGTCGCGAGCCAGACCGCCGATCTCGCCGCCATCGACGAGGCTCTCGCCCGGCACCAGCCGGACATCGCGTATGTGCCGACAGCCGACTTTCACCGGATCGTCCGAAGTGGCGACGCCACCTACCGAGGACTGGCGATCGCCACGTCGAAGTTCACCGGCGATCCTCGTCAGACCAGCTTGCTCGTAGTCAGGGCCGACGACCCCGCGACGGGGTTGGCTGATTTGCAGGGCGCGGACTACGGATACATCAACACGGCCTGCACGTCGAGCTACTTCTCACCGGCGATTCTGTTGGCCAGGCAGGGCAAAGCGCGGGATGAATTCCTGCATCTGATCGCAGTCCCGGCATGGCAAGGCCAGATCGATGCCGTTGTCTCCAAGCAAGTTCGGGCGACGATGGTCCTGGAGGATGTCTGGAGAGCAAGGCCAGAGAACGCCAAGGACACGAAGGTCATCGGACAGTACGACAACTGCAAACCACCGGTGGTCATCGCGCGCAAGGGACTGGACGAAGGCACCCGCACAATGCTTCTCGACGCGCTGGTCTCGTGGGTGCCTGATTGGAGCGGCGTGTACGGCGGACTCAAGCCCTTCTATTACGCCGACGTGCACGGGTTCTTCCACGACCTCGATCAACTACCGGCCCGATGAACGTCTCCTTACGTGCCGGCATCCCGCCGTTCTATGTGATGGACGTGTGGCTGGCTGCGGCGGAGCGTCAGCGCAGCCACGGCGATCTGGTGAATCTCTCGGCGGGTCAGCCGAGTTCCGGCGCACCGCAAGCGGTACGCGCGGCGGCGAAGGCGGCGCTGGACCATACGGTGCTTGGTTACACGGTGGCGCTTGGCATTCCGGAGTTGCGAGCGGCGATCGCAGCGTCGTATCAAACTCGGCGCGGACTGACGGTCGACCCGGCGGACGTGGTGGTGACCACCGGTTCAAGTGGCGGTTTCCTGCTGGCGTTCCTCGCATGCTTCGATGCGGGCGACCGGGTGGCGATCGCGAGCCCGGGCTACCCGTGTTACCGCAATATCCTGTCGGCCCTGGGGTGTGAGGTCGTGGAGATCCCGTGCGGACCGCAGACGCGTTTCCAGCCGACGACGCAGATGCTGGCCGAACTCGATCCGCCGGTGCAGGGCGTCATCGTCGCGAGCCCTGCCAACCCGACGGGGACGATCATTCCGCCGGAGGAACTGGCGGCGATCGCGTCCTGGTGCGAGTCGACTGGCGTGCGGCTGATCAGTGACGAGGTCTACCACGGGCTGGTCTATGAGGGTGCGCCCGAGACGAGTTGCGCATGGTCGACGTCGCGGCAAGCCGTTGTGGCGAACAGTTTTTCGAAGTACTACGCGATGACCGGTTGGCGGCTGGGCTGGCTGCTGGTTCCGCAGGAGCTGCAACGGGCCGTTGACTGTCTGACGGGAAACTTCACCATCTGCCCGCCGACGCTGGCCCAGGTCGCCGCGGTCGCGGCGTTCACACCGGAGTCGGTCGCCGAGGCAGACGCGCTGCTGCATCACTACGCGAGCAATCGGACACTCCTGCTCGACGGACTTCGCGGCATCGGCATCGACAAACTCGCGCCGACCGACGGCGCCTTCTACGTGTACGCCGACGTATCGCACCTGACGACCGATTCGCTGTCGTTCTGCTCGAAGCTGCTGGCCGATACCGGTGTCGCGATCGCGCCCGGCGTCGACTTCGACACGGTGCGGGGCGGATCGTTCGTGCGGCTGTCCTTTGCAGGCCCCGAGAGCGATATCGAGGAGGCTGTTCGCCGAATCGGCGCGTGGCTCGCCTAGAACGGCGGGGGCGAGTTGTTTTGTGCGCGTTCGACTTTGATGCGTGCAGCGCGGTCCTGGGCGCGGGTGCGTCGGCGTTGGGGCATCATCACGCCCCGGTCGGTGCTGAACGTCTGCGGTTGTGGTGGGGGTGGCAGGTCCCCGGTGTGGGTGTCCCACTCAGGGAAGTACGCCCGTGATCCCGGATACGTCGTGTAGGTGTGCCCGGTCGGCGAGGTCCACACCGCCGCCCCATCGGGTCGCAGTGTCAACTCCCAATCCCCGGTCCAAAACGTCTTGAGCAGATGATGTTTTCGACACAGACACACCAGATTCGACGCATGCGTGACCCCCAGCGGATAGGGGATCACATGATCGATATCGCAGAACTCCGCCGGCGCGGTGCACCCGGGAAACCGGCACGTCAAATCCCGCGCCCGCACCCAGCGGGCGAGCTTCGCTGACGGCCGATACCCCGACTCGGGCTCCTCGGCCGGGGTGCACAAGGGTTGTAGCTTCGCGCCATCACGGAGCAACTCGGCCAGCAACGGTGTGGGCATCACCTCCGTCCCCGACAGGATCGCCGTGCCAAAGGATTTGGGGATGGCAGGGGCCGGCGTCTTCAGGCCGTCGAGGGTGGCCTGATCGGTGTACACATTCACCACCACCGAGGACTTGGGTGCCGGCTGGGCGGCCCGGGCCGGGCAGGACGGGCTGTCACACGCACACGGCAGGTGATCGTTGCCATGGCTCCACGCCCCCACCGCCGCCGCGCGTCGCTCACCGGCGGTGCGGGTATCGTTCGGGCACACCGTGGCCACCATCGCGGTGATCTTCTTCTTCAACACCGCCGCATCGGCAGCCGACAACCGCCCCCACACCGACGTCGTCCCGTTCTCGTCCTCGCGATCCCCCACCACAAAATCGCGGGCGCGCGCCGCGGCCTTCGCCACCATCACCGCAGCCTCATCGAATTCCAGCACCAACGCATCCACCGCGGCGATCAGCTTGTCCTCGGCCAACGGACCCCACCCGCGCGCACGTTCGGCGATCGCGGCATCGATGAGCGCCCACACCGGCGCCTCGGTGATGAACTGCGTACGCCAGGTGATCGCCGCGACCACCCGCGCACTGAGCTCACCCCGACCAAACAACGCTGCCACCGCCGGCAAATGATCACACAACGCCTCGGCCATGCGCATCTGACCCGAGGCCCGGCGGCTGCTGATGTTCATCGCCGCGCCCACCTCCGCGGCCGCGCAATCCCACCAATCACACGCCCATCGCGCCCGCTCATCATCATCGAGAACTCGCCGGCGTTTGAGCTCAGCGATCGCCGCCAACCGCCGCGCCCCGGTCGCGGCTTCAGCTCGTGTCAGGTCCGCGATGGCCGCAACGACCGTGGCGTCGTCGACTCCCGCGAACTCTGACCCGAACATGTGTTCGACACTACATCGCCCTGCCGACAAATCAGCCCGCCGAGCACAACGCATTAAGGAAACGCCAAGACTGATCCGTCAGCTTGGGAACCGGCAAGAAAGGAGAACTCAGATGATCGTCACCGTGACACCCACCTACGAAGACGACGACCACATCATTCGATCGGAGAACTAGCGTTTCAGGTTCGCATACCAGTCGAGCAGGTCCGGATCGTCGACGGCGGTGCGCTCCACGACCTTCGCCGCGTCAGCGCCTGCGAACAGCTTCTTGATCGGCACCTCGAGCTTCTTCCCGGTGCGAGTATGCGGCACCCCGGGAGCCTCGATGATCTCGTCGGGCACATGCCGCGGCGAAACCTCGTCGCGGATGGCCTTCTTGATCCGCTCACGCAGATCATCAGTCAGCTCGGCGCCGTCGGCCAGCACGACGAACAACGGCATCCAGTATCCGCCGTCCTCCTGCTCACACCCGATCACCAACGCCTCGGCGATCTCCGGCAGGCGCTCCACCGACTGGTAGATGTCAGCACTACCCATCCGGATCCCGTGCCGATTCAGCGTCGAGTCCGATCGCCCGTGCACGATGACACTGCCGTGATCGGTGATCGTGATCCAGTCACCATGGCGCCACACGCCGGGAAACATCTCGAAATAAGCACTGCGATAACGTGATCCGTCGTCGTCGTTCCAGAAGCAAATCGGCATCGACGGCATCGGCTTCGTGATGACCAACTCGCCGACCTCACCGCGCACGGAGTTACCCGACTCATCCCACGCGTCCAGCGCGCAACCGAGGAACGGCGCCGACAACTCCCCAGGCCACACCGGCACGGTGCGCACACCGCCGATAAAGGCCGAGACCACGTCCGTGCCGCCACTGATCGAAGCCACCTGGACATGTTCACCGACGTTGTCGCGCAACCACAGTGAGGATGACGGTGGCAACGACGATCCGGTGATGCCCACCGTCCGCAGCGCCGATAGGTCATGCTCTTTGCGCGGAACAGCACCCGCCTTGGCGCATCCGAGCACATATCCGGGACTGGTGCCCAAGACGGTCGCCCGCAGGCGCGCCGCGATGTCCCACAGCGCATCCGGCCGGGGCGAGTTCGGACTTCCCGAATAGCAGACGATCGTCGCACCCACCAGCAGCCCGGCGATCTGGAAGTTCCACATCATCCAGCTGGGGCTGGTGTACCAGAAGAAGGTGTCCTCTGGCCCGATATCGGACTGCAGGGCAACAGCTTTCAAGTGCTCCAGCACGACGCCACCGTGGCCGTGGACGATTCCCTTGGGCTTACCCGTCGTCCCAGACGAATACAGGATCCACAGCGGATGGTCGAACCCGACGGGCACCGTCGTGAGCTCGCCGCCGATCGCGGTGAGCTCAGATGCCAGCACCGTCTCTTTGAGCGTCGGCAGTCCCTCGCGGAGGGCTTCGACATCCTCACGCTTGTCGTAGTGCTTTCCGCCGAAGTCGTATCCGTCGGCCGTCACCAACACCACGGGCTCGAGCTGACCCAGCCGATCCAGCGCGGCCTTCGCCGAATAATCCTGGCCGCAGGCGCTCCAGATCGCCCCGACACTCGCCGTCGCCAGGAAGGCGATGACGGCTTCGGGGATGTTGGGCAGGTATCCCGCGACGCGATCGCCCACGCCGACACCGAGCGAGCGCAGCTTCTCCGCGAATGCGGCGGTGCGCCCGAGCAATTCGGCCCAGGAGACTTCGATGTCCGTGCCGTCCTCGACGACATGGATGATCGCGGGCCGGTCGGTGCGCGCGTGGCGGATGACCTGGTCGACATAGTTCAGCGTGACGCCCGGAAACCATTGCGCGCCCGGCATCGCGTCGTTCTCGAGGACTTTGTCGCCGCGCTTGCCGAGCTCGAAGTAGTCCCACAACGTCGCCCAAAACGCGGCGGGCTCGTCCACCGACCACTGCCATAGCGATTGGTAGTCGGTGGTCGTCACGCCGGTGTGATCTGCCACGAAGCGCGCGAAGTCGGTCACTCGGGCTGTGGCGACGTCCTCGTCCGTCGGCATCCATTGCGGTGCGGCACCGGTCATCGCGCGCTCCAGCCCCCGTCCATGGTGTAGGACGCACCCGTCACCATTCCCGCGGCCGGCGACGCCAGCCAGCCCACCAATGCCGCTACTTCCTCGGGTTCCACCAGACGTTTGATGGCGCTCTCCTTCAGGAGGATGTCGGTGACCACCTTATCCTCCGGGATGCCGTGCACCTTGGCCTGATCGGCGATCTGCTTGGTCACCAGCGGGGTTCGCACATATCCCGGGTTCACGCAGTTGCTCGTCACGCCATGCGCCGCACCCTCGAGCGCAGTCACCTTCGAAAGACCCTCGAGACCATGCTTGGCCGTCACATAGGCGACCTTGTACTCCGATGCCCTGATCCCGTGCACCGAGGAGATGTTGATGATCCGGCCGAAGTTCTGCCGATACATGTGCGGGAGCGCGGCGCGGATGAGAAGGAACGGCGATTCCACCATCAGCGTCATCAGGTGGCGGAAGCGATCCGGCGCGAAGTCGGGGATCGGGCTGACGTGCTGAACACCGGCATTGTTGACCAGGATGTCGACTTCGAGCTGCAGCTCCTCGAGCGCCGAGACATCAGAAAGGTCTGCGGGCCATGCCTTTCCGCCGATATCGTCGGCCACGGCCTTCGCGCCGACGTCGTCGCGGTCCGCGACGGTGACGACCGCCCCACGCGCAGCCAGTTCCCGCGCACACGCCTCGCCGATGCCGCTCGCACCACCGGTCACCAGCGCGGTGCGGCCCGCAAGCTCGGTCATACGACGCCGGCCTTGGCGAGCTCCTCGCGGTCGGCGACGTCGATGGTCTCCAGGTCGAGGCCGTTCGTCTCACGCATCACGAGCACCGCGACCAGCGTGACCACCGAGGCGGCTGCCAGGTAGATCGCGATCGGCACCCAGGAGTCGTAGATCTCCAGCAGCTTGACGGCGATGATCGGCGCGAGCGATCCCGCAACGATGGAGGTGACCTGATAGCCAAGCGACACACCGGAATACCGCATCCGCGTCGGGAACATCTCGGCCATGATCGCAGGCTGCGGTGCGTACATCAGCGCGTGGATCATCAGCCCGATGACGATGGCGGCGATGATGAGCAGATAGTTGGCGGTGTCCATCATCGGGAATGCGAAGAACCCCCACGTCGCCGCCAGGATCGTGCCGACGAGGTACACGGGCCTGCGGCCGTACCGATCGGCCAGTTTGCCCACGAACGGGATCACCAGGAAGTGCACCGCGTGCGCGACGAGCATGTACCGCAAGATCGCGTTGGTGTCGACACCGACCTGCACCTTGAGATACGTGATCGACACGATGACGACGAGGTAGTACATGATGTTCTCGGCGAATCGCAGTCCCATGGCCGTGAACACGCCGCGCGGGTACCGCTTGAGCACCTCGACCACGCCGTAGGAGACGGCCTTGACGCGCTCCACCTCCTGCTGTGCCTCAAGGAATATGGGCGCATCGCTCACCTTTGTCCGGATGTAGTAGCCGATCAGCACCACCACTGCAGACAGCCAGAAGGCGACTCGCCAGCCCCACGACAGGAACGCCTCTTCCGACAGCGTCGCGGTCAGCACCCACAACACGACCGTCGCGAGCATGTTGCCCACAGGTACCGCGGCTTGGGGCCAGCTGGCCCAGAAGGCCCTGCTCCGGTTCGGGCTGTGTTCGGCCACCAGCAGCACGGCGCCACCCCACTCGCCGCCGACGGCGAACCCTTGGAGGAACCGCAGCACCACCAGCAGCGTCGGGGCCCAGATGCCGATCTGGGCGTACGTCGGCAGGCAGCCCATCAGAAAAGTGACGACACCGACGAGCAGGATGGCGAACTGCAGGAGCTTCTTGCGCCCGAACTTGTCCCCGAAATGCCCGAACACCACGCCGCCCAATGGGCGGGCGATGAATCCGACGGCATAGGTGAGAAACGCGGCGAAGATGGCACCGTACTCACTGTCACTGGCAGGGAAGAACACCTTGTTGAAGACCAACGTGGCTGCGGTGCCGTAGAGAAAGAACTCGTACCACTCGACGACGGTGCCCGCCATCGACGCCGCGACCACACGCTTGAGACCGGTCGGAACTGAGTCTGAATCACTTCCGGTGGCTTTCGGGCCGTTGTGAATCGTCATCGAACGCTCCTCGATTGTGATGCGCCGCACAGCTCACTGTGAGTATTCATGCAGGTACCCCTGCCTGCAATGGTCAAAACTGCAGCAGTCATCTGCAAAAATGCAGATATGGCTGTGTTCTCTCACTCATCGGGTCGCCAGCCCAGCGCCGACGATCTTCTCGTGTTGCTGGCCGTTGGTCGTTCGGGCCGCTACAACATCGCCGCGGAGGAACTCGGCCTCAACCACACCACGATCTCGCGCCGCATCGCCGCACTCGAGCAATCGATCGGTGGCCGGGTGCTGGCCAGGGTCGCCGGTGGTTGGGAGCTAACCGATCTCGGGCGCGAGGCACTGTCGGCCGCCGAAGCCGTCGAGTCGGCAGTGCGCTCGCTGTCCGTTCACACCGGCGGCCAGCGCGCGCTCGAAGGCGTGGTCCGGATATCGGCGACCGACGGCTTCTCCGCCTACATCGCCGCACCCGCCGCCGCCCAGGTGCAACGGAACCACCCAAATGTCGCGGTGGAGATCGTCGCCGCGACCCGGCGCGCCACCCAACAACGATCCGGCCTGGACGTTGAAGTCGTGATCGGGGAGCCGAAAGTACACCGCGCCAAGGCGATCCGACTCGGCGACTACTGTCTTGGCCTCTACGGTGCACGTGATTACCTGGCCGACAAGGGAACCCCGACGAACATCGCGGACCTCGCCCGCTATCCTCTCGTGTACTTCATCGACTCGATGCTTCAGGTCGACGACCTCGACGTCGCCACGAGCTTCGCGCCGGCCATGCGCGAATCTGTGACGTCCACCAACGTGTTCGTGCACGTCGAGGCGACGCGGGCGGCGGCGGGCATCGGTCTGCTGCCGTGCTTCATGGCCGACCGGCACAACGATCTGGTTCGGGTGCTGCCGGACGCGGTGGCGGTTCGATTGACGTACTGGCTCGTCACGCGTGCCGAGACGTTGCGCAGACCCGAGGTCGCGGCCGTCGTCGATGCGATCCAGCAGCGGATGACCGAACAGGCCGACGTGCTTCTCGGCGCGGACCAACTCCGCGTTGACGGTGATCTGGACCGCGCCCGACCTGCATCTACGTAGCAACTACGTAGCATGGTGATGCAACTGCTCCAACGAACGACGGGACGACATCCATGCGGCGGGTCTGGTGGACGACAGCGACCGTGATGACCATCGCCGCGCTCGTCGTCGGGCTCGGCGCATGCAGCAGCTCGTCGCCGCCGCCACAGCAGCAGGCGATCATCGACAAGGGCACGCCATACGGCGATCTGTTGATCCCGAAATTGCAGACGTCGGTCACCGATGGCGCCGTCGGGGTTGCCGTCGAATCGCCCGTCACGGTGAGCGCCGAAGACGGCGTCCTCGGTCCGGTGACCCTCGTCAACGACGCGGGCCGGATGGTCAAGGGGGAACTGAGTCCCGACGGTCTCATCTGGCGCTCGGCCGAGCCGCTGGGTTACAACAAGCAGTACACCCTGACCGCCGAAGCATTGGGCCTCGGTGGGGCCACACAGAGCAGCGCGACGTTCGAAACCCACTCGCCCCGAAACCTGACGATGCCCTACGTCTTTCCCAAAGAGGGTGAAGTGGTGGGCGTCGGTCAACCGGTCGCGGTGCGGTTCGACGAGAACATCCCCAACCGATTCGCCGCGCAGCAGGCGATCACCGTGAAGACGGATCCCCCGGTCGAGGGCGCCTTCTACTGGGTGAACAGCCGCGAAGTGCGCTGGCGCCCAGCCGAATACTGGAAGCCCGGGACGAGGGTCGATATCAGCGTCAAGACCTACGGCGTCGACCTGGGCGACGGACTCTTCGGCCAGGACGACGTGACGAGTCACTTCACCGTCGGCGACGAGGTCATCGCGACCGCCGATGACACCACCAAGACGATGACGGTGCGCATCAACGGCGAAATCGTGAAGACGATGCCGATCTCCATGGGTAAGAACGCAACTCCGACCGACAACGGCACCTACATCATCGGCGACCGCTACTACTTCCTCGTCATGGACTCGTCGACGTACGGCGTTCCGGTCAATTCGCCCGACGGATACCGCACCGAGGTCAACTGGGCGACCCAGATGTCCTACAGCGGAATCTATGTCCATTCGGCGCCGTGGTCCGTCGGTAGCCAGGGCCGCTCGAACGTCAGCCACGGCTGCCTGAACGTCAGCCCGCAGAACGCCAAGTGGTTCTACGAGAGCACCAAACGCGGCGACATCGTCGAGGTCGTCAACACGGTCGGGCCCACGTTGTCCGGTGTGGACGGACTCGGCGACTGGAACATCCCCTGGGAGCAGTGGAAAGCCGGAAACGCCGGGGTGTGAACGGTCGTCGATCAGGGCTAGCGTCGTGGTATGCCGTTCATCGACCACCCAAAGGGCCGCGCGTATTACCGGCACTGGGCAGCCCCCGAGCCGCGCGCCGCGGTCGTCTTCATGCACGGCTTCGGCGAACACACCGGGGTCTATCACCGCTACGGCTTCGCGCTCAACGCCGCGGGCATCGATCTGTGGGCGGTCGACCAGTTCGGCCACGGACTCAGCCCGGGCGACCGCGGTGATTTCGGTTCGATCGAAAGCAGCTCCGACCTCGGCGACGCCCTCACCGAGTTGGCGGAAGGTGAGCGACCTGGCGTGCCGCTGATCGCGCAGGGCCATTCGTACGGATCGGTGGTCACCCTGTTCCGGCTGCTGGATCAACCCGCCCGTTACCGGGCCGGCGTCGTTTCCGGAGCGCCCCTGGCACCGATCCCTGACCTATTGGACGCCGACAGCTCTTTCGACCTCGAGCCCGGCTGGCTCTCGGCCGACCCCTTCTATCTCGATTCGCTCGAGAACGACCCGCTGGCCTTTGTCGCTGCCGACGTTGGGTCGCTCTCCCGCGAGCTCGACAGGGCCTGGGACCGGTTCGGCACGGATTTGCCCAAGCTGTCAGTGCCGACGTTGGCGCTGCACGGCGTCAACGATCCGATAGCGCCGGTGGGGCCGGTCCGGGCCTATGCCGAACAGGTAGCGCCGCTGAGGCTCACCGAGTTCCCCGGCGGCCGCCACGACATCCTCAACGAGACGGTGCACCGTGAGGTGGCTCAGACAATCGTCGAATTCATCGAGACGGTGGGGCTAGGCTCGTCATGATGATCAAGAAGGCAGTCCTCGCGGCCGTGGCCATCTGTGGCGCGGCGGTGGCGTTCGCCGTCCCGGCAGCCGCACAGCCCGGACGTCCTCCGTGCGACCTTGCGCTCAGCTTCATCTGCAACATCATCCCGATGGCGCCCGAACTCGATCACAATGTCGACCTGTCGACACAGGTGCCGGTAGATCCGAACGCCCCGGACCCCGAGATGATGCCGCCGCTCGACCCCTGCTCGGTGGGCTGTATCTAGAGCCAGGTGTCGTCGGTGGTGGCGGTGAGAAACGCCTCGAGATCGTCGCGCCAATGCGCCGGGCTGTTCTTGTCCGGCTCGATTCCGGTGTACTGCCCCTTGTAGAACAACAGCGGGCGCGGCTTCTTGTGCGGTACGTCCGACAGCGAGTGCACCGCGCCGAACACCACGAGGTGATCGCCGCCGTCGTGCACCGAATCCACCGTGCAGTCGACGTGCGCCAGCGTGTCCTTGATGATCGGTGATCCGAGTTTCGATAGATGCCAGTCGATTTCGGCGAACTTGTCCGGTTCCTTGGAGCCGAAGCGCGCCGAGACGTCTTTCTGTTTCTCATGCAGCACGTTGACGCAGAAGCGCCCGCTGGCCTCGATGGCCTTCCAGGATCGCGACACCTTCGTCGGGCAGAACAGCACCAGCGGAGGATCCAGCGACAGCGCGGCAAACGACTGGCACGCGAACCCGACGGGCTTGCCGTCATGCACGGTGGTGATCACCGTGATGCCCGTACAGAACTGCCCCAGCACATTTCGGAATGTGCGGGGATCGATGGGCTCAGCCACTACTTGAAGCCGATGCTGAAATCGTGGCCCCACAGGCTGACGGCGGTGCTCTCCCTGGCGACCCAGTCGTCGTCGGTGACCTGCAGGCCTTCGCAACCGAATTCGACGTCGAACCCACCGGGTGTCTTCATGTAGAACGAAAGCATCTTGTCGTTGACGTGACGGCCCAGCGTGGCCGACATCGGGACCTTGCGGCGCAGCGCGCGGTCAAGGCACAGCCCGACGTCGTCGGCCTCGCCGACCTCGACCATCAAATGCACGATGCCGCTTGGTGTCTCACCGGGCATGAAGGCGAGGCTGTGGTGGCGCGGGTTGACGCCGAGGAAACGCAGCCACGCCGGCGGGCCGTCGGCGGGCCTGCCGACGAGATGCGGCGGCAGCTTCATCGAGTCGCGCAGGAAGAAGCCGAGCACGTCGCGATAGAAGTGCAGTGTCTCCGCGTCGTCGCGGGTGGTGAGCACCACGTGACCGAGGCCTTGCTCCTCGGTGATGAACTTGTGGCCGTAGGGGCTGACGACGCGGCGGTGTTCCAGCGCGACCCCGTGGAAGACCTCCAGCGTGTTACCCGAGGGATCGTCGAACGTGATCATCTCGTCGACGCGGCGCTCGGCGAGCTCAGCGGCCGACGCTTCTTTGTACGGCGTGCCCTGGATGTCGAGGCGGTTGCGAATCTCCTGCAGCGCCGCGGCATTCGCGGTCTCCCAGCCGGACTGCAGCAGTCGGTCATGCTCGCCGGGGACGATGACCAGCCGCGCCGGGAACTCGTCCATCCGCAGGTACAGTGCGCCCTCGGTCTGACCGGATCCCTCGACCATGCCGAGCACCTTCAGGCCGTACTCGCGCCACGCCCCGACGTCGGTGGATTCGATGCGTAGATAACCCAATGACTTGATGCTCATGAGCCACCATCCCGAGAAACGTCTGTCAGAAAGTCAATAGTCAACTTGTTGAACTCGTCGAACTTTTCCACCTGCGCCCAGTGGCCACACTGTCCGAAGACGTGCAACTGCACCTTCGGGATCTGCTTGAGCGCCACCAGCGCCCCGTCGAGCGGGTTCACCCGGTCCTCGCGGCCCCAGATCAGCAGCACCCGCTGGCGCAGCTTGTAAACCTCGCGCCACATCATGCCGAGCTCGAAGTCCGCACCCGCGAACGACTTGCCCATCGCGCGGGCGGCGGCCAGCGATTCGGGCCGGCTCGCGATCTCGAACCTCTCGTCGATCAGCTCGGGCGTGACGAGGTTCTGGTCGAAGACCATGATGCGCAGGAACTTTTCCATGTTCTCGCGCGTCGGCTCGGCGGTGAACTTGCCGAGCAGCCGCACACCCTCGGTGGGGTCCGGTGCGAACAGGTTCACCGACAAGCCGCCGGGGCCCATCAGCACCAGCCGGCCGGCGCGCCTGCCGTTGTCGAGCGCGAACCGCACCGCGGTCCCACCGCCGAGCGAGTTGCCGACCAGGTCGGCGCTTTCGATCCCGAGATGGTCGAACAGGTTCAGCAGCGCGGTCGCGCTGTAGCGGTTGTACTGCTCGTGCTCGGTGTGCTTGTCCGAGTGTCCATATCCGGGCTGATCGACGGCGAGCACGTGGAAGTGGCGGGCCAGCACCGCGATGTTGCGACCGAAGTTCGACCAGCTCGACGCGCCCGGTCCGCCGCCGTGCAGCAGCACGACCGTCTTCTCGTTGCCGACACCCGCCTCGTGGTAATGCAGGCGCATGTCATCGCGAACCTGCGCGTAGCGCGAGGTCGACTCGAACGTGATCTCTTGCTGCTGCGCAGCTTCGGCAGCGAAGGAGGTCATCAGGCGTCCCAGTTAAACCATCGTGTCCTGCGGTGGCAGGCCGAACTCGTTGTTCCCGAAGATCAGGTATGCCCGCTCCGGCTCGTTGGCGGCATGCACGCGGCCGGCGTGCGCGTCGCGCCAGAAGCGCTGCACCGGCTGATCGGAGTTCAGCGCGGTCGCGCCGGAGGCCTCGAAGAGCAGGTCGATCGACGCGATGGCGCGCGCGGTGGCGCGGACCTGGTCACGACGGGCCCGCGCCCGCAGCTCGAACGGAATCTCTTTGCCCGCCTTCAGCAGTTCATGCTCGTCGCGAACATTGCCGATGAGCTGACGCCAACCGGCGTCGATATCGCTCGCCGCCTCGGCGATCCGGATCTTGGCGAACGGGTCGTCCTTGGACTTCTCGCCGGCGAACGCCGCGCGGACGCGCTTGCCCTGGTGTTCGACGTGGGCATCGTAGGCGCCGTAGGCCATTCCCATGATCGGCGCCGAGATCGTCGTGGGATGCATGGTGCCCCATGGCATCTTGTACACCGGCGCGGTGTTGTTCTCCAGCCCACCGGCGGTGCGGTCGTTCATCGCCTTGTAGGACAGGAAGCGGTGACGCGGGACGAAGACGTCCTTGACCTTGAGCGTGTTGCTTCCGGTGCCTTTGAGCCCTACGACATGCCAGACGTCGTCGATCTCGTAGTCCGAACGCGGAATGAGGAAGCTTCCGAAGTCAACCGGCTTGCCGTCCTTGATCACCGGACCGCCGACGAACGTCCACGTGGCGTGATCGCAGCCCGAGGACCAGTGCCATGCGCCGTTGACGAGATAGCCGCCGTCGACCACGGTGCCCGTCCCCATCGGCGCGTAGGACGAGGAGATCCGGACGGCCGGATCGTCGGCCCAAACGTCTTCCTGCGCCTGCTGGTCGAACAGGGCGAGGTGCCAGTTGTGGACGCCGATGATCGAGCTGACCCATCCGGTGGACCCGCAGGCGCTCGCGATGCGGCGGACGGCTTCGTAGAAGACCGTCGGATCACACTGCAGGCCGCCCCACTGCTCGGGCTGCAGGAGCTTGAAGAACCCGGCCTCGTTGAGTTCGGCGACGGTCTCGTCTGGCAACCGCCGTAGGTCCTCGGCCGCCTGCGCCCGCTTTGCGATGAGCGGCAGCAGATCGTCGATGCCGGCTAGGACCGACTGCACGTCACGCTGTTCAATGGACGTCACTGGATTCGCCTTCCGGAGTATGGGCCTAGATGAAGATTAGAACACGTTACGATTTGTGTCGAGAAGGGCCTCGCTGCGGCGGCTGGACCTGGGGACATGCATTTCTGTAACCTGTTCTAGTTATTGGCCCATATTTTCACGAGGAAGGGTGAACGGTGACGGACGAGCCGCTCGGAAGCCACGTGCTCGAGCTGGAGCTGACCGACGTCGTCGAGGAGACCGCCGACGCGCGTTCGCTGGTTTTCAGGGTCCCGGACGGCCCCGACTCTGCAGATGTCCCAGCCGAGAAGTTGCGCTACTCGCCGGGTCAGTTCCTGACGCTGCGGGTGCCCAGCGACCGCACCGGCTCGGTGGCCCGCTGCTACTCGCTGTGCAGTTCCCCCTTCACCGACGACCCCCTGACGGTGACCGTCAAGCGCACCGCGGACGGATACGCGTCGAACTGGCTGTGCGACAACGCGCACGCCGGCATGAAGTTGCACGTGCTGGCACCGTCGGGCACCTTCGTACCCAAGACCCTCGACACCGATTTCTTGCTGATGAGTGCCGGCAGCGGCATCACGCCGATGATGTCGATCTGCAAGTCGGCCCTCGCCGAGGGCAGCGGCAAGGTCGTGTTGATCTATGCCAACGAGGACGAGAACTCGGTGATCTTCAACGCCGCGCTGCGCGACCTGTCGGCCAAGTACCCCGATCGGCTCACTGTCGTGCACTGGCTGGTCAGCGTGCAGGGGCTGCCGAGCGCGGCGGCGTTGGCCGGCCTGGCCGAGCCGTATGCGGGACACGACGCGTACATCTGCGGCCCGGGTCCCTTCATGGTCGCCGCCGAGGAAGCGCTCAAGTCCGTCGGCGCGCAAAGCATCCACATCGAGGTGTTCAAGTCGTTGGACTCCGACCCGTTCGCCGCAGTGGTCATCGAGGAAGACGACAGCGATGAGGGCCCGGCGACAGCGGTCGTCACGCTCGACGGTGAGAAGCATGAGATCAGCTGGCCGCGCAAGGCGAAGCTGCTCGACGTCCTGCTCGACAAGGGCCTCGATGCCCCGTTCTCGTGTCGGGAGGGGCACTGCGGCGCGTGCGCGGTACTGAAGAAGAGCGGCGACGTCGAGATGGAGGTCAACGACGTGCTCGAGCAGTCCGACCTCGACGAAGGCCTGATCCTGGGCTGCCAGGCGCTGCCGCGATCCGATTCGGTCGAAGTCACCTACGACGAGTAACCCGCGGGCTACGATGCGCGCACCGAAGGGAGCATCTCTGTGATTGAGCGGTTGGCCGGCGCGTTCGTGGCGATCTCGGCGACAGTGCTGACACTGGCATCCATCACACCGACAGCCGTGTCATCTGCTGCGCTGGATACCGCGGACTCGTCGATTCCCGTCAACCCGGTGGACACGCTCCAGATGCATGTGACGGCCAATTGCATTGCAGCCGAAGCGAGATGCTTGTTCGACACTGTCGCAAACCTGCGCACACCGAACGGTGTGGTCGGGTTTCCCGGTGATCTGTATGCCCGGCAGAACGTGACGCTGCGCACGATGGACCGCTCCGTATACATCAATTCGAACGTCGCGACCCCGAACACTCGGATCTTCAAATCCTTGACCGACAACGAGATCTCGACGGTCTACTTCGGCGGCGGACCGCCGGACAGGGTTGCCCTGCACGGCGTCGCATGGCCCATCGACTCCTACACCGGGCGTCCCCGAACCGACGTTCCGCTGATCGTGTGCTCGTACATCCAGGTGGTGTACGCCGGCGTCAACCTGACGTCACCCAACGCCTGCGCGCAGGCCGCGTTCAGCTAGCGGGGTAGGCCGAGAAGTCGTTCGCCTGCCATGGTGAGCAGAATCTGCTCGGTTCCGCCTGCGATCGTCAGGCAGCGGGTGTTCAAGAAGTCGAAGACGGTCTTGTTGTCGACGACGCCCGCGCCCTCGGACAGCTCCATCCTCAGCTCGGACAGCGCCTGCCGGTAGCGCACGCCGATGAGCTTGCGCGCACTGGCCTGCGGACCCGGATCTTGGCCCCCCACAGCGAGTTCCGCAATCTTCTGATCCAACAGCGAGCCGACCTGGGCCGCCAGGATCAGCGAGCCGAGCTGTTGCTGGCCGGTCGAATCGAGATCGAGATCGGCGACCTGACGCAACAACTCCTCCATCGGATTGCCCAGCGCGGTGCCATGCGCCATCGCCACCCGCTCGTTGGCCAGCGTCGTGCGTGCCAGCCGCCAGCCGTCGTTGACCGGGCCCACCACCATCTCGTCGGGCACGAAGACCTCGTCGAAGAACACCTCGTTGAACAGGTTGTCGCCGGTGATCTCACGAAGCGGACGGATGTCGATGCCAGCCGACTTCATGTCGACGAGGAAATAGGTGATGCCCTTGTGCTTGGGGGCGTCCGGATCGGTACGGGCCAGGCACACCCCCCATGCCGCCTTGTGGGCCGCCGACGTCCACACCTTCTGTCCGGTGAGCTTCCAGCCGGAGCACTTGGTGCCGCTCGCGGACACGCCGTCGGCTCGTACTGCCTTGGTGCGCAGCGCGGCCAGATCCGACCCCGCGCCGGGCTCGCTGAACAGCTGGCACCACAGGAACTCGCCCCGCAGCGTGGCGGGGACGAACTGCTCGATCTGCTCGGGAGAGCCGTGCTCGAGAATCGTGGGGACCGCCCACCATCCGATCACCAGATCCGGGCGGACGACCTCGGCCTTGGCCAGCTCCTGATCGATCAGCAACTGTTCGGCCGGGCCGGCCTCGCGGCCGTGCGGACGCGGCCAGTGCGGCGCCAACAGTCCGGAATCAGCCAACGCAACCTGCCGCTTCTCCGCGGGCTGTGCGGCGACTTCGGCTACCGCAGAGGCGATCTCGGGGCGCAGATGCTCCACCGATTCGAGGTCGATCTTCAGATCGCGGCGCACACCCTGCTGAGTGAGTGTCGCGACACGTCTCAGCCACTTGTCGGCACCACCGAGGAAATGCGCGATGCCGTACGCGCGCCGCAGATACAGATGCGCGTCGTGCTCCCACGTGATCCCGATGCCACCGAGTACCTGAATGCAGTCCTTGGCGTTGGCTTTCGCGGCGACGATTCCGGCGGCCGCAGCCACTGCGACGGCGATGGAGAGCTGCTGTTCGTCATCCTCGGCCACTGCCCTGGCCGCGTCCGCCGCGGCCACCGAAGCCTGCTCGGAGCGAAGCAACATCTCGGCGCACATGTGCTTGATGGCTTGGAAACTGCCGATGGGCTTGCCGAACTGCTCGCGCACCTTCGCGTACTCCGTCGCGGTCTGTAGCGCCCAGCGCGCCAGCCCCGCTGCCTCGGCGGCCAGCACCGTGGCAGCCAGATCGGCGAAACGTTGCGGCGACGTCGACAGCTTCACCGCGGGTGCGGCGTCCAGCACGACGCGCCCCAGCGGCCGCGAGAAGTCGGTCGGGGTCAGCGGTTCGATGGTGACACCGTCGGTAGATGCGTCGATCAGCACGACGGAGTCTGCAGCGGGCAGCACCAAAACCCCGGCCGGATCGGCTCCGAGTACGTAATCGGCGGTGCCGGATGCCCGCGCCCCGTCGAATTCGATGTTGGCCGTCAGCGTGACCCCCGCAACGCGCTCACCGGCGATCAGCAACTCCAGGATGTCGGCCTGCTCGACCAGCAACGTGGCCAGTGCCGTGGTTGCGACCGGACCGGGGACCAGGGCTGCAGCGGCCTCGTCGACCATCGCGCACAGATCCTCGACGGTGCCGTCGGCGCCGCCTTTCTCCTCGGACAGCGCGACACCGAAGAGGCCGAGCTGGGCCAACCCGTCATAGGCTGAACGCCACGCGTCCGGCTGGCCCGCCTCGACCTTCCTGGCCGCCTCGGAGGGGCCTGAAGCAGCCGCCCAGCTACGGACCAGCTCGCGCGCGGCAAACTGCTCGTCGGTCATTGTGGCTGACACCGTCTGCTCCTAGCGTTTGGGTGAGAAGTCCATGCTTCCCACTAGAACGTGTTCTAATAGTGCCAGCGATCGACCGTCAAGTCGACCGCCATAGCAGCAGGACACGTCGGTGCCGTGGCGTCTCTGAAGTGAGAAAATGAAGTTCGGCATGCGTATCGTTTTCATTCGTACGCGTGCGGAGAAGGAGTAGTCGAACAGATGTCCGGCCTGTCACAGCCAACCCAGGGATCGGGGTCGGATTCGCGACCGCCCCAGGTGATGACCGTGGCGGTCCTGGCCGAGTCCGAACTGGGCTCCGAAGCCCAGCGGGAGCGCCGCAAGCGAATCCTGGATGCCACCCTGGCCATCGCCTCCAAGGGCGGTTACGAGGCGGTCCAGATGCGCGCGGTCGCGGAACGGGCCGATGTCGCGGTAGGCACGCTGTATCGCTACTTCCCCTCGAAGGTGCACCTACTCGTCTCGGCGCTGGGCCGGGAATTCGAGCGCATCGACGCCAAGACCGACCGTGCCACGATCGTCGGGGGCACCCCCTACCAGCGGCTGAACGTCATGGTCGGCAAGCTCAACCGGTCGATGCAGCGCAATCCGCTGCTGACCGAGGCGATGACACGGGCATTCGTATTCGCCGACGCGTCGGCGGCGGGCGAGGTCGACCACGTCGGCAAGCTGATGGACTCGATGTTCGCCCGCGCCATGAGCGACGGCGAGCCGACCGAGGACCAGTACCACATCGCGCGCGTCATCTCCGACGTCTGGCTTTCGAACCTGCTCGCCTGGCTGACGCGGCGGGCGTCGGCGACCGATGTCGCCAAGCGTCTGGACCTCGCCGTGCGGCTTCTGATCGGCGACGGCGAGCACCCTAAGATCTAGGCGTGCTCCCGGTCGAATTGCAGCGCGCGCTCGATACGGTTTCCCGGGTTCCCCGATTACTGGTCACCTGCGATTTCGACGGCACCCTCGCGCCCATCGTCAGCAACCCGGCCGACGCCCGGATGCTGTCCGATGCGGCCACCGCGTTGACCGCGCTCGCCGAACTGCCCGACACCGACGTGGCCCTGGTATCCGGACGGGCGCTCGGCGTGCTGCGAACGCTTTCGGGAATGCCGGCATCCGTTCACCTGGTCGGCAGCCACGGGGCCGAGTTCGACACCGGCTTCGCCCACGACATCGACGAGGGCCTGCTGACGCGAATCATCGCCGAGCTGAACGAGATTGCAGCGAACAAGCCCGGCGTGACGGTGGAGACCAAACCGGCATCGGTCGCCCTGCACGTCCGCAATGCCAATCCGGCCGACGGCGAGGCGGCATTGGAGCAGGCCCGCCGCGCCTCGGAGAACTGGGACGCGCACGCCACCGCGGGCAAGGCGGTGCTGGAGTTCGCGGTCATCCAGACCGACAAGGGCGAGGCGGTCGACATCCTGCGCGACCAGAACGCCTCTACCGCAGTGGTTTTCGTCGGCGACGATGTCACCGACGAGAAGGCATTCGCACGGATGCGCGACGGTGACATCGGCGTCAAGGTCGGACCCGGCGACACAGCAGCGGGCTTTCGCATCGGGTCGCCCGACGATGTCGCAGAAGCGTTGGCGTTCTTGCTGAATGCGCGTGCGCCGATCACCGAAGTCTAGGCCGGCGGACCCGACGTGCGGCCGCGCACCACCTCGGTTTCGAGCACCTCGATCACCGGCAGACCGGAGCGCGGCGGGTTGTGCAGCAACCGGCCCGCGCGTCTGCCCTTTTCCATGCTCGGCTGTACCACCGTCGTCAGGCCGCGCCGCAACGCCTCGGGCACACCGTCGAAGCCGGTCACCGTCATCTGCCCGGGAACGTAGACACCCTTCGCGCGCAGGTGATCCATCGCCGACAGCGCCAGCACGTCGGCCGTGCACATCAGCGCCGTGATGCGTGGATTTTCGTCGAGGGCCACCTCGGCGGCCGCCCCACCCGACGTCGGCAGGTGCTCATAGCTCTCGACCACGGTCAGCGACGCCGGGTCGAGGCCCGCGGCGGTCATCGCGTCGTGTACGCCGTGAATGCGCTCGCGCTGAACGTGGAAGTGCGGAGTCTGGAGTCGGTCGGGGTCGGCCAACGCCGGCTTCGGCCCCCCATGCGGCCAGTCGCGTCCCAGTCGCATCGTCAGCAGGCCGATCTCCCGGTGGCCAAGGCCCACAACATGTTCGGCGAGTCGGCGCATGCCTTCGCGATCGTCGATACATACCCGTGACGTACCCGGCACATCCTTGGGCTGATCGACGACGACGACGGGCAGGTGCCGCTGCTGCACCACCGACAGATAGGGATCGTCGTCGGAAGCCGAGTACACGACGAACCCGTCCACCCCCGCCGCGAGGACGGCAGCCGAACCGTCGTCGAGACTGCGCTTCGGACCGATCGCCACGAGCAGCAGTCCCTGCCCGGCCTCTTCACACGACTCCGCGAGGCCGGCGACGAAGTCGAGCGCGGCGGGATCGCTGAACGAGTAGTTGAGCGGTTCGGTGATCATCAGACCGACCGCCCCGGCCTTGCGGGTGCGCAACGAGCGGGCCACCGGGTCCGGTCCCGGGTAGCCCAGCTGCTTCGCGGTGGCCAGTACCCGATCGCGGAGATCGGCCGACAGCTGATCCGGCCGGTTGTAGGCGTTGGAGATGGTGGTCCGCGAGACCTTCAACTCCGCGGCCAATGAGGCCAGAGTCGCCCGGCGCCGGGGCGCTGGACTCCTGGACATGCTGTGACGTTAGCCGATGAATTTGCGTTACCCGGGATGCCGTGGGATAGAGTTATTGGAAACGGTTTTCATTTCTGTTCAGAGACTTACGGGAGATTGCCATGCGTGCCAGCTTTGCGGCGATGACGGCGGTGGTGGTGGCGATCGGCGCGGCCGGATGCAGTCAGCAGGAGTCGGCGCAATCCGGCGCCGGCACCGCGTCCGTCGTGGCATCCACCGACGTCTGGGGCAGCGTGGCCAGCGCTGTCGCCGGCGACCATGCTTCAGTGACGTCGATCGTGAACGGGACGGTCGCCGATCCGCACTCGTTCGAGGCCAGCCCCGCCGACACCGCAGCGCTAACCGACGCCTCGCTGGTCGTCTTCAACGGAGGCGACTACGACCACTGGGTCGAACACGTGCTGGAACAACATCCGGATGTGCCGAGCGTCGACGCCGTCGCATTGCTGCCGCCCTCGTCGCAGCCCCCGAACGAGCACGTCTTCTACGACCCGGCCACCGCCAAGGCCGTCGCCGCGCAGATCGCCGAACGGCTGTCGACGATCGACTCCGCCAACGCCGAGGCCTACCGCGCCAACGCCGCGACTTTCGGCGCCAAGGCCGACGAGATCCTGACGCTCGAGCGCACGATCGGCCAGGAGCATCCCGGGGCCGCCGTCGTCGCGACCGAGCCCGTCGCGCACTACCTGCTGGTCAATGCAGGTATCACCGACAAGACTCCGGAGGGGTTCGCCAACGCGATCGAGGAGGACACCGACCCGTCGCCCGCGGACCTGGCCGCGATGCTCGACCTGATCAACGCTCGGCAGGTGTCCGCGCTGCTGTACAACCCGCAGACCGAGACCACGGTCACCAAGCAACTTCAGGACGCCGCCAACCGCGCCTCGATACCCGTCGTGAACGTGACGGAGACCCTGCCCGATGGCACCGACTACCTGACCTGGCAGCGCCAAACCGCCGAACAGCTGGCGAGCCAGTTGGATAAGGCGCCACAGGCGAACAGATAATCAATCTGTGCCTGCTGACGTCGTCGCCGAACTGACGAGCGCCCGGCTGGCGTTCGCCGAACGCGTGCTGTGGGACCAACTCGACCTCACCGTGCGCGCGGGCGAATTCATCGCGGTGCTCGGCCCCAACGGTACCGGCAAGACGTCCCTGCTCAAGGTGCTGCTCGGCCAACTACCCCTCACCGCGGGCAAGGTCACGATCTGCGGAAAGCCGGTCGAAAAGGGCAGCAGGCAAATCGGTTACGTGCCCCAGCACCGCGCCATCGACAGCGGGTTGTCGCTGCGCGGGTGTGATCTCGTCGGTTTGGGGTTCGACGGCCACCGGTGGGGTCTGGCGACTGACCGTTCGGCCAAGTTCACAGCCGTGCAGTGGGCGCTGGATCAGGTCAACGGCAAGGCACTCGCGAATATGCCGGTCGGTGTGATGTCCGGCGGCGAGCTCCAGCGGGTGCGGATCGCACAGGCGCTGACCACGGATCCGGTGCTGCTGTTGTGCGACGAGCCACTGCTCAACCTGGACCCGGCCAACGCGCGGCTGGTGTCGACGCTGATCGATGCGCGCCGGCGCGACGCGAACACCGCCGTACTTTTCGTCACCCATGAGGTCAATCCCGTTCTGCCGTATGTAGACCGAGTCCTGTACTTGGTCGACGGCCGATTCCGTATCGGCACCGTCGAAGAGGTGATGACATCGGCGAACCTGTCCGAGTTGTATCGCGCCGACATCCAGGTGGTAAAGGTCGGCAGCCGCTACGTCGTGGTCGGCGAGCACGACCACTCGGCACACGCGAGCGGCCACGAGCATGAGTGAACGGCTCACCGACCTGCTGACACACCTGTTCTCGTTCGACATCACCCTCGACCTGTTGCGCCGCGACTTCGTCCAGCAGGCCCTGCTCGCGGCCGCACTGCTCGCCCTGGTGTCCGGGTTGATCGGACCGTTCATCGTGATGCGGCAGATGTCGTTCGCAGTGCACGGGTCCAGCGAATTGTCCCTCACCGGAGCGGCTTTCGCGCTGCTCGCCGGTTTCAACGTCGGTATCGGCGCACTCGTCGGATGCGCATTGGCCGCGGTGTTGTTCGGGGTGCTGGGCCAGCGTGCGCGCGAACGGGATTCGGCGATCGGTGTGGTGCTGGCGTTCGGGCTCGGCCTCGCGGTGCTGTTCATCCATCTATATCCCGGTCGCAGCGGGACGAGCTTCGCGCTGCTGACCGGGCAGATCGTCGGCGTCGGCTACTCGGGGCTGGCGTTGTTGGCCGTCGTGTCGATAGTCGTCATCGCCGTGCTTGCGGTGTCCTACCGTCCCCTGTTGTTCGCCACCGTCGACCCCGAGGTGGCGGCTGGACGCGGAGTTCCGGTGCGCGCGTTGGGTATTGTCTTCGCCGCGCTGGTCGGGGTGACGGCCGCACAGGGCGTCCAGATCGTTGGGGCGTTGCTGGTGATGTCCCTGCTGATCACACCCGCTGCGGCCGCCGTTCGGGTGTTCTCGTCGCCCGGGGCGGCAGTCGCGGCATCGGTGATCTTCGCCGAGGTGTCCGCGGTCGGGGGCATCCTGCTGTCGCTGGCGCCTGGGGTACCGGTTTCGGTGTTCGTCACGACCATCTCGTTCGCGATCTTCCTGGTGTGCTGGCTGATCGGTCGCCGTGGCCGTGCCCGCAGTTAGTCCCGTTCCACCGGACGTGTTGAGTCCGAAGACCATTCAGACCATGAGCCCGGATACAGCGCGGCGTCGACTCCGGCCGCGGCGAGCGCAGCGACCACGACCGACGCCGTGACACCCGATCCGCAGTAGGCGCCCACGGCGCCGCTGGACTCCGGCACATCGGCGACAAATCGCCCGTCGCGGTCCAGCAGGCTCGTGCTCGGGACATTGCGGGCGCCGGGAATGTGGCCCGCGACCGGATCGACGGGCTCGACCTCGCCGCGGAAGCGTTCCGGCGCGCGAGCATCCAGCAGGGTCACGTCGGCGGCGGTCACCTGCTCGGCGGTAAGTGTCGGCAACGCGCCTGTGTACAGGTCGTGGTGTGCCACCGTCACATCGCCGGGTTGCACACTCGCCGGACCGGTTTCGAGGGGACCGGACCAGCCGGCCAGTCCGCCGTCGAGGATCCGCACATCGGCGACGCCCGCCGCGGTCAGCACCCACCAGGCGCGCGCCGACCCGGCCCGGTTCCAGTCGTCGTACACGACAACCGGCGAACCCTCGCGTACACCCCACCGCCTGGCGGCCGCCTCCAGGTCGCGACCGGACGGCAGCGGGTGGCGGCCGCGTCCGGTGACGGTGTGGTCGGACAACTCGTCCTCCAGCGAGACGTACACCGCGCCCGGGATATGCCCTCGCTCGAATGCCGTGCGACCGTCGGGCTCGGTGAGCTGCCAGCGCACGTCCAGGATCGTCGGCCGCTCGCCGTCGTCGAGTCGCTGCTTCAGTTCCGCCGCACTGATCAGTACCTGGTCGCGGGTCACCTTTCGATGGTGCCACCTACTTGGATGTCGCCCGCCGCCCGGCTCCTAAGCTCACGAGCGTGACCGAGCACGCATTCAGCCCCGCTGAGCGAAGCGCGATCTACCGGGTGATCGCCGCACGCCGCGATATGCGCCGCTTCGTCCCCGGATCCGAAATCCCCGACGACGTCCTGGTTCGATTGCTACAGGCCGCGCATGCCGCGCCCAGCGTCGGGCTGATGCAGCCGTGGCGATTCATCCGGATCACCGACCCCGCGCTGCGCCGGGACATCCACGCCGTCGTCGACGACGAGCGTCAGCGCACCGCCGAGGCGCTCGGCCCGCGCAACGCCGAGTTTCTGGCCCTGAAGGTCGAAGGCATTCTGGACTGTGCCGAGCTCTTGGTCGTCGCGCTCGGCGACGGCAGGCAGGCCCACGTGTTCGGCAGGCGCACGCTGCCCCAGATGGATCTCGCGTCGGTGTCGTGCGCCATCGAGAACCTGTGGCTGGCCGCGCGTGCCGAAGGACTCGGCATGGGGTGGGTGTCGATATTCGATCCGCGCCGGCTCGGGGAGTTGCTCGGCGTACCGGAGGACGCCGAGACGGTCGCCGTGCTGTGCCTCGGCCCGGTACCGGAGTTTCCCGACCGCCCTCAACTCGAGATCGACGATTGGGCGCTCGGACGGCCGCTGAGCGAATTCGTCGCCGAGAACCGGTGGGCCGCGCCCGCGCCGATCGTAGGCTGGTCGACGTGACCGTCGATCTCAACGCCGATCTCGGTGAGAGCTTCGGAGTATGGAAACTCGGCGATGACGACGCCATGCTCGACGTCGTCACGAGCGCCAACGTCGCATGCGGCTTCCACGCCGGTGACTCCGCACTGTTGCTGCGGACATGCCGGGCGGCCGCCGAACGCAATGTGCGGATCGGTGCGCAAGTCAGCTATCTCGATCTCGCCGGATTCGGCAGACGCTTCATCGACGCCGATCCAGAAGACCTGAAAGCGGATGTGATCTACCAGATCGGCGCGCTACAGGCGATCGCTCGCGTCGCGGGATCGACAGTTTCCTACGTCAAACCCCATGGCGCGCTGTACAACACGATCGTCACCAATCACGATCAGGCACGGGCGGTGGCCGAAGCGGTACACGCGGTCGACCCGGCACTGCCCGTCCTGGGCCTGTCCGGTTCGGTGTTCTTCGCCGAGGCGCAGGAGCTCGGCCTGCGGACGGTGCCCGAGGCGTTCGCCGACCGCGCGTATCGCTCCGACGGACAGCTGGTGTCGCGACGGCTGCACAACTCGGTACTGCATGACGTCGAGGAGATCGCAGACCGGGTGTCGTCGATGGTGACGGCGGGTCGAGTTGCCGCAGCAGATGGCTCCACGATTCCGATCACGGTCGAATCTGTTTGTGTGCACGGAGATTCACCGGGGGCCGTGCAGATCGCCCATGCAGTCAGGGCACGGCTGGATTCCGACGGAGTCGAGATCAAGGCGTTCAGCTGACCTGCGTTCGATCTCACAGGCTCAGCCGGCGATAGCGCTGCAGTCGGCGAATGGCGCCTGCCGACGCGTTTCCGTCGCATGGGTCGAGCGCGGCGTCCAGAAGGGCGCGCACGTGTTCGGTGTCCAGATCCATTCCGATGGCAACGAGGCTGTTCGGCGTCGCCGACGCGGGAGCGGTGGAGATATGAATGGACGGACCAACCAGATGCACGACATAGGGCCGCACTGCCGAGCGGTATCGCACGGCAATCGTGCCCTTGACCCGATAGACCCCAGGCGGCGGATCCTCCAGCAGGTCAAGAAGTTTGCCCGGGTCGATACACCCCGTGCTGGTCACCGTGACCGCGTCGGCGTGGGCATGGTCATCCTCCGCGTGGGCATGTGCGTCGTCCGCCGAATCGAATAGCAGTTCCCTGAACGACAGCTGGCCCAGCTCGTCATCCGATCCGGGTAGGTCATACAGCAGTGCGGGATCGATTCGCGCGCCGACCGTCCCGACTACGGGGGCGAGTGGGTTCCGCTCGCGGACACGCTGCTCGACTCGCTCGAGCAGCGGTTGCCGGTCCCGCTCGGGCAGTCGATCCATCTTGTTGACGACGATCAACGACGCGGCGGCATACCGAGCCGGCGGAGTTGTGCCGCGGTCCACCACGTCGAAGTGGGTGGTGGCGTCGATAACGTCGACTATGCCGCCCGGCCGCACGCCGTCGACGCCGCTGAACCGAATCAACTGCGCCACGGCGACCGGGTCGGCCAGACCGCTGGTCTCGACGATGATGGCATCAAGGTCGAGCCGTGGGTCGGTGAGCTTGGTCAGCGCCTCGTCCAGCCCACCGTTGTCCGGCAGACAGCACACACAGCCACCGGTGATCGAGGCGGGTTCGTCGATCTGGCCGGTGACCAGTCCGGCGTCGACGTTGAGCGTGCCAAAGTCGTTGATGATCACGCCAAGTCGAGCTCTCGGCGTTCGCAGGACATGGTTGAGCAGGCTCGTCTTACCTGCGCCGAGATATCCCGTCAGTGCGATGACGGGGATGGTTCTCACGCGCGGAGATTACCGCAGGGTGGCGTACGGCAGCAGCGCCATCTCCCGAGCATTCTTGACCGCGATGGCGACCTGACGCTGCTGCTGCACCGTCAACCCCGTCACACGGCGCGACCGGAGCTTGCCGCGCTCGGAGATGAATGTGCGGAGCAGCTGCACGTCCTTGTAGTCGACGTGGGTGATGCCGGCAGCCTTCAGCGGATTTGTCTTATGCCGCTTGGGTTCAGGTGCGAGAGATCGGCGGACCAGCCTCTTCCTGGCCACTACCAACTCGCCTTCGAAACGCCGGGCAGCTCGCCGCGATGCGCGAGTTCACGCACCCGCACCCGAGACAGTCCGAACTTGCGCAGATGGCCGCGCGGCCTGCCGTCGATGGCGTCGCGGTTGCGCAGTCGTACCGGACTGGCGTCCCGCGGAAGTTTCTGCAGAGCCGCCACCGCCACAGCCCGCTCGTCGCGCGTCCCCGTCCGGATGGTTTCCTTGAGCTGGGCGCGCCGTTCGGCATAGCGCGCAACGGTTTTGCGTCGTTGCTCGTTCTTCGCGATTTTCGAGGTCTTGGCCATCAGCGCTCCTCACGGAAGTCGACGTGGCGCCGCACCACCGGGTCGTACCTTCGCAGGACGATCCGGTCGGGATCGTTGCGGCGGTTCTTGCGTGTGACGTAGGTGTAGCCCGTGCCTGCGGTCGACTTCAGCTTGACGATTCGCCGGATATCGTTGCGCACCATCAGATTTTGATTCCTTGGCGGCGCAGCCGGGCGACGACGGCCTCAATACCGTCACGGTCTATCACCTTGATTCCCTTGGTGCTGACGCGGAGTTTGATCCGGCGGCCCTCGGATGGCAGGTAGTACGTCTTCGTCTGGATATTCGGGTTCCACCGCCGACGGGTGCGCCGGTGCGAGTGCGACACCGTGTTGCCGAAGCTCGGTGCTCGGCCCGTGACCTGACAATGCGCGGACATGGCCCTCCCTTCACTGCGCTAATGTAAATGATAATCGTTTTCAACAATACAGGGAGGTACGCATGCGAACGCCGGTGGTCCTGGTCTGCGGTCAGGGCGATACCGATGGCGTCGTCGACGCCGTCGCGAACCAACCGGGCACCGTCGTCGTCGAGCACAGGTTCGACGGGCAGGTGGTCCTGCGGCGCGTGACTGTGGCCGGCGACACCACGGAATGGCCGCTGGAGCTGCGGAAAGGCTGCGCCAGCTGCACCGTGCGCAACGACCTGCTGATCCTGCTCCGACGGCTGCACCGCCGCAGCGACGTCGACCGCGTCGTCGTCCGCCTGATGCCGTGGCTGGAACCCGAACCTGTCTGCTGGGCGATCAACAACATCCGGGTGCGCCTGGGGCGCGGGTACCTCGACGGGCCCGCCGCCTGCGACGTCCGCATCGAAGCTGTGGTGACGTGCGTGGACACAGCGCGCTGGCTGACCCAGTCCCTCGGAGACGACGAACTCGCCGATGGCCGCACGGTCGCGCAGGTGGTGGTCGCGCAGGCCGAGTTCGCCGATGCGCTCGTACTCACCGAACCCAACACCCGCACGCTGGCGGTGCTGCGCAGGCTGGCTCCACTCGCACGGCTCACAGTCGGAGCCGGCCGGGCCGACACCGCGCTGGCCAATCTCGAACCCGACAGCCGTCGCGGTCGCAGCGACAATCCGCATGATCCCCTGCTGGCCGGTGAGCCCTCACTGTCCACCGACGGCGACGTCGGGCTCATCCTGTTTTCGGCGCGCCGGCCGTTTCATCCCGAACGCCTGCACGACGCGTTGGATCTACTGCTGGACGGTGTGGTGCGGACGCGGGGCCGGATATGGCTGGCCAACCGGTTCGACGACGCCATGTGGATCGAGTCCGCCGGCTGTGGACTGCGGACTGAGTACGCCGGAAAGTGGTTGGCCGCAATGACTTCCAATCAGTTGGCCTACGCCGATCCGCAGCGGTGCGCGCTGGCCTCGGCCGATTGGGACGCCACGGTCGGTGATCGCCACGTTGCGTTGACTGTACTGGTGTGCGGCGCCGAACCCGAGTCCATCGCCGACGGCCTGCAGGCAGCGCTGTTGACCGACGAGGAAATGGCGCGGCCGCACGAATGGCGCGCGTACGCCGACCCGTTCGGCGATTGGCACGACGACCCATGTGAGGACAAGGCCGAACACGCGGGCGACGTCATTGCGAACTACGAAGGAGACGAACGGTGAAACCCGACATTCATCCCGACTACCACCCCGTGGTGTTCCAGGACGCGACCACCGGCGACGCGTTCCTGACGCGATCCACCCTGACGAGCGAGCGCACCGTTCAATGGGAGGACGGGCGCACGTATCCCCTCGTCGTCGTCGACATCAGCGCCGCGTCGCACCCGTTCTGGACGGGTTCGCGTCGCCATATCGATACGGCCGGACAGGTCGAGAAGTTCCGCAGGCGCTACGGGGGCCGCGCATAAGGTTGGCCCTATGCGCCTCAAGCTCGGCAGGCCCGATCTGGCCGACTACGCCGGTTACTTCGACACGCCCGCTGCGCCCGAGGATGCGCCACTGACCGTCACCTGGGCCGGTGTCACCACGCTGCTCGTCGACGACGGTGAGTCCGCGGTGATGACCGACGGCTTCTTCTCCCGGCCGAGCCTGGCCGAGGTCGGGCTGCGGTCGTTGTCGCCCTCGGCGCCGCGGATCGACGGCTCGTTGGCGCGAATGGGGGTGCAGCGGCTTGAGGCGGTGTTGCCGGTGCACACCCATTTCGACCACACGATGGACAGCGCCGTCGTCGCCGAGCGCACCGGCGCGAAGGTGGTCGGCGGAACATCGGCGCGACAGGTCGGCCTCGGCCACGGCTTGCCCGACGATCGTCTCGTCGTGGCGACACCGGGTGAACCCATAACCCTTGGGGCGTATGACGTCACACTGATCGAGTCCGAGCACTGCCCACCCGACCGCTTTCCCGGAGTCATCACTGAACCCGTCACGCCACCGGTGCGCGCCTCGACATACAAGTGCGGTGAAGCATGGTCGACGGTCGTGCATCACCGGCCGTCAGACCGGCGGCTGCTGGTCGTCGGCAGCGCCGGTTTCGTGCCCGGCGCCCTGGCCGGACAACAGGCCGACGTCGTGTACCTCGGCGTCGGGCAGCTCGGTGTGCAGCCCGAGCAGTACCTGCTCGACTACTGGACGGAAACTGTGCGCACGGTGGGTGCGCGCCGCGTCGTCCTGACCCATTGGGACGACTTCTTCCGCCCGCTGCACAAGCCGCTGCGCGCGCTGCCCTACGCAGGTGATGATCTGGACGTCACGATGCGGGTGCTGTGCCGGCTGGCGCGCGAGAACGGTGTGGCGCTGCATCTGCCTACGCTCTGGCAGCGTGCAGACCCGTGGACTTGAGCCTGGCGCTCGTCGCGCTGGCCGTCGTGCTGCTGTTCGCCATCGTGCGCCCGCACGGCTGGCCCGAGGCCATCGTCGCGGTGCCGGCGGCCGCCTCGCTGATCGTCGCCGGCGTCATCTCGGTGCCGGAGGCATTGGCCGAGGTGAACCGGCTGCTGCCCGTGGTCGGCTTCCTCGCGGCGATCCTGGTGTTGGCGCGACTGTGCGACGACGAAGGCCTGTTCCGCGCCGCGGGCGTCGCGATGGCGCGGTTCAGCGCGGGCAACCCCAAACACCTGCTGTCCATGGTGTTCGTCGTCGCGTCGGCGACCACCGCGATCCTGAGCCTGGATGCCACGGTCGTGCTACTGACACCGGTTGTCCTCGCGACGGCACGCACGCTGGCCGAACCGGCTCGACCGCACGCATATGCCACCGCCCACCTGTCCAACAGCGCGTCGCTGCTGCTGCCGGTGTCCAACCTGACCAACCTGTTGGCGTTCACGGCAGCGGGCCTGACGTTCCTGCATTTCGCCGCGATCATGGCCCTGCCGTGGCTGGCGGCGATCGCCGTCGAATTCGTGCTTCTGCGTTGGCTTTTCAAGCGTGATCTGTCGATCGAATCGCAGCAGATAACTACCTCAGAGCCTGTCGACGTGCCGGTGTTCGTGCTGGTGGTACTCGCGCTCACCCTGGTCGGGTTTGCGGTGGCCTCGATACTTGGACACTCCCCCGCTTGGGCGGCCCTGGCGGGCGCAACCACCCTGGGCGTGCGTGCACTCGCCCGCCGAGACACCACCGTCACGCGGATCGCATCCGCGATCGACGCGCCGTTCCTGGCGTTCGTATTGTGCCTCGGGATCGTCGTCGACGCGGTGATGCTGCACGGCCTCGACTCCGCGATGCGTCATGTGCTGCCCACCGGGAACACGCTGCCTGCGCTGCTCGGAATCGCCGCGATCGCCGCCGCGCTTTCCAACGCCGTCAACAACCTGCCCGCGGTTTTGGTCATGCTTCCGCTCGTCGCGGCATCGGGCCCGGCCGCCGTGCTCGCCGTACTGGTCGGCGTGAACATCGGGCCGAATCTGACGTACGTCGGCTCACTGGCCAACCTGCTGTGGCGCGGTGTGGTACGCCGGGAGATGCCGACGAGCTTCGTCGAGTTCACCCGGATCGGGTTGTGCACGGTACCGCTCACCCTGCTGGCATCGGTCGCAGCCCTGTGGCTGAGCATCCAATTGATCGGCGTGTAGGCACGGTTACCTGCGCTCAAACGACAGTGGGACAACGCATGTCGATTGAGCCATCGGCGGCGCTGCGGGGTGCGCGTCGCCATGGTTTCGGCCAGATTGATGATATGGCTGTATACAGCAGATACGTCGCGCTCGGCGACTCGTTCACCGAAGGTATCGGCGACCCCCACCCAGAGTGTCCGAACGGTCTACGCGGCTGGGCCGATCGCGTCGCAGAGGTACTCGGACAGCACAACCCGCACATGCGGTACGCCAACCTGGCGGTGCGCGGGCGCACGATGAACGAGATCCTCACCGAGCAGATCCAGACCGCCGTCATGCTCGAGCCCGATATCGTGACGGTCTACGCCGGGATGAACGATCTGCTGTTGGTACGCAACAACATCGACACCATGATGGCGCGCTATGCCGACGCGCTGAAGACGCTGCAGCAGACGGGTGCCGTAGTGCTGACGTTCACCGCGGCCGATCTCGGCACGGTGCCGCTGTTCCGCCGGCTGCGGGGCCGTGCCGCGATCTACAACGAGTTGCTGCGCACCGTCGTCGACGATCTCGGTGTGCAGCTCGTGGACTTCTGGCGCTACAACGAATTTCGGGATCCGCGGCTGTGGGCGGGCGACCGCGTTCACCTGTCCCCACTCGGGCATGAACGCATGGCCGCCAAAGTCCTCGACACGCTCACGGTGCCGCACAGCCTCACGTCGCGCTCAGCCGCCCTCCTGGCATCGTCGCCTCCGGTACGCAGCTGGTGGCAGAACCTGCGATGGGCGACGGCATTCGCTGCACCGTGGGCGGCGCGTCGGCTACGGCGCGTGACGCCAGGTGCCGGTATAGAGCCCAAATTGCCTGGGCTGGTTGAGATTCTGCAGCCCGCGTACTAACTGCGGCGCTGGCGGGCGATTTCGGCGAGTACCACACCAGCGGCCACCGCTGCGTTCAGCGACTCCGTCGGCCCGGCCATCGGAATCGACACGATCACATCGCAGTTCTCCCTGACCAGCCGCGACAGACCCTTGCCCTCGGATCCGACGACGACCAGGATCGGGCCCGAGCCGTCCAGTTCGTCCACCGTGATGTCACCGTCGGCATCGAGACCCACCACCTGCAGGCCCGCGTTGGCCCAGTCCTTCAGCGTGCGATTGAGATTTGTGGCCCGCGCCACCGGAAGCCGGGCCGCAGCACCCGCACTGGTGCGCCATGCGACCGCCGTCACCGACGCCGATCGGCGCTGCGGAATGAGCACACCGTGGCCGCCGAATGCGGACACCGACCGCACGATCGCGCCGAGGTTGCGCGGATCGGAAATGTTGTCCAGGGCGACGAGCAGGGCGGGCGACACGTCCGTCGTCGCAGACTTCACCAGGTCGTCGGGATGTGCGTACTGATACGGCGGCACCTGCAACGCGATGCCCTGATGCAGCCCGTTGGTGCTCATCCGGTCCAGATCGGTCCGGGGCACCTCGAGGATCGCGATACCGGAATCGGCTGCCCGCGTGACTGATTCGGTCAGTCGCTCATCAGATTCCGCGCCGAGTGCGACGTAGAGCGCGGTGGCAGGCACTCCCGCGCGCAGGCATTCGACGACGGGATTGCGCCCGAGCACCAACTCGACGTCGTCGGTCTTGCGTTGCCGGCCCTGCTGCTTCCTGGCCGCCTTGGCGGCGCGTTTGGCCGCGGGATGATGGGCCCGGTCCTTGGCGGCCGGAGTCGCTCCCCTGCCCTCGAGGCCACGACGGCGAACCCCGCCCGATCCGACGGTCGGCCCCTTCTTGGTGCCCGGCTTGCGAATCGCGCCGCGGCGTTTGGAGTTTCCAGCCATTACTTTGTGTAACCGTCCAGCAGTGTCCATTGCGGCCCGTCACCAGTGTCGGTGACCTCGATCCCGGCCGCTTTGAGACGGTCGCGGATGGCGTCGGCCTCGGCCCAGTCTCGTCTGTCCCGGGCGTCAGCGCGGCGCTGCACCTCGGCCTGCACCAGCACATCGACCGCGGCCAGCGCAGCCGAGGTCTCGTCCTTGGACTCCCAGCGCTCGTCGAGCGGATCGGCGCCCAGGATGCCCATCATCGTCCGGATCGACATCGCCTGTGTCAGCGCTGTTTCGTGGTCGCCGGCGTCCAACGCCCGGTTTCCCTCAGCGCGCGCGGCGTGGATTTCGGCCAGCGCAATCGGCACCGCCAGGTCGTCGTCCAGGGCCGTCGCGAACTTCGGTGTCCACTCGCCCGGCACCACCGCGCCGACCCGGTTGCGCACGCGGTGCAGGAAATCCTCGATCCCGGTGTAGGCCTTCGCCGCGTCCTGCAGCGCCGTCTCGGAGAACTCCAGCATCGACCGGTAGTGCGCGCTGCCCAGGTAGTACCGCAGTTCGGCAGCCCGAACCCGTTGCAACACAGCCGGTATCGCCAGCACATTGCCCAGCGATTTGCTCATCTTCTCGCCGCCCATCGTCACCCAGCCGTTGTGCAGCCAGAACCGGGCGAACGGATCACCGGCGGCCTCGGCCTGCGCGATCTCGTTTTCGTGATGCGGGAACACCAGGTCCATACCGCCGGCATGGATGTCGAATTCGGCGCCCAGGTAGGCCTCGCACATCGCTACGCACTCGGTGTGCCAGCCCGGACGGCCCCGTCCCCACGGCGTCGGCCACGACGGTTCACCTGGTTTCTCGCCCTTCCACAGCGTGAAGTCGCGCTCGTCGCGCTTGCCGGTGGCAACACCCTCGCCCTGGTGCACGTCATCGATTCGGTGGCCCGACAGCTTTCCGTAGTCCGCCAGGCTGAGCACGTTGAAGTAGACGTCTCCACCACCGACATAGGCGTGGCCACGTTCGATCAGGCGCTCGATCAGCTCGATGATCTGCGTGATGTGTCCGGTGGCCCGCGGCTCAGCCGACGGCGGAAGGACGCCCAGGGCGTCGTAGGCGGCCGAGAACGCGCGCTCGTAGGTGGCGGCCCATTCCCACCACGGCCTGCCCGCGTCGGCGGCCTTGTTCAGGATTTTGTCGTCGATGTCGGTGACGTTGCGGATGAACGCGACGTCGTAACCCTTCGCCATCAGCCAGCGCCGCAGGACGTCGAACGCCACCCCACTGCGAACGTGCCCGATATGAGGCAGGCCCTGCACCGTCGCGCCGCAGAGATAGATCGACGCGTGACCTTCGCGCACCGGCACGAATTCGCGGACGGCGCCCGTCATCGTGTCGTATAGCCGCAGGTCGGTCACGACGGGCCAGCTTACCGGGCTTATTCGGGCGGAATGACCAGTGCGGTCGCGATGGCGGCCAAACCTTCACCCCGGCCGGTCAGTCCCAGACCGTCTGTCGTGGTCGCCGATACCGACACCGGGGCGTCGATGAGTTCGGACAGCAACTTCTGCGCCTCGGCCCGGCGCGGACCCACCTTGGGCCGATTGCCGATGACCTGAACGGCGGCGTTGCCGACGCGGAAACCCTCGGCCACCAGCAGACCGTGCACATGGCGCAACATGTCCGCACCGCTGACGTCGCGCCATTCGGGGCGGCCGGTGCCGAACACCTCGCCGAGATCGCCGAGACCGGCCGCGGAAAGCAACGCGTCGCACAACGCATGTGCGGCGACGTCTCCGTCGGAATGTCCGGCGCAGCCGTCGGCGTCAGCGAACGACAGGCACAGCAGCCAGCACGGCCTACCGGCCTCGATCGGGTGTACGTCGGTACCGAGCCCGACTCTGGGCAGGCTCGTCATGGCCTTCAGGAGGCGGCAGCAAGTGCCTCGTCGAGAATGGTCGCGGCCTTCTCGTCATCGGTGTTCTCCGCAAGCGCGAGCTCTCCGACGAGGATCTGACGCGCCTTGGCCAGCATCCGCTTCTCGCCGGCGGACAGGCCTCGCTCCTGATCGCGACGCCACAGGTCGCGGACCACCTCGGCGACCTTGTTCACGTCGCCGGAGGCCAGCTTCTCGAGATTGGCCTTGTAGCGGCGCGACCAGTTGGTCGGCTCCTCGGTGTGCGGCGCACGGAGGACCTGGAAAACCTTGTCGAGACCTTCTTGCCCGACGACGTCTCGCACGCCCACGTACTCGGCATTCTCCGCTGGGACTCGAACGGTGAGATCGCCCTGGGCAACCTTCAAGACGAGATATTCCTTCTGTTCGCCTTTGATGGTCCGGGTTTCGATCGCTTCGATCAGCGCGGCGCCGTGGTGTGGATAGACGACGGTGTCTCCGACCTTGAAAATCATCAGATTAGAGCCCCTTTCACAACCCAATGTTAGCACGGGGTCCAGACAGGCGTGGATCAACGGTGCAGGTCAGGGGCACTCCGGGTCGAGACTAGGGGTTGACAGGCGGATGAATACGTGCAACACGCTGGTGCCATCGAGAAAACTGCAGACCAACCGTCGGCCCTCAGCTACCGCCCGCCACGCGCACCTACTACAGTCCATAGTCGAATCCAAAGTCCGTCGAGCAGGAGGCACATGTGGACCGCTTCAAACTGGCCGCCTGTGGACTGGCCGCGGCCGTTGTGCTGAGCGCTTGTAGCGCCGGGCAGGTCTCCCAGACGGCCACCCAGGAACCCGCGGTGAACGGCACCAGCGCGAACGTCGGGCAGATCGCGGTACGCAACGCCCACCTGCGGGTCAACCAGACGTCGGATTACGTGCAGCCGGGCAGTGAGGTGGAACTGATCTTCGTCGCTTCCAACAACTCGCCGGACGTCAACGACAAGCTGGTGTCGATCACATCCGACGTCGGAACGGTCACGCTCAGCGGCGACACCGCCCTGCCGGCGACGGGCAACCTCGTGGTGGGCGCCCCCGACGGGCAAATCACTCCGCTCGAAAGCGTCGAGACGGTCGACGCGGCCGAAGCCAAGGTGGAGCTGACGAAGCCGATCACCAACGGCTTGACGTACAACTTCACGTTCAAGTTCGAGAAGAGCGGCGAGGGCACGTTCGCGGTGCCGATTTCCGCCGGTGAGAGCCCGCGGCGCGAAGAGGGCGGCAGCGCAGGCCACTCGGGCGGCGGCTCCGGCGGTCACTGACCGCAACATGCGACACGGCCGCTAACCACGGACTTTCTGTCGGTCCGTGAGGCTACGGTCTTGTCGTGGCCAAAGCGCGTTCGCAGTATCGCTGCTCGGAATGCCACCACATCACCGCGAAATGGGTCGGTCGGTGCGCGGACTGCGGCACCTGGGGCACGGTCGACGAGGTGGCGGTGCTCTCAGCCGTCAACGGCTCCGCGATGCGACGTGCGGTGGCCCCCACCTCGTCCGCGGTGCCGATCAGCTCGATCGATCCCGGCCAGACCCGCCACATCCACACCGGAATCACCGAACTCGACCGGGTTCTCGGAGGCGGAGTGGTCCCCGGCTCGGTGACGCTGCTGGCAGGTGAACCTGGAGTCGGGAAGTCGACCCTGCTGCTGGAGGCTGCGCACCGGTGGGCCGAGAGCGGAAAGCGCGCGCTCTACCTGTCCGGCGAGGAGTCGGCCGGCCAGATCCGGATGCGGGCCGGGCGCACCGGCTGCACGCACGATGAGGTCTTCCTGGCCGCCGAGTCGGATCTGCAGATGGTGCTCGGCCACATTGACGAAGTGAAGCCCAGCCTGGTCATCGTCGACTCGGTGCAGACCATGTCGACGACTGAAGCCGAGGGCGTCACGGGTGGCGTCACCCAGGTGCGCGCGGTGACCACGACGCTGACCATGGCTGCAAAAACCTCCGGCATCGCCATGATTCTGGTCGGCCACGTCACCAAGGACGGTGCGATCGCGGGGCCCCGCTCACTGGAGCATCTCGTCGACGTCGTCCTGCACTTCGAGGGTGACCGGCAGTCGTCGCTGCGCATGGTTCGCGGTGTGAAGAACCGCTTCGGGGCGGCCGACGAGGTCGGCTGTTTTCTGTTGCACGACAACGGAATCGAATGTGTTTCGGATCCGTCGGCACTGTTCCGGGATCAGCGGCCCAAGCCGGTGTCGGGGACGGCCGTCACGGTTACGCTCGACGGTAAGCGACCCCTCATCGGTGAGGTACAGGCGCTCATCGGAGCACCGGCGAGCGGGTCGCCGCGTCGCGCGGTCAGCGGTATCGACTCGTCGCGCGCGGCGATGATCACCGCGGTGCTGGAGAAGCGGGCGAAGCTGCCGGTCGGCGCCAACGACATCTATCTGTCGACGGTCGGGGGCATGCGGATGACTGATCCCTCCGCCGATCTTGCGGTCGCACTGGCGATCGCGTCGTCGTGCATGGACCTGCCGATGCCCGCCTCGGCCGTGGCGATCGGCGAGGTCGGACTGGCGGGCGATCTGCGCCGCGTCAGCGGTATGGATCGGCGACTGGCCGAGGCCGCACGGCTGGGCTTCACTGCGGCCGTAGTGCCTCCCGGCGTGACGGCGGTGCCCGCCCGACTGCGCGCGATTTCGGCCGACAACATCGGCTCGGCATTGCGGGTGCTGCGAGAAATCGCGCAGAATAGCGGCCAGTCGTAGGAGGGGTTCGATGGCTGTCAAGCCTGGTGGGAGGTCCGGACGCACCGTTGTGCCGCTGGCGAGGCCGACCATGCGCGAGACCATTTCCCGACTGGCCCCGGGGACCGCGCTGCGCGACGGGCTCGAGCGCATCCTGCGCGGCCGCACCGGCGCGCTGATCCTCATCGGCTACGACGACAGCGTCGAGGCGATCTGCGACGGCGGTTTCTCGCTCGACATCCGCTACGCGCCGACGCGACTGCGCGAGCTGTCCAAGATGGACGGCGCCGTGGTGCTGTCCTCCGACGGCAGCCGGATCCTGCGGGCCAACGTCCAGCTGGTGCCCGATCCGTCGATCCCCACTGAGGAGTCCGGCACCCGGCACCGGTCGGCGGAACGCACCGCCATCCAGACGGGCTATCCGGTGATCTCGGTGAGCCATTCGATGAGCATCGTGACCGTGTACGTGGCCGGCGAACGCCACGTGATCCCCGACTCGGCGACCATCCTGTCGCGCGCCAACCAGACCATCGACACGCTGGAGCGCTACAAGGCCCGCCTCGACGAGGTCAGCAGGCAACTGTCGACGGCCG
Organism: Mycobacteriaceae bacterium; assembly: GCA_019749805.1. Classification (GTDB taxonomy): domain Bacteria; phylum Actinomycetota; class Actinomycetes; order Mycobacteriales; family Mycobacteriaceae; genus Mycobacterium. Next base: position 2,933 of record JAIEPH010000026.1, on the reverse strand, counting down.
AAATCGAGGACTTCGTCACGCTGCGCGATGTGATGACGTTGGTACAGCGTCTGGAGATGGTGCGGCGGATCAGCCTGGAAATCGATTCGGACGTGGTCGAACTCGGCACCGACGGACGTCAGCTCAAGCTGCAGCTGGAAGAGCTGGTCGGCGACAACGAGACCGCGCGCGAGCTGATCGTGCGCGACTACCACGCCAACCCGGACCCACCGACCGCCGCTCAGGTCAGCGCAACGTTGGAGGAGCTGGACCACCTCTCCGACAACGAGCTCCTCGATTTCACCGCGCTGGCAAGGGTTTTCGGTTACCCATCAACCGCCGAGGCACAGGATTCGGCGATGAGCTCGCGCGGTTACCGGGCGATGGCGGGCATTCCGCGATTGCAGTTCGCCCACGTCGACCTGCTGGTGCGCTCGTTCGGCTCACTGCAGGGACTGCTGGCCGCGAGCGCGACCGATCTACAGAACGTCGAGGGCATCGGATCGATGTGGGCGCGCCACATCCGAGAAGGGTTGTCGCAGTTGGCCGAATCGACGATCGCCGACCGGCTGGCTTAACCCACCGCGGGCGGTGGCGGCGGTGCCACACCAGGCGGCGGCGCAGGCGCGGGGGCGGCGAGGCCGAACGGAACCGCCGCCGAGCGCAGGTTGCCCAGCTGGACCACGAGGTTGTACATGCCCGGTCCGATGGGTTGCCGCGGTAGCGGGCAGTTCGGTGCCGAGCTCATCCCGGTCCAGGTCACTTCGGTCGTCACCTGCTCGCCGGGCTGGAACGTTTTGACCAGCGTCTCGTTCGATGGCGCGCAGTCCAGGTTCGACCACAGCCTGCCGTTCTCCAGCGTGTAGACGTAGGCGGCCAGCACCGCGGCGCCAACGTCGCGCTTGCACGCCACCAGGCCGATGTTCGTGACGACCATCGTGAACTTCGGCTGATCGCCGACGACGTACTGGGGCTGGTTCGTGATGCCCTTGACGGCCAGCGTCGAATCAGGGCAGTCATCGCCCTCGTTGAGCACCGGCGGCGGGGCGACGGCCGCGGTCGGGGTGGGCGTCGGCGGTGGGGCATTCTGCGCCGGCGGCATGATCGGGGTCTTGACCTCGGGGTTCTCCCCCGGCAACGGCGTCGCGGCGGGCAGGGCGGGCTGCTCGGCGGCGGTGTTCTCGGTGCCGCCCGTGGACTTGATGATCACGACAGAAAGGGCTGCGATCACGCCGATGACGATCACCGCAACGCCCAGCGCCAGTGCCCTGCGGCGCCAGTAAATCTGTTGGGGTAGTGGGCCCTGCGGTTCTAGATCCAGCACAATTCACACGGTAAGGCCGGGTTATGCCTGTTCGTCCGAGGTCGCTCGGCGTGTCGCCAGTGAGCCTCGACTCAGCTTTCGCCGATATCGCCGATATGGTCCCGCAAAACCACGCGGCCGTCGGCCAGCTGGTAGGTCAGGCCGACGATCGCCAAGCTGCCCGCCTCGACGCGATCGGCGATCGCGGTCGATCGGGCCATCAGCTGCGCGCCGGTCTCCGTAACGTGCCGGGCCTCGAACTCGTCGACCCTGCTCAGTCCCTCACGGCGGCCCGCCAGGATCGACGGCATCACCCGTTCGACGATGTCACGCACGTAGCCGCCGGGCACCACACCGTCGTCGAACGCCGAAAGTGTCGCCTTCACCGCACCGCAGCTGTCGTGACCGAGGACGACGATCAGCGGCACATTGAGCACCGTGACCGCGAATTCGATCGAGCCGAGCACCGCCGAATCGATGACATGACCGGCGGTGCGGACCACGAACATGTCTCCGAGGCCCTGGTCGAAGATGATCTCGGCGGCAACTCGGCTGTCGCCGCAGCCGAACATAGCGGCGATCGGCTTCTGCGCGGCGGTCAGGCTCGCTCGGTGTTCGATTCCCTGGCTCGGGTGCTCAGGCTTACCCGCGACGAACCGCTCGTTACCCTCTTTGAGTGCTTTCCACGCGGTCACTGGGCTGGTGTTGGGCATGACCGACATTGTGCCTCAGCTGCTCGATTGGTACCGCACCGAGCAGCGCGATCTGCCGTGGCGGCGATCCGGCGTCTCGCCGTGGCAGATTCTCGTCAGCGAATTCATGCTTCAGCAGACACCGGTCGCGCGGGTCGAGCCGATCTGGCTGGCGTGGATCGAGCGCTGGCCCACCCCGTCGGCGACCGCAGCCGCGAGCGCGGCCGATGTGCTGCGCGCGTGGGGCAAGCTCGGCTATCCGCGCCGCGCCAAGCGGTTGCACGAGTGCGCGACGGTGATCGCCACCGAGCACGACGACGTCGTGCCGTCGGACATCGAGACGTTGTTGACCCTTCCCGGCGTCGGCACGTACACCGCAAGGGCCGTCGCCTGCTTCGCCTACCGCAAGCGGGTCCCCGTCGTGGACACCAACGTGCGCCGGGTGATGGCCAGGGTCGTGCACGGACGCGCAGACTCCCCGTCTTCGGTCCGCGATCTCGACGACGTCGCGGCGCTGCTGCCCGATAGTGCCGACGCGCCAACGTTTTCGGTGGCCTTGATGGAACTCGGAGCAACGGTGTGCACGGCGCGCGCACCTCGCTGCGGGCTGTGCCCGTTGAGTGTCTGCGCGTGGCGCTCGAGAGGTTATCCGGAGGCGGCGGCGCCGGTGCGGCGGGTTCAGCGTTACGCCGGAACCGACCGCCAGGTGCGCGGCCGGCTACTGGATGTGTTGCGCGGCAACAGCTCTCCTGTCCCTAGGGTCCAGCTCGACATGGCGTGGCTGACCGACACCGCGCAGCGGGACCGTGCGCTGGAATCGCTGTTGGTCGACGGGCTGGTCGAGCAGACCGCAGACGGGCGTTTCGCTCTTGCCGGGGAAGGCGACTAGGGCGTGTCTCCTAAATGTCGTAGCCATGCACATATCGCGGCGAGGACGACTGCGGCGCGGTAGGTCAGAG
>JAIEPH010000031.1 GCA_019749805.1 Mycobacteriaceae bacterium | reverse complement strand
TAACCCACGAACATGGGTGAGTGGGGCCCCGGCCCGCAACCCCCAACGAACGCCAAGGGTCACCTATACCGTCTAGCGTGGCGGCGCTGCTTTGGCTCGAGCTCCTCGGATGGAGGCGCGCTCGTCGGTGCTGGCCACCGAGTAGCAGATCGCTGTCGCGACGATCGTGGGTAACACGAACGTCAGTGTCAGGACGAACGCGATCAGACCGGCGGTCGGATCTGTCAACCAGGCCTTGGGGGATTCGGGCGAGGCTGACCGCCAGCCAGGACGCCGCGATCGCCAGGATCACCGTGGCAATGGTGGCGACCTTGATCGAGCGGAGTGCCAGACGGGTCGGTGCGCCGCTGTCGGCCAATGACCTGCGCAGCGTCTTGGTCCGGACGTACACAAGCACGAGATCCGCAATGATGACCAGCGCGGCAGTCGCGATGATGATGCCGGTCACCCAGATCTCGGGCCTGCGGCCGTACATGAAATGCAAATAGTCGATGGCGGTTTCGGACAGGATCAGCGTCGCCGTCATGGCTGCGGCGAACGTCAGCCAGCCACCCAGGTCGGCGAGAAAGCAGTACGCGCCGACGTCCTCGGGGTCTTGCTCCGACACCCTGTTGACCGCGTGGCTGGCGAGCATCCAGCCCAGGCCTCCGAAGAATGCCGTCGCGCCCGCCGCCAGCATCCCCGTCGACACCGCACCCTGCGTCCACGCGATCGCGCAGATGCCGCGCGCATCGCCCTCCGCAGGCACCTGGTTGCCGGTGATCAGGCTGAACAGGAAGCTGGACAGCATCAGGATCAGCACCGCGGAGGAGAACAGTGCGAGCGTGTGAATGCTCTCGCGGCTCTTCTTGTCCATCAGCAGAGCGATCGCGGTGATCAGGAAGCCACCGAGCACGCCCGCGAACTGGGAGTGCGACGCGGCAGACGACAGCACGCTCCATTGATCGGACGTGCAGAATTCGTCCGGATTCACGGGTGCCCGAGCCTCAGTGAGTCAGGATGCGACCGGGACTAGCTGTCGCGGCGCGCTTCGGTCGTCGCGGTGTCGGACGCCGCCTCGCCGCCGGGATGGCGGACGGCCGCGAACACATCGGTGTCGGCGCGGTCTTGTTCTTGGTCGGCGGCGGACTGGGCGAGGCCGTGATGACGACGCGGCTGCTTGTCGAGGTTGCGATCGATGGCCCAGCGGCCGATGGTCACGCCGAGGATGGCCATCAGGAACACCAGCAACGCGGTGAACGCCGCGAAGGTGGTGAGCTCGTTGATCAGCCCTTCGACGTAGAGGGACTTGTAGAAGAGGTGGATGAACCATGCGACGGCGCCGCTGACGATGCCGGCGAACAGGCCGGCCAGCAGCCACGTCATGGACAGGTCGCCGCGGCGGTCCGGATCGGGATTGGCGCGGGCATCGGCGCGGCCGTCGGCCAAGCCCCACACGAACACGCAGACGGCGTAGATGATCACCAGAATGAGGCTGATCAGCCCGGCCCTGGTCTCCCACGTGTTGATCATCGCTCCCTGCAGCAATCGCACGATCACCATCAGGGCCGCGAACACCAGTCCGCGCAGCAACCACTTACTCATGAGGCCACACCTTAGCGAGTAGGTTCAACAACCGTGACTATTTCACAGCGTCGGGACCGGCTGCGTCAGCGACTGGTCGCCGACGATCTGGACGCCATGCTGGTATCGGACCTGGTCAACGTGCGATATCTGTCCGGCTTCACGGGGTCCAACGCGGCACTGCTGATACGCGCGGAGGACCCGACACCGGTGCTGGCCACCGACGGGCGCTACCGCACCCAGGCCGCGCAGCAGGCGCCCGACGCCGAACTCGTCATCGAACGGGCCTGCGGGCCGCATCTCGTTGCGCGTGCGTCGGCCGACGGAATGTCCCGCGTCGGCTTCGAGAGTCATGTGGTGACCGTCGACATGTTCAGCGTGCTCGCCAAGGCTGCGGGAGACAGGACCGAACTGGTCCGGGCTTCGGGAACGGTAGAGGCGTTGCGCGAGGTCAAGGACGCCGGCGAGATCGCGTTGTTGCGGTTGGCGTGTGAGGCCGCCGATGCGGCGTTGCACGATCTCGTCGAGCGGGGTGGTTTGTGTCCGGGCCGTACCGAGAAAGAGGTGGGTCGCGAACTCGAGGCGCTGATGCTAGATCACGGCGCCGACGGCAGGTCGTTCGAAACCATCGTGGCCGCCGGGCCCAACTCCGCGATCCCGCACCATCGGCCGACCGACGCGGTGCTGGCCGCGGGGGACTTCGTCAAGATCGACTTCGGGGCGCTGGTGTGCGGCTACCACTCCGATATGACGCGGACCTTCGTCTTGTCGCAGGCCGCCCAGTGGCAGCTCGACCTCTACGAACTGGTGGCGGCCGCGCAGCGAGCCGGCCGAGAGGCGCTGGCGCCCGGGGTCACGCTCTCCGACGTCGACGCGGCGTCGCGACAGATCATCGCCGACGCAGGATATGCCGAGAACTTCGGTCACGGATTGGGGCACGGGGTCGGTTTGCAGATTCACGAAGCGCCGGGAATCAGCGCGTCATCCGCCGGTACACTGCTTGCTGGCTCCGCGGTGACCGTGGAACCCGGTGTCTATCTGCCAGACCGCGGCGGCGTCCGAATCGAGGACACGCTTGTCGTCGGCAGTGACTCACACCCGAACCCTGACTTGCTCACCCGGTTCCCCAAGGAACTGGCGATCCTCTGAACAGGAGAACAATCAACCGTGGCATCGACCGCCGACTTCAAGAACGGGCTCGTCCTTCAGATTGACGGCCAATTGTGGCAGATCATCGAATTCCAGCACGTCAAGCCGGGCAAGGGCCCCGCGTTCGTGCGCACCAAGCTCAAGAACGTGCTTTCGGGCAAAGTGGTCGACAAGACCTACAACGCCGGTGTGAAGGTCGAGACCGCCACCGTCGACCGCCGCGACGCCACCTATCTATACCGCGATGGCTCGGACTTCGTGTTCATGGACTCCCAGGACTACGAGCAGCACCCGCTGCCGGAGTCGCTGGTCGGCGATGCCGCCAAGTTCCTGCTGGAGAGCCTTCCGGTGCAGATCGCCTTTCACGACGGCGCGCCGCTGTATCTCGAACTGCCGGTCACCGTCGAACTCGAGGTCACCCACACCGAGCCGGGCCTGCAGGGCGACCGGTCCAGCGCAGGCACCAAACCCGCCACCGTCGAAACCGGTGCGGAGATCCAGGTGCCGTTGTTCATCAACACCGGCGACAAGCTGAAGGTGGATTCGCGTGACGGCAGCTATCTGGGAAGGGTGAATGCCTGACATCCGAGGCGACGGGAGAAATCGGCGATCCGACCGTGGCCGCCATCAGGCCAGAAAGCGCGCCGTCGACCTGCTCTTCGAAGCCGAGGCGCGCGGGATCACGCCCGCGGAGGTAGCCGAGTCGCGTAGCACCCTGTCTCAGACACAGTCCGACGTTTCACCGCTGAATCCGTACACGGTGACGGTGGCGCGTGGGGTGACCGATCACACCGCGCACATCGACGATCTGATCGCCGCGCATCTGCAGGGCTGGACGCTGGACCGGCTGCCTGCTGTCGACCGGGCGATCCTGCGCGTGGCGGTGTGGGAACTGCTGCACGCCGAAGATGTTCCCGAACCGGTTGCCGTCGACGAAGCCGTCGAACTGGCCAAGCAGTTGTCCACCGACGACTCACCGGGTTTCGTCAATGGTGTGCTGGGTCAGGTGATGCTGGTGACACCGCAGATCCGGGCGGCCGCAGAAGCTGTTCGGGGAACAGGTGATTCGGGCGTAGGGACATAAATGGGAGCACCGCAGGACTGGGCGCCGTACTCGAGTATGGACGAGGCGGCCAAGGTTTACCTGCGTGATCCCGAACTGGCGCTGGACCAATTGCGTTCCGTCATCGACCTTCCCGCGATCAAGTCGTTCATCATGTCGCGCGGATTCAGCGACGGATCGTGGGGTGACACCGACGAAAACCCCCTTTGGCAGGAGGTGGTGCTCACCGACGGGCACCGGCTGATCATCTGGCGCGCGGACGACGAGTCGTCGATCGTCGACGATCGCGAGCGCCGGGTGCTCAAAGCGTCTGTGCGCACGATCCTGCTGTCGACCATCACCGACCATGTGCTCACCACCGAGTACGAGGCGCTTGACGACGGCACTCGCAGGCTTTCGGAGGTCAGACTGCGGATGTACACCCAACTCGTCACTCGGTCACGGCAGAAGTCGGTGACAGAGACCGACATCTACTGCGAGTCGTTCCGCTACTACAAGTCGGTCGACAGCGGCGGACTGGCCCAGATGCAGCGTCTGCTCCAGTTCGGGCGTGTGCTCTCGCGCTGCATGGAGTGACCCGTTACGCGTCGGCGTAGTTCGGCAGCACGATGGAATCGGCGATCCGGAACCACAGCCTGGCGGCGATGGGGCGAAATGGCCAGCGCTGCATCCACTTCATCGCCATCGCATTGTCCGCGATCTCCTTCTCCGTCATAGGTGCGAACCGGTCGATGTTGTTGGGTAGGTCCTGGCAGGTGTCGACGTAGGGGCGCATCACAGTTCCGTAGCGCTTGAGCGCGGCCTGAAAGTGTTCGGCATCAAGCGAATCCGCTGGTCCAAGTTCGCCGGCGAGAACGTAGGCGCCGACCAGTGCCAGGCTGGTGCCCATGCCACTGAGCGGTGAGGCACAGTAGCCGGCGTCGCCGACCAGGGTGACCCGCCCCGACGACCACGATGGCATATGCACCTGCGCGAGCGAGTCGAAGTAGAAGTCGTCGGCCTCTTGCGCTGCGGCCAACAGCGCATCGCATTCCCAGCCCGCGCCGGCGAACCGCTCGACGAGGATCTCACGCTGTTCATCGAGGTTGTGCCGATCGTAGACAATCGGCTCCGACTGAAAGGCCAACCCGGCCTTCGTGATCGACGGATCGTGTGATGGCCGCATTGAGGCATTGAGACCACCCGGTGCCTGATACATCAGGTACCAGGAGTCCAGGCCGACGCGGTCCGGAGCCGAGAACCAGGCGTTGTAGCCGCCAATCGGCTTGACGAACTGTTCCTCGGGCCCGAACACCAGGCGCCGCACCGCGGAATGCGGACCGTCGGCGCCGACTACGAGGTCCACCCTCGATGTGCTGCCGTCGGACAACGTCACGTCGACCCCGGTGGGATCCTGCGCGAGATCGGAGATCCGGGTGTTGAAGCGGTACTCCGCCGTGTCCTTCGTGGCTTGGTACAACACATCCACCAGATCGCCGCGCAGGATCTCCAGCTTGGAGACCGGGCCATTGCCGTCGAATGCCGTTACGGGCATCTCCGCGCGTCGGCTGCCGTCGGACTTCACCCATGCAATGCCGCGCTGGAACAGCGACCGCCGCTCCATCTCGTCCATCAGGCCCATCCGTTCGACGACGTCACCACCGGCGCCACGCAGGTCGACCGTCTGCCCGCCGGGCCGGATCCCGGGTCCGGTCTCCACGACGACGACTTGATATCCGTTGCGGGTCAGCCAGAATGCCAGTGCGGGGCCCGCGATACCGGCGCCGCTGATCACCACGGTGGGCTGGGTCATGTCAACACCGTAGCGTCAGAGATCAAGCGCTTGATACGTCCGACGGACGAACTTGGGTTGCGCGCTTTGCAGCTTCGCCAACGAGGTGTTGCCCGCGACGGCCGCTGCCATGTCGGCGTTGATTTCAGGGAGATTCTGGATCAAGTAGATGAGCACCAGATCGCTGCTCGGGTCGGCTTGCCACCACGTGCCGTACGCGCCGGGCCAACTGAATGTGCCGAGGCCACCGGGGCCGAAGAGTTGCCGTGATTTGGCGGGGTCGGTCACGACGGAGAGGTTGAGCCCGAAGCTGCGGCCGACCCAAAACGGCGACCCCAGAAAGGGTTGCCGCTTCTGCTCGTCGGTCAACCGGTCGGTGCGCATCAGTTCGACCGATTTCTCCGACAGCACTCGAACACCGTCCAATGTGCCGCCGCCGAGCAGCATCCGGGCAAACCGAAGGTAGTCGTCGGCGGTGGACCACAGGCCGGCGCCGCCGGTGCAGAACGGCGGATCGATGATCGGCGCCGGACCCATCACGTCGTGCTGCAGCGCCATATTTGTGTCGAGCTTGTACATCGTCGCGGCGCGTGGGCGTCTCGCGGTGCCCACCGAGAAGCCGGTGTCGACCATCCCGAGCGGCTGAAAGATACGCTCCGACAAGACGTCAGAGAGTGACTTGCCCTCGATCCGCGACAGCGCAATACCCAGGACGTCTGTGGCGTGACTGTAGGTGAGGCGATCGCCGGGCTGGTGCACCAGCGGCAGCGTCGCCAGCTCGGCCAGCCAGCGGTCCTGATCCTGGCGGAAGGACATCCGTCCGTATGCCTTGCTCAGCGGACCGAGCACGGAGAACGTGTAGGCGAGCCCGCTGCGGTGGGTCATCAGATCGTCGATCGTGATCTGCCGGTGGGCGGGAGTGGTCTTGTCGAGCGGGCCGCGCGGATCGACGAGCACCTGCATTTCGGCCAGCTCGGGCAGCCAGGTCGAGACCGGGTCGGACAGCGACAGCTTGCCCTCTTCGGCCAGGCTCATCGCGGCGGCGACGGTCAGGGGTTTGGTCATCGACGCGATACGGAAGATCGTGTCCCGTTGCATCGGCTGGCCCGCGTCGACGTCGCGGTAGCCGAGCTCGTTGACTTGCAGCACTTCCCCGGCGTGGCACACCAGCGTCACGGCCCCGGCGAGCAACCCGGCGTCGATGGCCTCTTGGATGGATGTCTGGTTACCGTCGAGCTTCATCGACGTCAGCGTACTGAAGCACCGGGGACCGATGGTGTCGTGTGTGGCGGGCCGAAATGCAGGTGCTAAGCTCCCCGCAGTTTCGACATCCTTTAAAGAGCCGTCCCGAGAGGCGGAGAAGGAGGTCAGGGTTACCTTGGGCGCGCCTGGCACCGACCGGGAACTGATGTCCGCAGCGGACGTCAGCCGGACCATCTCCCGCATGGCCCATCAAATCATCGAGAAGACCGCACTCGACGGTCCCGATGCTCCCCACGTCATCCTGCTCGGCATTCCCACCCGCGGCGTCACCTTGGCCGCGCGACTCGTTGAGAAGATCAAGGAATTCGCCGACGTCGACGTTCCGCGCGGGGCGCTGGACATCACCCTCTACCGCGACGATCTCGACAGCAAGCCGCCCCGCCCGCTCGAGGACACGTCGATTCCCGAGGGCGGCATCGACGGCACGCTCGTGATCCTGGTCGACGACGTCCTCTACACCGGCCGCTCGGTGCGCGCGGCATTGGACGCACTGCGCGACATCGGTCGTCCCCGCGCCGTCCAGCTCGCCGTTCTCGTCGACCGCGGGCACCGGGAGCTGCCGCTTCGGGCCGACTACGTCGGCAAGAACGTGCCGACGTCGAGGGCCGAGAACGTCAAGGTGCGGCTGACCGAAGACGACGACGTCGAGGGCATCTGGATCGCACCGCAGGGAGGGCCCGCAAGATGAAGCACCTGCTCTCGACCGGCGACCTGTCGCGGGCTGAAGCGCTGGCGATTCTCGACAACGCCGACCGGTTCAGCCAGGCTCTGCTCGGCCGCGAGGTCAAGAAACTGCCGACGCTTCGTGGCCGCACCATCATCACGATGTTCTACGAGAACTCCACCCGCACGCGGGTGTCATTCGAGGTCGCAGGTAAGTGGATGAGTGCCGACGTCATCAATGTGAGCGCGTCGGGATCGTCTGTCTCCAAAGGTGAGTCGCTTCGAGACACCGCCCTCACCCTGCGTGCCGCCGGGGCCGATGCCCTGATCATCCGCCACCCCGCCTCTGGGGCGGCCCAGCAGCTTGCCGAGTGGACACTCACCGAGCAGGGTGGCCCGTCGGTGATCAACGCCGGCGACGGCACTCACGAGCACCCGACGCAGGCACTGCTCGACGCGCTCACCATCCGCCAACGGCTCGGCGACATCGAAGGCAAGCGCATCGTCATCGTCGGCGACGTGCTGCACAGCCGGGTCGCGCGGTCCAACGTGCTGCTGCTCGACACACTCGGCGCCGAAGTGGTGCTCGTCGCCCCGCCCACGCTGCTGCCGGTCGGGGTCGCAGACTGGCCGGTGACCGTGTCGCATGATCTTGACGCCGAATTGCCCGTCGCCGATGCGGTGCTGATGCTGCGTGTGCAGGCCGAGCGGATGACCGGCGGATTCTTTCCATCCGCGCGCGAGTACTCGGTGCTCTACGGCCTCTCTGAAAAGCGCCAGGCACTACTTCCGGGTAACGCGGTGGTCCTGCACCCCGGTCCGATGGTGCGCGGCATGGAGATCGCGTTCTCCGTCGCTGATTCTCCGCAATCGGCTGTCCTGCAGCAGGTTTCCAACGGTGTGCATATCCGAATGGCGGTGTTGTTCCACCTGCTGGTGGGCGCTGAGGTGGAAGCGATGAGCGTATGAGCGTCCTGATCCGCGGGGTGCGGCTCTACGGCGAGGGCGACCGGGTCGACGTGCTCGTCTCCGACGGCCAGATTGCCGACATCGGTGCCGGGCTCGACGTTCCCGCCGATGCCGATGCCGATGTCGTCGACGCTACCGGTCAGATCCTTCTTCCCGGATTCGTCGACCTGCACACCCATCTGCGCGAGCCCGGCCGGGAGTACGCCGAGGACATCGAAACCGGCTCGGCTGCAGCGGCTTTGGGTGGCTTTACGGCGGTGTTCGCCATGGCCAACACCAACCCGGTCGCAGACAGCCCGGTCGTCACCGATCACGTGTGGCACCGCGGCCAGCAGGTCGGGCTCGTCGACGTGCATCCCGTCGGTGCGGTGACGATGGGTCTGGCCGGTGCCCAGCTCACCGAAATGGGCATGATGGCCAACGGTGCCGGGCAGGTGCGGATGTTCTCCGATGACGGCATCTGCGTTCACGATCCGCTGATCATGCGCCGCGCACTGGAATATGCGACGGGCCTGGGCGTGCTCATCGCCCAGCATGCCGAGGAGCCCCGGCTCACCGTCGGTGCCGTGGCACACGAGGGGCCCAACGCGGCGCTGCTGGGGTTGGCGGGCTGGCCTCGAGCGGCCGAAGAGTCCATTGTCGCCCGCGACGCGTTGCTGGCCCGCGACGCCGGCGCGCGCGTGCACATCTGCCATGCGTCCACCGCGGGCACTGTCGAGATCGTCAGATGGGCCAAGGAACAAGGCATTTCGATCACCGCCGAGGTGACACCACACCATCTTCTGCTCGACGACGGCCGGCTGGCTTCCTACGACGGCCGAAACCGGGTGAATCCACCGCTTCGTGAGGCGACCGACGCGGAGGCCCTTCGCCAGGCGCTTGCCGACGGGGTGATCGACTGCGTCGCCACCGACCACGCGCCGCATGCCGAGCACGAGAAGATGTGCGAGTTCGCCCACGCACGCCCTGGGATGCTCGGCCTGCAGACCGCGCTGTCGGTGGTCGTCCAGACCATGGTGCGTCCCGGCCTGCTCACCTGGCGCGACTTAGCCCGAGTGATGAGCGAGAACCCGGCCCGCATCGTCGGATTGCCGGACCAGGGCCGACCGCTGGAGATCGGTGAGCCCGCCAACCTGACCGTCGTCGATCCCGACGCGACGTGGACGGTGGCGGGGTCCGAGCTGGCGAGCCGCTCCGAGAACACTCCGTACGAATCGATGGAGTTGCCTGCGACGGTGACGTTGACACTGTTGCGGGGCAAGGTCACTGCTCGCGACGGGAAGAGTCCCGCGTGAACACCGGGACGCTGGTCGGGTCGCTGATCATGGCCGCGGTGCTGGCCGTGCTGATTGCCGTCATCATCCAGGCGATGCTGCGCGGCTGGCGTCGCCGCGCAGAGCGGCAGGCCGAACTGATCGGCACGCTGCCGCCGCTGCCCGACACGGTGGGGTCGGCCATCATTTCCGCCACCAAGGGCCTTTACGTCGGCAGCACGCTGGTCCCGCACTGGAACGACCGCGTCGCCGTCGGCGATCTCGCATTCCGTCACAAGGCGGTGCTGACCCGCTACCCCGAAGGGATCATGTTGCAGCGCAGTGGCGCAGGCCCGATCTGGATACCCGAAGAGTCGATCACCGCGATCCGCACCGAACGCGGCGTCGCCGGTAGGGCACTGACCCACGAGGGCATTCTCGCGATCCGGTGGCGCCTGCCGTCGGGCACCGAGATCGACACCGGGTTCCGCGCCGACAACCGCGCAGCGTACGAGCCGTGGCTGGAGACCGCATGAGCACGAGCAGGGCGGTGCTGGTCCTGGAGGACGGACGCATCTTCACCGGCACGGCGTTCGGGGCGATCGGCCAGACGCTCGGCGAAGCGGTGTTCTCCACCGGCATGTCCGGGTACCAGGAAACGTTGACCGATCCGAGCTATCACGGGCAGATCGTGGTGGCCACCGCCCCGCAGATCGGCAACACCGGGTGGAATCAGGAGGACGCGGAAAGCCGCGGCGACAAGATCTGGGTGGCCGGCTACGCCGTCCGCGATCCGTCCCCACGGGCGTCGAACTGGCGCGCGACAGGCACTCTCGACGACGAGCTCGTCCGTCAGGGCATCGTCGGGGTGGCGGGAATCGACACCCGCGCCGTGGTACGGCACCTGCGCAGCCTCGGCTCGATGAGGGCCGGAGTGTTCTCGGGCGAGTCGCTCGCGCACGCCGACGAACTGCTCGCCCGTGTCCGCGATCAGCCGTCGATGCTGGGCGCCAACCTGGCCGGCGAGGTCAGCACGGACGCCACGTACATCGTCGAACCCGAAGGACTTCCACGCTTCACCGTCGCGGCGATCGACCTCGGCATCAAGACCAACACACCGCGCAACTTCGCCGCCCGCGGCATCCGCAGCCACGTGCTGCCGTCAACGGTCACGTACGACCAGATCGCCGACCTCAATCCCGATGGCGTTTTTCTGTCCAACGGGCCCGGCGACCCCGCCACCGCAGACCACATCGTCGGTGTGACACGGGAAGTCCTCGGCGCGGGGATACCGCTTTTCGGCATCTGCTTCGGCAATCAGATCCTCGGCCGCGCGCTGGGACGCTCGACGTACAAGATGGTCTTCGGTCACCGCGGCATCAACGTGCCCGTCATGGACCACGCCACCGGTCGGGTCGCGGTGACCGCGCAGAACCACGGGTTCGCACTCGAAGGTGAAGCCGGTGAGACGTTCGACACCGACTTCGGTACCGCGATCGTCAGTCACACCTGCGCCAACGACGGCGTCGTCGAGGGCATCAAACTGGTGGATGGGAGAGCCTTTTCGGTGCAGTACCATCCCGAGGCCGCTGCGGGCCCACACGATGCGAACTACCTGTTCGACCAGTTCGTCGACCTGATGGCGGAGGGCCGCTGATGCCGAAGCGCCGTGACCTGAACCACGTGCTCGTGATCGGCTCCGGGCCGATCATCATCGGCCAGGCTTGTGAGTTCGACTATTCGGGAACGCAGGCGTGCCGTGTCCTGCGTGCCGAGGGCCTGGAGGTGAGCCTGGTCAACTCCAATCCGGCAACCATCATGACCGACCCCGAGTACGCCGACCACACCTATGTCGAACCGATCACCCCGGCATTCGTCGAGCGGGTCATCGCCCAACAGGCCGAGCGCGGCAACAAGATCGACGCGTTGCTGGCCACCCTCGGCGGGCAGACTGCGTTGAACACCGCCGTCGCGCTCTACGAGAACGGCGCGCTCGAGCGCTACGGTGTCGAACTCATCGGCGCGGATTTCGAGGCGATCCAGCGGGGCGAGGACCGGCAGAAGTTCAAGGACATCGTCAGCAAGGTCGGCGGCGAATCTGCCCGCTCCCGGGTGTGTTTCACGATGGACGAGGTCCGTGAGACGGTCGCCGAGCTTGGGTTGCCGGTGGTGGTGCGGCCCTCGTTCACGATGGGCGGGCTCGGTTCGGGCATGGCCTACTCCGCAGAGGATGTGGACCGGATGGCCGGCGAAGGGCTGGCCGCATCGCCGAGCGCCAACGTTCTGATCGAGGAATCGATTTTCGGCTGGAAGGAATTCGAGCTCGAGCTGATGCGCGACGGTCACGACAACGTGGTGGTCGTCTGCTCGATCGAGAACTTCGACCCGATGGGTGTGCACACCGGCGATTCGGTGACCGTGGCGCCGGCGATGACGCTGACCGATCGCGAGTACCAGAAGATGCGCAGCCTCGGCATCGACATCCTGCGCGAGGTCGGTGTCGACACCGGCGGCTGCAACATCCAGTTCGCCGTCAACCCAGCCGACGGGCGCCTGATCGTCATCGAGATGAACCCCCGCGTCTCGCGTTCCAGTGCGCTGGCGTCGAAGGCGACGGGCTTCCCGATCGCGAAGATCGCCGCGAAACTGGCGATCGGCTACACCCTCGACGAGATCGTCAACGACATCACCAAGGAAACGCCGGCATGCTTCGAGCCGACCCTGGACTACGTCGTCGTCAAGGCGCCCCGCTTCGCGTTCGAGAAGTTCCCCGGCGCAGACCCCACACTCACCACGACCATGAAATCCGTGGGCGAGGCGATGTCGTTGGGCCGCAACTTCATTGAAGCGCTCGGCAAGGTGATGCGGTCGTTGGAAACCAGTCGCGCCGGATTCTGGACGAAGCCCGACCCCGACGTTTCCGTCGATGACCTGCTCACGGGCCTGAGGACGCCTACCGACGGGCGGCTGTACGACCTCGAACTGGCGCTGCGTAAGGGTGCCACCGTCGAGCGGGTGGCCGAAGCCTCCGGTGTCGATCCGTGGTTCGTCGAACAGATCGCCGGACTCGTCACACTGCGCGCCGAGCTGGTCGACGCCCCGGTGCTCGACGAGCAGCTCCTGCGACGCGCCAAGTACCACGGCCTGTCGGATCGTCAAATCGCAGCCCTGCGACCGGAATTGGCCGGCGAAATCGGTGTGCGGGCCCTGCGCACCCGACTCGGCATTCATCCCGTATACAAGACGGTCGACACCTGTGCGGCGGAGTTCGAAGCCAAGACCCCCTACCACTACAGCAGCTACGAACTCGACCCCGCAGCCGAGAGCGAGGTCGCACCCCAGACCGACAAGCCCAAGGTGTTGATCCTGGGCTCCGGGCCCAACCGCATCGGGCAGGGCATCGAATTCGACTACAGCTGCGTCCACGCCGCCACCACGCTGAGCCAGGCCGGATTCGAGACCGTGATGGTCAACTGCAATCCGGAAACGGTCTCCACCGACTACGACACCGCCGACCGGCTGTACTTCGAACCGCTGACATTCGAGGACGTGCTCGAGGTCTACCATGCCGAATCTGCCTCCGGCGCAGGAGGTCCCGGCGTCGTCGGGGCCATCGTGCAACTCGGCGGCCAGACGCCACTCGGCCTCGCGGAACGTCTGGAGAAGGCTGGTGTGCCGATCGTCGGCACCAGTCCCAAGGCGATCGACCTCGCCGAAGACCGTGGCGCGTTCGGCGAGGTGCTCAACATCGCCGGACTGCCCGCGCCTCGCTTCGGCACCGCGACCAGCTTCGAGCAGGCCCGCCGGATCGCCGCCGACATCGGTTATCCGGTGCTGGTTCGCCCGTCCTACGTCCTGGGCGGCCGGGGCATGGAGATCGTGTACGACGAGGAGACCCTGCAGGGCTACATCACCCGGGCCACCGAACTTTCACCGGAACACCCGGTGCTTGTGGACCGCTTTCTCGAGGACGCCATCGAAATCGACGTCGACGCACTGTGCGACGGAACTGAGGTGTACATCGGCGGCATCATGGAGCACATCGAGGAGGCCGGCATCCACTCCGGCGACTCGGCCTGTGCGTTGCCGCCGGTGACCCTGGGCCGCAGTGACATCGAATCCGTGCGGCGTGCGACCGAGGCGATCGCGCACGGCATCGGGGTCGTCGGCCTGCTCAACGTGCAGTACGCGCTCAAGGACGACGTGCTCTACGTGCTCGAGGCGAATCCGCGCGCCAGCAGGACGGTGCCATTCGTGTCCAAGGCGACGGCGATTCCACTGGCGAAGGCCTGTGCACGAATCATGTTGGGCGCCAGCATCGCCCAGCTGCGCGAAGAAGGTGTGCTTGCGCCCACCGGTGACGGTGCGGCGACCGCGCGTAACGCACCCGTGGCGGTCAAGGAAGCTGTGCTGCCCTTCCATCGCTTCCGGAAGGCCGATGGCTCGCAGATCGATTCGCTGCTCGGCCCCGAGATGAAGTCGACGGGCGAAGTGATGGGTATCGACCACGACTTCGGCAGTGCCTTCGCCAAGAGCCAGACTGCGGCCTACGGATCGTTGCCTGCCGAGGGCACGGTTTTCGTCTCGGTGGCCAACCGCGACAAACGCTCGCTGGTGTTCCCGGTGAAGCGGCTCGCCGATCTGGGATTCCGGGTGCTGGCCACCGCGGGCACCGCGGAGATGCTGCGCCGCAACGGCATTCCGTGCGACGAGGTACGCAAGCACTTCGAGCAGCCGGGGGACGGCAGACCGGCGTCGTCGGCGGTGGACCTGATCAGAGCCGGTGAAGTGGACATGGTGATCAACACCCCGTACGGAAACTCGGGTCCGCGCATCGACGGCTACGAGATCCGCTCGGCCGCAGTGTCGATGAACATCCCCTGCGTGACCACCGTGCAGGGCGCCTCGGCTGCGGTGCAGGGCATCGAGGCCGGTATCCGCGGGGACATCGGCGTGATGTCGCTGCAGGAGCTGCACAGCGTGCTGGGGCCGTGACGGCTTTCGGGGCCCGGCTGGCCGAGGCGATCGCTGCCCGAGGCCCGTTGTGTCCCGGTATCGATCCGCATCCCGAGCTGCTGAGCGCCTGGGGGCTGAGCGCCGACGCCGACGGGTTGTCACGGTTCTGCGATATCTGTGTGGAGGCGCTCGCCGGCTTCGCGATCGTGAAACCGCAGGTGGCATTCTTCGAGGCGTACGGTGCCGCGGGATTCACGGTGCTGGAGCACACCATTGCCGCGCTGCGCGACGCCGGTGTGCTGGTGTTGGCCGACGCCAAACGCGGGGACATCGGCTCGACGATGGCCGCCTACGCGAATGCGTGGTCGGGTGATTCGCCGCTGGCCGCCGACGCCGTGACCGCATCGCCGTATCTGGGCTTCGGATCGTTGCAGCCGCTGCTCGACACCGCAGAGACCAACGGCCGCGGTGTCTTCGTCCTCGCCGCGACATCCAACCCCGAGGGCGCGACCGTCCAGCGCGCCCAAACCGGCGGTCGAACCGTCGCGCAGTCGATTGTGGACGCCGCGGCCGCGGTCAACCGCGAACGCTTGCCAGGCCCCGGATCCGTCGGCGTCGTCGTCGGCGCGACGCTCGCCGAACCGCCCGATGTCAGCGCATTGGGCGGTCCGGTGCTCGTGCCGGGCGTCGGGGCGCAGGGCGGACGACCGGACGCGCTGGGCGGACTCGGCGGGGCACACGCCGGCCAACTGCTGCCGGCGGTGTCGCGGGAGGTGCTGCGCGCCGGGCCCGGTGTCGCCGAACTGCGCGCCGCGGCCGAGAAGTTCCGCGACGCCGTTGCGTATCTGGCATGAGTGCCTATGACCTGCCAGCGCAAGAGCGATTTCCTCGAGCGCTAACGCATCGCCGGCTTTTTCGGCAGGAGCCGCGTCAACAGGACGATCGTGACGACGCCGCCGACGCCGAGTATGCCGAGCAACATCAGGTACGTCAGGTCGCCGCGATCGCGCGTGCGATAGACGACCTGCTGGAAGGGCGTATCTGCGGGCGCCTGCTCGAAGATGTAGTCACTCTCGATCGCCGCCGGGTCCCAGATCGTGTTCTTCCACCTCGTCAGAAACGCTGCGTCCCCGGCGTAGTCGGCCAACGCAGGGGAGGCGCTGCGATCGATCCGGCCCGCGAATTCGAGAGTCGGCTGGTCGGCGGGAACGGGAAGCGTCGACGGATCCATCCGATGCTGAGCCAACACGTACAGGTCGATGTACTGCGACATCGTCGCCGACCGGGACAGCCGCATCGGGTAGACGACGGTGTCGGCCTCGAACGAGAGTCGCAGGGGCTGAAGGGGGCCCGTCAGTGCACCGCCGGCTTCAGCGGGTACCAATTGAACTGCCACGATCTCCCAACCGTCGGCGACGTACGGTGCCAGGTTGTCGTCCAGTCCGTCCGGATGAGGAAAGTCGTTGTCACTCAACCACTTTGCCAACGCAGAAGGATCGTTTGCCGCTAACCGGGTGACGTCGAACGGCCCGAGTCGCTGGCGGCCGAGCACGCTGACCGCGCCCGACGGTGCGCCCGCGGTGTCCGGCGGCGATCCCGCCCACACCAGCCAGGGAATGGTCGGCCACCACGAATCGCGGTACTCGATCCTCGGGGCGGTGAGCTCGCCGAGTGCTTCGAATACCTCGGTGTCGCCGAGGGTGATACGCGCAGCGGACGGCACCGGCATGACCCACGCGGCGCGGTCCGACGAACCGGTCACCGACAACGACATCAAGATGTTCTCGGTGGTGCCGTCCCAGGCGATCAGCGCGCGCTCGTCGGCCACCGAGGAGCCGGGGCTGTCGGGGACGTAGGCCCCACAGCCACAGGCCCACGCCGGGCTCGCGACGTTCACCAGCGCCGCCCCGGCCAGCAGAGCGAGCACCAGCGCGATGGATCGACAGACGCGTGCGGCCACGACGACCTCCTCGCGGCGAATCCTATTTCGTTGCCGGCCTCCTACGAGCCCCTCAACAGCGAACAACATTGACAACACAAGCAACATCAGCCTCATAAGCACCACCCGCCACGCCCAAACCCAAGTTTTGCATTCATTCCGAATATTGACGCTCGCGTAGGTCCCCGAACCGGCCCGTCAGGCGGCTGCGACACGCCCGACATGCGGTGACCAGGCAAAATTTTCTTTACCGACCGTGAACCGCTGGCGAGGTGTGGTCCAGGCCACAGGCTGAGTGGGTCGGTAAGGCACCCCAAGTGGACTGAAAGGCCTTGATACGCAGGCGAATCCGACCCCTCAACGGCTTGAATCGACGCTTTCGGGCCGTTTTGGTCGCTTTCGCTCTCCCGGCCGCCCTGCCTTACACGCTGGGCTTTTGGCGTCAGAACCAGGGGGTGGGGTTCGCTTTCGTCAGGTTGCGTGGGTACGGTCGTCGTCGCTGGCTGTTGTGGAATTTTTCATAGCGGCCGATAAAGAAACAATGATGGTGTGAGAGACGGAGGAACCCCGTGGCCCTTCCCCAGTTGACCGACGAGCAGCGCGCGGCAGCGTTGGAGAAGGCTGCTGCCGCACGACGCATACGTGCCGAGCTCAAAGACCGGCTCAAGCGCGGCGGCACCAACCTCAAGCAGGTGCTGAAGGATGCCGAGACCGATGAGGTCTTGGGCAAGATGAAGGTTTCTGCCCTTCTGGAGGCGTTGCCCAAGGTGGGCAAGGTCAAGGCGCAGGAAATCATGACCGAACTCGAGATCGCCCCGACCCGCCGCCTGCGTGGCCTGGGAGATCGCCAGCGCAAGGCGCTGCTGGAAAAGTTCGACCAGTAATTTCCGGGCGCATAAGTTGAGCGCCGGCCGGGGGGCCGGGCGGGCAATCGTGTTGTCCGGCCCCTCTGCCGTCGGGAAATCGTCCGTCGTCCGCTGTCTGCGTGACCGCGTTCCCGACTTGCACTTCAGTGTCTCCGTCACCACTCGGGCCCCCCGTCCGGGTGAAGTCGACGGCATCGACTATTCGTTTGTCACAGCAGAGCGGTTCCAGGAGCTGATCGACAGCGGGGCCCTGCTGGAATGGGCCGAGATCCACGGCGGTCTGCACCGCTCGGGCACCCCGGCAGCGCCTGTCTGCGAGGCCATCGAAGCGGGCCGTCCCGTACTGATCGAAGTGGATCTGGCGGGCGCTCGAGCCGTCAAGAAATCCATGCCGGAAGTCCTCACGGTCTTCCTCGCGCCGCCCAGCTGGGAGGCCCTGGAGAGCCGGCTGATCGGGCGCGGTACCGAAAACGCCGAAGTAATGGCCCGCCGACTGGCCACTGCACGCGACGAACTGGCAGCTCAGAACGACTTCGATGTCGTCGTCGTGAACAGCGAATTGGAGTCTGCCTGCTCTGAATTGGTATCCTTGCTGGTGGCCCGCGGTGAGCCACCCAAATTTCACGCATAACCGTCTGGAGATCTTCTACGTGAGCACCCCCCACGCCGACGCCCAGTTGACCGCTGTCGACGACATCGCACCCGGCGCCGGCGCCTATGACACCCCGTTGGGTATCACCAATCCGCCCATCGACGAGCTGCTCGACCGCGCGTCCAGCAAGTATGCGCTGGTGATCTACGCCGCCAAGCGCGCGCGCCAGATCAACGACTACTACAACCAGCTCGGCGACGGCATCCTCGAATACGTGGGACCGCTGGTCGAGCCCGGTCTGCAGGAGAAACCGCTGTCGATCGCGATGCGCGAGATTCACGGCGACCTACTCGAGCACACCGAAGGCGAGTAGCGGAGGAGCCCGGCGATGAGTCCTTGGGCGAAGGGTTGAAGTGACCGAACGCAAGCGGATCATCGTCGGCGTCGCCGGTGGCATCGCCGCTTACAAGGCGGCCACCGTCGTCCGGCAGCTGACCGAGGCGGGCCACGCCGTTCGCGTCGTTCCCACCGAGTCCGCCCTGCGCTTCATCGGTGCGGCGACGTTCGAAGCGCTCTCCGGAAACCCTGTTCATACCGGCGTCTGGGATGACGTCCACGAGGTGCCCCACGTCCGGATCGGGCAAGAGGCCGACCTCGTCGTGGTCGCCCCGGCGACGGCCGATCTATTGGCGCGAGCTGTCGCCGGCCGTGCCGACGACCTGCTGACCGCCACACTGCTCACCGCGCGATGTCCGGTGCTCTTCGCTCCCGCGATGCACACCGAGATGTGGTTGCACCCGGCCACTGTGGACAATGTGGCCACGCTGCGGCGCAGGGGCGCGGTGGTGTTGGAGCCGGCATCCGGGCGGCTCACCGGCGCCGACAGCGGCGCGGGCCGACTGCCGGAGGCCGAGGAGATCTCCACCCTCGCCCACCTGCTGCTGGAGCGCGGAGACGCCCTGCCGTATGACATGGCCGGCGTCAAGGTCCTCGTCACCGCAGGCGGCACGCGCGAACCGATCGACCCGGTGCGATTCATCGGCAACCGGAGTTCGGGCAAGCAGGGCTATGCGATGGCGCGGGTGATGGCACAGCGCGGGGCCGACGTCACGCTCATCGCAGGCAATACCGCGGGCCTGATCGACCCCGCGGGGGTGGACGTGGTCCACATCGGCTCGGCTGCGCAGCTCAGGGACGCCGTCTCGAAGCATGCACCAGACGCGCACGTGTTGGTGATGGCCGCTGCGGTCGCCGATTTCCGCCCGTCTCAGGTGGAGACCAACAAGATCAAGAAGTCCGCGGACCCCGATGCTGCGGCACCGGTCATCGAGCTCACCCGCACCGACGACGTGCTCGCGGGCGCCGTCCGGGCGCGGACCGACGGCCAGCTGCCCAACATGCGCGCCATCGTCGGATTCGCCGCCGAGACCGGCGATGCGAACGGGGATGTGCTGTTCCATGCTCGAACCAAATTGCAGCGCAAGGGATGCGATCTGCTGGTGGTCAACGCCGTCGGCGAGAATCGGGCTTTCGAAGTGGACAACAACGACGGATGGCTGCTGGCTGCCGACGGCACGGAGTCCGCATTGGAGCACGGTTCGAAAACTCTGATGGCCAGCCGTATCGTGGACGCGATCGTGGCGGTGGTGCAGGACGGTAGCGGGTAACGCGAATCACGACTCCGGGGCCGTGAAAGGGTTGTGCGGAACCTTTGCACGCGCTTGGGTGCAAAACGAGCAAGCATATAATTTGACTAACTAACTATCTCAAGGTGACTTGGGTGGAAGGATCACACCGTGAGTGAAGCTCGGCTGTTTACCAGTGAGTCGGTGACGGAGGGCCACCCCGACAAGATCTGTGACGCCATCAGCGACTCGGTGCTCGACGCGTTGCTCGCGGACGATCCCAAATCACGCGTCGCGGTCGAAACATTGGTCACCACCGGCCAGGTACACGTCGTCGGCGAGGTCACGACGACGGCCAAGGAAGCGTTCGCGGACATCACCAACACCGTGCGGGCTCGCATCCTCGACATCGGCTACGACTCCTCGGAGAAGGGTTTTGACGGCGAGACCTGCGGCGTCAACATCGGAATCGGCGCGCAGTCGCCCGATATCGCGCAGGGCGTCGACACCGCTCACGAGACGCGCGTCGAAGGCGCAGGTGACCCGCTGGACGCCCAGGGCGCCGGTGATCAGGGCCTGATGTTCGGATACGCCATCAGGGACACCCCCGAACTGATGCCGCTGCCGATCGCCCTGGCGCACCGGCTGTCGCGCCGGCTGACCGAGGTTCGCAAGAGCGGCGTGCTGGATTACCTGCGTCCCGACGGTAAGACCCAGGTCACCGTGCAATACGACGGCACTACTCCGGTGCGCCTCGACACCGTGGTGCTCTCGACGCAGCATGCCGCCGGTATCGACCTGGACGCCACGCTGGCGCCCGACATCCGGGAGAAGGTCGTCAACACCGTGCTGGCCGACCTCAACCACGACACGATGGACACCTCCGACTTCCGGCTGCTGGTCAACCCGACCGGCAAGTTCGTGCTCGGTGGTCCGATGGGTGATGCAGGTCTGACCGGCCGCAAGATCATCGTCGACACTTACGGCGGCTGGGCCCGTCATGGCGGCGGCGCGTTCTCCGGCAAGGATCCGTCCAAGGTGGACCGCTCCGCGGCGTATGCGATGCGCTGGGTGGCAAAAAACGTGGTTGCAGCCGGGTTGGCGGAGCGGGTCGAGGTGCAGGTCGCCTACGCGATCGGCAAGGCGGCCCCCGTCGGGCTGTTCGTGGAGACCTTCGGCAGTGAGACCGTCGACCCGGCCCGTATCGAGAAGGCGATCACCTCGGTGTTCGACCTGCGGCCCGGCGCGATCGTGCGCGATCTGTATCTGCTGCGGCCGATATACGCGCAGACCGCCGCCTATGGCCACTTCGGTCGCACCGACGTCGAGCTGCCCTGGGAACAGGTCAACAAGGTCGACGAGCTGAAGGCGGCCGTCTAGCCGCCGGTGACGTGGCGCAGGACCGTCTGTAGTTCTTCGGTCGGCGAGAAGTCGATGTACTCGCAGTCGGTGACGGCCTCCGGCGCGTGCCCGGCGGCCCAGTAGAACGCCTCACCCGCGTTGTAGGTCTGCTCACCGCTGCTCGTGTGCATGCGAAGCTGCCCGCTCAGCATGTAACCCCAGTGCGGGCACTGGCACATGTCGCCGGGCAGTCCCGCCAGCGCCGGTCGCAGGTCTGCACCGGCGCCGAGCTTCACCCACGCGATGGACATCTCGCCTACTTGTTGGCTGCGAAAGTCCACGCCCTCCCCGTCGACGGCAACCGGGATGTCTTCAAACGTCAAACTCTGCATGGCTGGCCCCCACTCAGTGATCGATTGATTCACCGAGCGTAGTGCGGCCAGCGGGAGACGTCGACGACACGGAAGATTTCACACGGTTGGGAGATGCCTCAAGCGTATGCGCTCCAAGGCTTTTCAGCGCGACACCGGATGCGGCGAGAAGATTGCAAACGGAAGAAGCCGACTAGGGACTGAACTCGTAATCGGTGAGCGGGAAGCGTCGGGCGCGCCAATATGTCTGGAGCGTGCTGGCCGATCGCAACGGCACATCACCGTTCTTGTCGAAGTAATAGCTCCTGGCGTCCTTGCACGTGTCCTGCCAGAAGATCTGCCGGTGCCGCTTGCCCATCATTTCGGCGAAGTACCGGTCGTTGGCCTCCTGTTTGACCTCTACGCGGTTGGCGCGCTTTCTGCGAGCCTGTTTCAGGCAGCGCACGATGTGGTGCGTCTGGGTCTCGATCAGCGAGAAGTACGAGTTCCCGACGTACCCGTACGGGCCGAACACCGTGAAAAAGTTCGGGAAACCGGGCACGGCGACGCCTTCATACGATTGCAGGCGCCGCTCGCTGAAATGCTCGCTCCACGAACGGCCGCCGGCACCGGTCACCGGGTAGGTCGGATTGTCCTCGATGTCCATCACCTTGAACCCCGTCGCCAGGATCAGCACGTCCACGTCGCGGGTCTCACCGTCGACGGTCGCCACGCCTGATCCGGTGATCTTGTCGATCGGCTCGGTCACCAGCTCGACGTTGTCTCGGTTGAACGTCGAAAGATACGTGTTGTGAAAGCCCGGGCGCTTGCAGCCGACGGCGTAGCGCGGAGTGAGCTTGTCACGCACCTCCGGGTCGTGGACTTGCTTGCGCAGATACGACTTGCCGATCTGCGACATGTTCTTGGCCATCGGGTTGAGGGTGAAGTACTGCGCTGGCAACGTGAAGGTCAGTTCGACGTACGCCTGGCTGAGCACACGCTGCACTGTCGGGCCACCGGGGAGTCGCATCAGTCGCCGGGTCCTGGGCGACAGCGGCACGTCAGGCTTGGGGAGGCACCAGATCGGGGTGCGCTGAAAAACCGTCAGGCGTTCCACGATCGGCGCGATCTCGGGGATGACCTGCACGGCGGACGCGCCGGTCCCGATGATGGCGACCCGCTTACCGGTGAGGTCCTGCTCGTGATCCCAGCGTGCGGTGTGCATCGTCACGCCGGCGAACGAGTCGACACCGTCGATGTCCGGCATATTGGGGGTGATCAGCACGCCGCTGGCGTTGACGAGGAACCTGGCTGTCACCGAGTCGCCGGTGTCGAGGTGTACGCGCCATAGGTTGTCGTCGTCGTCGAAGGTCGCGCCGAGCACCTTGGTGTTGAATCGGATCTTGCGGCGCAGGTCATATTTGTCAACGCAGTGCTCGGCGTAGGCCTTCAGTTCCCGTCCCGGCGCGTAGGTGCGTGTCCAGTTCGGGCTCTTCTCGAAGGAGAACTGGTAGGAGAACGACGGAATGTCCACGGCTATACCGGGATACGTGTTCCAGTACCAAGTCCCACCCGGCCCGTCACCCGCCTCGATCACCAGATAACTGCCCATCCGGGACTTGTCGAGTTTGATGGCGGTGCCGATGCCGGAGAAACCGGCGCCGACGATGACGGTGTCGTACCGGGGCACTGTCATATGGCTTCCCGTCGTTGGGCGGTGTCGCTCTACCCATCGTGCGGTCCCACGTCGAGGAGCGCAAGTGCCGCGCGCGATGGTGCTCGACGGGAACGTCTGCAGCCGCCAGCAATTCACCGCAGGCCGGTCGCGAACTCATCCCACGTGTAACGCGCTCCGAAGCGAACACAGTGCGCGCTCGACGGCGTCCGTGGCAGCAGGTACCACCCCGTCGTACCCGGCGTAGCCGTGCACCAGTGTCTCCGCGGTGTGCAGTTCGACAGGCACCCCTGCGGCGCGCAGCAGTTCGGCATACCGCTTGCCGTCGTCGCGCAGCGGGTCGTGACCCGCGACGGCGATGTAGGCCGGCGGAAGACCGGAGAGATCCTCCGCGCGGGCGGGCGCCAACGTCGCGGGCATATCGGAGATGTCGAGATCGCCGAGATACCAACGCGTGCAACCTTTGCACCCGTCGACATCGAGGATCGGCGCATTTGCATTCTCGGTGAACGACGGCAATGACGTGTCGAAGGTCGTCGCGGGATACCACAACAGTTGAAACCGAATTCGTGGCCCTCCTGCGTCACGCGCGAGCTGAGAGACCACGGCGGCCAGGTTGCCGCCTGCGGAGTCCCCGGCGACCGCCAGCCGACCCGGATCGCCGCCCAGCGTCGCCGCGTTCTCGGCCACCCACTGCGTTGCCGTCCACGCATCGTCGACTGCGGCGGGGTAGGGGTGCTCGGGCGCCAACCGGTAGTCGACTGAGACGACGATCGCGTCCGCACCGGCCACGTGACGACGGGCGATGCCGTCGTAGGTGTCCAGATCGCCGACCGACCATCCGCCGCCGTGGAGGAACACCACCACCGGCGACGGGGTGTCACTGTCGGCGGCCGGCCGGTAGACGCGGATCGCGATCGGGCCGGCGGGCCCGTCGATCACACGGTCCTCGCTGCGCACCTCCGGATGGACCTCCACGCGGGGGATATCGCGGAAACGTCGGCGCGCTTCTTCAACACCTCCGTCGGTTGTCAACTGAAACGGGACGGATTCCATTACCTTCTGCAGGATGGCGTCGACGGCCGGTTTGTCCCCAGAGACAGACATGGGGACACGGTACGCACACCCGCGAACCAGGCTTCTGTGGGTAACGGCCGCGGTCGTCGGCGCCGGTTACGGCGCGTTTCTGATCGTGACGGCGCTCCGATTGCCGGCCGGCGCCGAGCTGACCGGCCAGTTCGCACTGCAACCCGAGGTCAAGGCCGCGACGGCGGTGCTGCTCGCCGCCGCCGCGCTGACGCACCCCGTCGCTCGCGAACGCCGATGGCTGCTGGCCGCGCTGCTGTTCTCGGCGGCGGGCGACTTCTTCTTGGCGATGCCGTGGTGGGAGCCGTCGTTCGTGCTCGGCCTCGGCGCCTTCCTCGTCGCGCACCTGTGCTTCCTGGCCGCGCTCCTCCCGCTGGCGGCGCGGTCGACTCCCCGGCTGGCGGCCGCGGCCGTCACGGTGTGCGCCTGCATCGCCTTGTTGGTGTGGTTCTGGCCGCGGCTGATCGCCGAGGGGATGGCCGTACCGGTGACTCTTTACATCGCGGTGCTCGGCGCCATGGTGTGCACGGCGCAGATGGCCCGGCTGCCGACGCCGTGGACCGCGCTCGGCGCGGTGTGCTTCGCGGTGTCCGACGGCATGATCGGCATCTCCAAGTTCGTTTTGGGCAACGAGATGCTCGCCGTGCCCATCTGGTGGGCGTACGCGACGTCGCTGCTGCTGATCACCGCCGGCTTCTTCTTCGGCCGCCCGGTAGAGCCGTCGGCGCCGTCTGCTACATCTGCATAGGTGGTGACCAGTACCCGGCAGCCGGCCGAGCACGAGCCCATTGCGCGCGTGCTGCCGATGCTGTCGGTACCGCACCTCGACCGCGAATTCGACTATCTGGTCGCCGCCGAACAGTCCGACGATGCGCAGCCCGGGGTGCGTGTGCGGGTGCGCTTTCACGGCCGACTGGTCGACGCATTCGTGCTCGAAAGGCGTTCGGAGACGGACCATGTCGGGAAGCTCGGCTGGCTGGATCGGGTTGTCTCCGCCGAGCCCGTGCTGACGCCCGACGTGCGCAGGCTCGCCGACGCCGTCGCCGCCCGGTATGGGGGCACCCGGGCCGACGTATTGCGGCTCGCCGTCCCACCGCGACATGCCAACGTGGAAAAGCAGCTCCCATCGCAGCAGAAACCCTTGGCCGTCGAACCCGTGGACACCACAGCGTGGGCCGCGTACCGCGGCGGCCAGCAGTACGTCGCCGCCGTGTACGACGGGCGCGCCGCACGCGCGGTGTGGCAGGCGCTGCCCGGGGAAAGTTGGCCCGGACGGCTTGCCGAACTGGCCGCGGCGACCGCGAACACCGGCCGTGCCGCCCTGATCGTCCTGCCCGACCAGCGCGACGTCGACGCGATGCACGCCGCGGCCATCGCCCTGGCCGACGAGGCTCATGTGGTGGCGCTGTCCGCGGGACTTGGCCCCGCACAACGCTATCGGCGATGGCTGTCGGTGTTGCGGGGCGGGGCGCGCATCGTCATCGGTACCCGCAGCGCGGTCTTCGCGCCGGTGGCGAATCTGGGACTGGTGATGGTGTGGGACGACGGTGACGACACACTCGCCGAGCCGCGCGCGCCCTACCCGCACGCCAGAGAGGTAGCGATGCTGCGGGCTCACCAGCTGCGCTGTGCGTCGCTCATCGGTGGTTATGCGCGAACCGCCGAGGCGCAGGCGCTGGTCCGCACCGGCTGGGCGCACGATCTGGTGGCCACCCGACAGGAGGTGCGGGCACGGTCGCCGCGCGTGATAGCGATCGAAGACAGCGGTTTCGCCCAGGAACGCGATCCGGCGGCACGGACGGCGCGCCTGCCCACGATGGCGCTGCAGGCCGCGCGTACGGCGTTGACATCCGGGCTGCCCGTACTCGTCCAGGTACCCCGCCGCGGATATGTGCCTGCGCTGGCGTGCAATCGCTGCCGCACGATCGCCCGCTGCCGGCACTGCACGGGCCCGCTGTCGCTGCCCGCACGCGACGCCGCGGGCGCGGTGTGCCGGTGGTGCGGCCGAGAGGAACCCGCACTGCGCTGCACGCGCTGCGGATCCGACGCCGTGCGGGCCGTCGTCGTCGGCGCCCGTCGGACAGCCGAGGAACTGGGCCGCGCATTTCCCGGCGTCACCGTCGTGACATCCGGTGGTGACGCCATGGTCGCCGCGGTGCCTGCGGAGCCGGCCGTGGTCGTGTCGACACCCGGCGCGGAACCGCTCGCCGCAGGCCGTTACGGCGCCGCCCTGCTCCTCGACACGTGGGCGTTGCTCGGACGGCAGGATCTGCGGGCTTCCGAGGACGCGTTGCGCCGCTGGATGGCCGCCGCCGCCCTCGTCCGCAGCCGTGCCGACGGCGGCGTCGTGGCGGTGGTCGCCGAATCCGCCATCCCCACTGTGCAGGCGCTGATCCGGTGGGATCCTGTCGGCCACGCCGAATCCGAGCTCGACGCCCGCGCGGAGGTCGGACTGCCACCCGCGGTGCACATGGCCGCGATCGACGGGGCGCCCGACGCTGTGCGCGCGATGATCGACACCGCCGAACTGCCCGACGACGCCGACGTGCTCGGGCCCGTCGACCTGCCGCCCGGTGCACGTCGACCGCCCGGCACGCCGCCGGAGAAGTCTGTCAATCGGATGCTGGTGCGGGTGCCGCGCGACGCCGGACTGCCGCTCGCGGCGGCGTTGCGGCGCGCCGCCGGTGTGCTCAGTGCGCGCCGCGAGAACGAGCCGGTGCGTGTGCAAATCGACCCGTTGCACATAGGGTAGTGCGGGCAGCGTGACCCGCTGCGGACAGGAGATTGGCGTGCGGCGCTTCTTTCTGATGCTTATTCCGTTGGCGCTCATCGCCGTTGGGGTGCTGTGGCCGGTCGTGTTCCGCCCGTCGTCCGAGGCTTCTGACGCCAACGATCCAGTGGTCTTCAGCAACTACGACGTCGATCTCATCGTCAGTGCAGGCGGGCGCCTCGATGCGGTGGAGACGATCACCGCCGAATTCCCCGGCGGTCGGCACGGCCTCTTCAAGTATTGGGCGGTGGACAACCAGAACGATCCGGGGGTGCGGCAGATCCCGGAGATCACCTCGATCCTGCTCGACGGCGAACCGGCGCCCTACCAGATGCTCTGGGAAGGTGGCGAGCGATTCCGCGTGGCGAAGATCGGCGATCCGGACGAGTACCTCAGCTACGGCACGCATGTCTTCGAGATCCGCTACAACATCGACGGTGTCCTTGATCCGGGCACAACCGGCGCCGACAAGAAGTTCGCCGACTCCACCGGCGACGACCCGAGATCGCCGTCCGTGTTCTTCTGGAACGTCATCGCGCAGGCATGGAACAACGAGATCGAGCGGGCCGACATCTCGGTCACCCTGCCCGGCGACGTCGGACGCGCCCAGTGCTCCGTCGGCTTCGGTATCGGCCGCGCCTGCGACGATCTGACCGTCAGCGGGAACAGGGTCGAGTTGTCGGCGTCGAACTTGGCGCCGCGGACCCCGGTGACGCTGCGCGCCGGTGTCGACGTGCCGACCCCGCCTCGCAACGACGTGCCGTGGTCCTTCGCCTGGGATCGCGTCCTCGGCCAGTCGGTGGGCGGCGTGCTGTGGGTACTCGCGCTCACCGTGGCGGCCGGGCTCGGCGCAATCCTGTACTACCGCACCACCGTTGAACCCCCGCCCGGGTTCCCGTTGCAGTACGCGCCGCCGCCGGGACTGGGTCCGGTGCAGACCGAATACATCCGCACCGAGAGCGTGCCGCGGAACGGCCTGACCGCCACGCTGTTCTATCTCGCCGAACGCGGCCTGATCGACATGCGGCAAGTCAACGAGAAACACTGGACCCTCCGCGGCAAGGCCGGCTACGGCGCATGGGCCGACGTCGACCCCGTCAGCGTGGCGGTCGGATCGGCGCTCAAAGTAATGGGTCCCGGCAAGGAGTTCGAGGCCAAGAAGACCGTCTCAGCGGGAAAGAAACTCAGCAAGGCCAAGACCGATCTGGCGAAAGCCGTGGAGAAATGGGCTTTCATGGAGGGTCTCCTCGCCGAGCGGAAAACGGAGTTGTGGGTTCGCGCCGCCAACGCCGTCTCCTTCATTCTCATGCTCTGCGCCTTCTTCCGCTGGGGGTTCCCGGCCACCATCTGGGCCTTGCCTTTCGCGGCGTTCTTCCTGTTGTCCGTAGCGTCGTGGAAGGACGGTGTGGGCACCCGGCGCACCAACAAGGGTCGTGAGCTGTGGTCTCGCGCAGGTGGATTCCACCGGATGCTGACCACGGATTCGGCCGAGACGCGTTTTGATTTCGGGGCCCGCAAGGACCTGTACTCGGCGTACGTCCCGTTCGCGGTCGCTGCGGGCGCCGCCGCGTTGTGGGCAAAGAAGTACGAGACGACCACGGGCACGGTTGCACCGCAACCCGATTGGTACGACTCGTCGTCGTCGAGGAGCTCGGGATTCATCGGCGGCTCCGGCGGGCCGGACTTCGACAGCTTCGAGTCGGCGGTGTCATCGTCGATCGGCGCGTACACCGCGTCGCAGTCGTCGTCGAGCGGCGGCGGCGGCGGTTCTAGTGGCGGCGGCGGTGGCGGCGGTGGCGGCGGCGGTGGAGGAGGAGGCGGATCATGGTGAGGTTGCTGCTCGTCGTCGTGCTGGTGCTGGCGCTGTCGGCACTGATCATCTTCGTTTTGGGCTACAACAAGATCCGATCGGCGCACGTACGGGTCGCCGAAGCGCTTTCCGGCATCGACGTCGAGCTGACCCGGCGGGCCTCGCTGATACCCAGCCTGGTGCACGCGGTCCAGACGTTCGCCGTCCACGAAAAGGGCATTCTCGACCACGTCACCGATGCACGCGCCGCGCTGACGTCGGCGACGAGCGGTACGTCGGTAGCGCAGCGCAGCGCCGCCGAGAAGGATCTGGATTCCGCATTGGCGCCGCTGCTGGCGCTCGGCCAGAGCTATCCACAGCTCAACTCGTCGAACAACTTCCTGAACCTGCAGGACAACCTGGCCGACACCGAGAACAAGCTGGCCTTCGCGCGTCAGTACTACAACGATTCGGTGGCCACCCTCAACGGGTTGATCACCACCATCCCGTGGATGTTCGTCGCGCCGCTGACCGGTGTGAGTGAGCAGGAGTACTACCAGACGCCTCGCTGAATTTTTCCGGGTAGGGCGCTTCTAGACTGGCGCGGTGCGTCTTGTCTTCGCAGGCACCCCTGAGCCCGCCGTGCCATCGTTGGCGCGGCTCCTGGAATCGCCACGTCACGATGTAGTCGCCGTGCTGACCCGCCCCGACGCCGCCGCCGGTCGGCGGGGCAAACCGTCACCGTCGCCGGTGGCACGATTCGCCATGGACCACGCCATCCCCGTGCTGCGGCCGACGAAGCCCAACTCCGAGGAGTTCATCGACGAGCTGGCGGCGCTGGCACCCGAGTGCTGCGCGGTCGTCGCATACGGCGCACTGCTGCGCGAGGGACTGCTCGCGGTGCCCGAACATGGCTGGATCAACCTGCATTTCTCGCTGCTGCCGGCCTGGCGCGGCGCCGCGCCGGTGCAAGCAGCCATCGCCGCCGGCGACACCGTGACGGGCGCCACCACCTTTCAGATCGAACCCGCGCTCGATTCGGGACCGGTATACGGCGTGGTCACCGAAACCGTCCGGCCCACCGACACTGCGGGGGAACTGCTTGAGCGGCTGTCGATCTCGGGTGCGGCACTGTTGGCCACAACCCTGGACGGCATCGCCGACGGATCGCTGACGGCCATGCCGCAACCGTCCGACGGCATCACCGTCGCGCCGAAGATCACCGTCGAGGAGGCGCGGGTGCGATGGGACCTGCGCGCGCACGTCGTCGAGCGCCGTATCCGGGCGGTCACACCAAACCCCGGCGCGTGGACCATGATCGGGGATGTGCGAGTGAAGGTCGGGCCCGTCAGCGTCGACGAGTCCGCGGACACGCTGCCGCCCGGCGCAATCCGAGTCCAACGTAAGGGCGTGCACATCGGCACCGGTTCGCAGCCCGTCGCGCTCGGTGTCATCCAGGCCCCCGGAAAGAAGCCGATGAATGCCGCGGACTGGGCCCGCGGCGCACGCCTCGACGAAAACACGCGGGCCCAATGACCAGGCCTCGAAACAACAAGCGCCCTACGCGCCGTAAGCCGCTCGACCCGGCCCGTCGCGCCGCATTCGACGTTCTTCGCGCGGTGTCGGAGAAGGATGCCTACGCAAACCTTGCGCTCCCCGCGATGTTGCGCGACCGTGGAATCACCGGGCGGGACGCCGCCTTCGCGACCGAACTCACGTATGGCACCTGTCGCACCCGCGGCCTGCTCGACGCGATCATCGCTGCGGCAGCGGGACGTTCCCCGGACAATATCGATCCGGTGCTGCTGGATCTGCTGCGCCTAGGCACCTATCAGCTCATGCGAACCCGCGTCGAACCGCACGCGGCGGTGTCGACCACGGTCGAACAGGCCGGGGTCGAATTCGATTCAGCACGAGCAGGTTTCGTCAACGGCGTGCTGCGCACGATCGCGGGCCGCGAGGAGGCGAGCTGGGTGAGCGAGCTGGCCCCCGAAGCCACCACCGATCCCATCGGTCATGCGGCATTCGTGCACGCACATCCCCGATGGATCGCGCAGGCTTTCGCCGACGCGCTCGGCGCCGAAGCCGGACAGTTGAGCACACTGTTGAGCAGCGATGACGAACGGCCTGTCGTTCATCTGGCCGCACGTCCCGGGGTGCTGACCGCGGCGCAGCTGGCCGAGCAGGTCGACGGCACCGTCGGCCGCTACTCGCCGTATGCGGTGTACCTGCCGGGCGGCGATCCGGGCCGGCTCGCCGCGATCCGGGCCGGCGCCGCCCTCGTTCAGGACGAGGGCAGCCAGCTGGTGGCCCGTGCCCTGACACGTGCCGAGCTGGACGGCCCGGACACCGGACGCTGGCTGGACCTGTGTTCCGGGCCCGGCGGCAAGACAGCGCTGCTGGCGGCGCTCGCCGACGGTGGCCGGGTGACTGCGGTCGAACCGGCCGAACGTCGCGCCGAACTCGTCGAGCAGAACACCGAGGGGCTGCCGGTCGATGTGCTTCGCGTCGACGGCCGGGATCCGGGACTGGATCCCGGATTCGATCGGGTGCTGGTCGATGCACCCTGCACCGGGCTGGGCGCGCTGCGGCGCCGGCCCGAGGCGCGCTGGCGTCGGGTACCCGGCGACGTCCCACAGCTGGCCAAACTGCAACGCGAGCTGCTGGCCTCGGCGATCCGGCTCACCCGGCCGGGCGGTGTGGTGTTGTATGCCACCTGTTCGCCGCATCTCGCCGAGACCGTGGGTGTAGTCGCCGACGCGCTGCGTCGTCATCCGGTGACGGCGATGGACACCCGGCCGCTCTTCGAACCGGTCGACGGCCTCGGCGACGGGCCTTACGTGCAGTTGTGGCCGCACCGGCATGGCACCGATGCGATGTTCGCGGCGGCCCTCAAAGTGCGATGAGCGCTTGCGCGAAGAGCCAACAGATAGGGTGAGGCCATGCCGAAGCCGCTGATCGCGCCGTCGATTCTGGCCGCCGACTTCGCCGAGCTGGGCGACGAGGCCGCCGCAGTGGCCGGTGCGGACTGGCTGCACGTCGACGTGATGGACAACCACTTCGTGCCGAACCTCACCATCGGGTTGCCGGTCGTCGAAGCCCTGCTCAAGCGGACCGACATCCCGATGGACTGCCATCTGATGATCGAGAACCCCGAGCGCTGGGCGCCGCCGTACGCGGAGGCGGGCGCCTACAACGTGACCTTTCACGCCGAGGCGACCGACAATCCGGTCGGCGTGGCACGCGACATTCGCGCCGCGGGCGCGAAGGCCGGGCTTTCCGTCAAACCCGGCACGCCGATCGAGCCATACCTGGAGATTCTGCGGGAGTTCGACACCGTGCTGATCATGTCTGTCGAGCCGGGGTTCGGTGGCCAGAAGTTCATCCCCGAGGTGCTGCCGAAAGTCGGCACCATTCGCCGACTCGTCGACGCGGGGGAGCTGACGATCTTGGTCGAGATCGACGGCGGCATCAACGCCGACACCATCGAAGAGGCGGCGCTGGCCGGAGTGGACTGCTTCGTGGCCGGCTCGGCGGTCTACAGCGCGGCGGATCCCGCCGTCGCTGTGGAGTCGTTGCGCCGCCGGGCAGCGGACGCATCCACGCATCTTCAGCTATGAACCTCGAGGCCGCGATGCGGCTGGCGATCGAACAATCCGACCGGGTCAAGGGCGCGACATATCCCAATCCGCCGGTGGGCGCGGTGATCCTGGACAGCGACAACGACGTCGCCGGCGTCGGGGCGACCGAGCCGCCGGGAGGCCCGCACGCCGAGGTGCTCGCCCTGCGCAGAGCGGGGGAGCGCGCCGTCGGCGGCACGGCGGTGGTGACGCTGGAACCGTGTAATCACCATGGCCGCACTCCGCCCTGCGTGGATGCGCTTGTCGCGGCCGGTGTTTCGGCGGTTGCGTACGCCGTCGCGGATCCGAACCCGGCAGCGGCGGGCGGGGCGTCGCGACTGGCCGACATCGGACTCGACGTGACCGCGGGCGTGCTGGCTGATCAGGTCGCCGGCGGACCGTTGCGGGAGTGGTTACACAAACAGCGCACCGGGCAGCCGCACGTGACATGGAAATTCGCGACCAGTGTCGACGGTCGAAGCGCCGCGGCGGACGGCTCCAGTCAGTGGATCACCAGTGAGGCGGCGCGGGCCGACGTGCACCGCAGACGCGCCGTGGCCGACGCGGTGCTCGTCGGCACCGGTACGGTGTTCGTGGACGACCCCCTGCTGACCGCACGGCTGCCGGACGGCTCTCTGGCAGAACGCCAGCCGCTGCGGGTGGTGGTGGGGGAACGCGAAATATCCTCTGAGGCAAAGGTTCTGAACGACGACTCTCGGACGATGGTGATCAGGACCCGAGATCCGCACGAGGTCATCAAGGCGCTTTCGGACCGGACCGATGTGCTGCTCGAGGGCGGACCGACATTGGCGGGCGCGTTTCTGCGCGCCGGCGTGATCAACCGCATCCTGGCCTACATCGGCCCCATCCTTCTGGGCGGCCCGATCGCCGCGATCGATGACGTCGGCGTGCTGTCGATCGCGCACGCGCAGCGGTGGCGGTTCGACGGTGTCGAGTCGATAGGGCCCGACGTGCTGCTCAGCTTGGTGCCGAATTAGTCGGTTTCGGGATCGGCGACTGGATCGGATTCGGGTTCAGAATCGGGTTCAGTGTTCAGTGGTCGGTGTTCGATCAGATCGCGCACACCGCCGACGCCAAGTCGCTCGCGGAACGCGCGCACGGTGTAGCCGATGACCGTCGCGTCGGTGCGCGCCCGCACCGTTGCCGAGCGAGGCAGGTGGAACACCGGGCCGATCTCGCCGAGGTAGTCGCCGCGCTTGGCCAGCTTCTGCAATTCCTCACCACCGCTAGCCAACTCGCGGACGATCTCGAGCTCACCTTCTGCGACGACGTAGATCAGTTCGCCCATCGTGCCCTGCTCGAAGAGCACATCGCCGGCCTCCAACTCGATGGTGTCGGGGGCGCGGTCCGTCGATGCGAAATCCGGAACGAGTTCGACGACGCGATCGGCCAGCGGCAGAATCCGGCTGTCGTGGGTCGCGACGACGACCATCCGGTCGCCGCCGGCCAATTCGCGGATGAGCCGCAGTACCTCCTCCACCTGGATGAAATCCAGGTGTGCGGTGGGTTCGTCGGCCAGTATCAGCGGCGGATCGAGGGCAATCGCACGTGCGACCGCCACTCGCTGCTGTTGACCGCCGCTGAGATCGCCCGGCCGGTGAGACATCCGCTCCTCGAGTCCGACGCGTGCGAGCAGTTGCCCGGCGCGCTTGTGGGCCGCGCGGCGCGGTTGGCCCGCCGAAAGCAGCGGCACCATGACGTTCTCCAGTGCCGTGAGGCTCGGCACGAGATTGAACGCCTGAAACACGATGCCGACAGTTTCTCGGCGGTAGTTCGACATCTCGTGACCCTCAAGCGAAGTCACATCGACGTCACCGAACTTGATGGCTCCCGAACTCGGCTTCAGGATGCCGCCGAGGCACGACAGCAGCGTCGTCTTCCCGCAACCGCTGGGGCCCATCAAAATCACGAGCGAACCGGCGGACACATCGAGGTTGAAGCCGTCGATGGGGCGCACCGTGTCGGCACCGCTGGCGTATTCGACCACCAGGTTCTGGATACTGAGATCGCCCACGATGTCAGGGACCCCCGAACGCGATAGCGGGATCGACCGAAACCGCCCGATGCAATCCTGTTGCGCTGGCGATCAACCCGATGACGATCGCGATGGCGGGCAGCGCGACGAACGCCTCGCCGGGAACAATGACCTGCATCGGGAACAAGGGGCCGAGCAACATGGACAGCCCGGCGCCGACAAGCGCCGCCAGCAGGGCAACGATGACCGCCTGCATCGCGAGCCCGGCCGCGATGGCTTTGGTGGGCACCCCAATCGCCTTGAAGACGGCGAAGTCTCGGAGACGTTCGAGTGCCGACAGATAGATCACCGAACCGACGACGAGCGCGGCGACCACCCACAGCAGCACGGCCACGATCGTGATCGAGTTGACGGCCACCTTCAGCGGCCGCAGCAGATCCTCGACAGCACCGTTGCGGTCGATGGCGCGGTATCCGGCCGGAGCCTCATCGAGGCTGCCGCGCACACCGATCGATGCGACGAGGGGCTCGCCGGCGTACACCAATTGTTGCGCGCCCTCGGTGGTGAGGAACACGTTCGGCAGATTCGCCAGAGCGGTGGAGTTTTCCACGATGCCGACGATCCGCAGCGTGCGCGAGGCGATTTCGACCTCGTCTCCGATGCCCTTGCCGAGCGTGGAAGACACCGTCACCTCGTCTCGCGTCGACGGCGGCCGACCCTCGGAGACCGCAGGCATACCGGGTCCGTTCTCCGGCGCTCCGAAAATGTCCACATTGCGCGTCGAACCGTCGAGCGTGGCCGTTCCGCCTGCGTACGCGAGGGGAGCGGCTGCCTCCACGCCGGGCGCGTTCGCGATCCTGCGCAGTTCCACCGGCGCATACGGCGTCGCCCCGACGAACGGACCTGACGCACCGGCCTTGACGATGAAGAGGTCGACGCCGAGCGAATCGACGGTTTTGTCGGCCTCCACGCGGAACCCGTTGGCCAGACCGGTGAGAACGAGTGTCATCGCGAATATGATCGCGGTGGACAGGATCGCGATGACGAATCGCCGTCGTCGCCACTGCATGTCGCGCAGCGCGGCCATCAGCATGCTGGCGACGTTACCGACGGTTGCACGTTCGCGGGTCGGGTTTGGCTACGATGTGACTTTTGAAACAACCCCGACCAACGACTTGCAGAAGGCGGGTAGGTCATCGGGTTTGCGACTCGAAACCAATGTGTTTGGGCCGCGCGAGCATTCGACGACTTCATCGTCGACCCAATTTGCGCCGGCGTTGACGAGGTCCGTTTTGACGCTGGGCCATGAGGTGATCGTGCGGCCGCGCACCACATCGGCCTCGACCAGCGTCCACGGCCCGTGGCAGATGACGGCG
This sequence comes from Mycobacteriaceae bacterium, assembly GCA_019749805.1. Classification (GTDB taxonomy): domain Bacteria; phylum Actinomycetota; class Actinomycetes; order Mycobacteriales; family Mycobacteriaceae; genus Mycobacterium. Next base: position 214,315 of record JAIEPH010000031.1, on the reverse strand, counting down.
ACGGGTTTCCCTTCGTCGAAGAAGCCCTTGGCGAAGGCGACGGCATCGCTGTTCGTGCGTAGGAAGTCGGGGTTGGCGACGCCGCCCGGCAGTACCAGCGCGGCGTAATCGGACGCGGACACGCTGCCCACAGCCTTGTCCGCTTCGAACGTGTCGGCCGGCGTCAAATGGTTGAAGCCTTGGACCTTGCCGACTTCGGTCGACACGAGTTCGGGTGTCCCGCCCGCCTCTTCGACCGCCTTCCACGGTTCGGTCAGCTCGACCTGCTCAACGCCTTCGGGCGCGACCAGGAACGCAATAGTCTTGCCATTCAGTGAAGTTGCCATGAATTTTTGTCCTTTGATCGTCGCTTTTTCACGCATACCCGGCGTGGTGAGCAACAAACAGGGCCGTTCAGGTCGGTACACTCGTACCAGAGCTGGCCATTTCGGTCCGGCTGCGTTTTCTGCCGGATATCGCGTTTTCACCGACGAGCTGCGCGGGTGAGCACGAACGAAGGACGACGAGCATGACTGCATTGCAGGACTGGCTCAGTGATCGGCCAATGGATCCGCGGAATCTCAAGACGTTGATCTGGGACGCGATCAGGGGCCTGTCGATCGATGAGCCGCAATCACTACCCGAGCACACCCTGATGGGCCGGGGACTCGAGCGCTGCTGACCCGGAATCAATCGGCCCGGCGGTGGCCCCGGGGTTGTTCCAGGCGGGCCGTCTCATCCGCAGACTGACTCGAAATCTGGTGTGTCGGCGTCTCGATCGCCTGAGTCGGGTTGTCATCGGCTGGTGAACCGGCCCGCACCCGCTTCGGGACGTCTTCGACGGGTTCGGGCTCGTCAGCGTGCTCGTGACGGCCGCTGATCAGCAGAGCAAGCGCGGCACCGACGACGCACACGGCGCAGGTGATCTTGAAGATTTCGCCGTATTGCAGGACATACGCCTGGCGAGAGGCCTCAGCCAGGCGAGAGGCGGCGATCAATATGCCACCCGGAGAGTCGGGATCGGCGGGCGTCAGCGCCGCGAGTCGCTCCTGCAGGTACTGGTTGAACTTGTACAGGCCCCATGCGGACAGCGCCGCAACGCCGATCAGCATGCCGATCATGCGGGCAACCACGACGGCCGCTGAGGCGATGCCGTGCTGGGCGGCAGGCACCACGCGCAACGTCGCCGACGTCAGCGGGGCGATGACCAGTCCCAGGCCCACACCGGCGATGACGAGGTCGGTGTCCAGCATCGGTAGGGCGACGAAGCCCAGGTCGTGGTGAGCTTCCAGCACATTCGCCGGCCACTGAGCAACCAGGTAGTAGCCGCCCGCAGCAATCAACAGCCCGACGCACGCGACGATCCGATCGCCGATTCTGGTGGCGATCCAGCCGCCGAGCAGGGCCCCGACCGGCAGGGCAATCAGGAATCTGAGCAGTAAGAAGGCGGCCTGGTTCGGGCTCTGGCTGAGCACACCCTGGCCGAACAGTTCGACGTTGACCAGGGTCACCATCAGGGCCGCGCCGGTGACCAACGAAGCACCCAGCGCCGCGAGGAACGGCCGGAAGTGCACGCCTGATGGTTCGATCAGCCGGGTCTTTGCGAACCGCTCCCAGACGAAGAAGGCCACGGCGGCTAGCAAGGCGCCGATGAGCAGCACAGCGCCGTTGCTCGGCAGCACCTGCTTGCCATCCGGGGCAGGGTTGTACAGGCCGAATGTCGCCAATCCCAGGGTGAGCGCGAGCAGCAGGCCGCCGACGACGTCGACCTTCTCCGGATTCTCGGGCCTGGGCTGCGACGGCAGGCTGAAGTGGATCATCACCATCGCGAGCAACGCGAGCGGCACGTTGACCCAGAAGACCGCTTGCCAATGGTGGAACAGCGCGACCATCGCGATGCCGTACATCGGACCGATGACGCTGCCGAATTCCTGGGCTGCGCCGACGCCGCCGAGTACCGCTGCACGGTTACGGCTCGCCCACAGGTCCGCCGCGAGTGCCAACGTCACCGGCAGCAGCGCGCCGCTGGCGATGCCTTGAATCAGCCGGCCGATGACGAGGATGTCGAGGTCAGTGGACATTGCCGTGATCACCGAGCCGACGGCAAACCCGAGGAGGCTGGCCTGCAACAACAGTTTTCGGCCGAACCGGTCGGACGCACGCCCCAGCAGCGGCATCGCCGCGATGTATCCCAGCAGATACCACGTGATGATCGGTGTGACCTTCTGGATCTGGTTCACGCCGATACCGACGTCGCTCATGATGTCGGTCATGATCGTGATCACGACATACGTGTCGAGAGCACCGAGTAGTACCGCAAGGCTGCCGGCGCTGATCGCGATGCGCCGGCCAGACGTCACCGGTTGGGCGGCTTCGGTCGACGTCTGCATCAGACTGCGGGCTTGGTGACCGTCACGGGCTTACCCCAGTCCGACAGTGTCATCGAGACACTGTTACCCGGGGTCGGCTCCAACTTGATCTGCATCAATTCGTGGTTGCCCTCTTCGGCTATCCACGCCGTGCCGGGGACCGGTTCCGTGACCCCGAGATTTGCGATCTTGTTCACGGCGTCAGCACTGACTTTTCCGGTCACGCGGACCGTCTTGACACCGCTCACGGTCTCGCGACCATCGGCCTTGGCTTCGGAGAAGTTGGATAGCACGTTGGCCAGCCCTCGGTCCGGCGACAGAATTACCGACACATCAAAGATTTCGGCGGCCGGCCCGAAGTCCTGAAAAGTCCCTGCGGTGATCGCGCCGTACAGCGTGCCGTCGACCACGACGAAGCTGACGCCTTCCAGACGCTGACCCAGAACCAGGATGTTGGCCTTACCCTCCGCCGCGACGGCGGGCGCAGTGGTCAGATTGCCCTCGAGGGACTCGATCGGAAGTGCGGCGATCTCGCCCTGCACCGACAGCGAGAGGTGCACGCTCGTTTGGCCCTTGGTGGTCTCGGCGGACTGCTGCAGCAGCGTTGTGGCATCGGGTAGCGGCGAGTTGTCCTCGGAGTTGGAACACCCTGCGAGCAGAGCGACGGAAGTAAATAGCGCGGCGAAGATCGCCAAGAGGCGGGTCGGCATGAGTGCATCGTAGTGGGTGGGCTCACCAGCAGGCGGGGGCCGGGCGCGCGCGCGAACTCAGAAGTGGCCGATGAGCTGGACTTTCTTCAGCGGGGGATTAGTCTGGCGGCGTGTTCACCGGAATCGTCGAAGAAATGGGCGAAATCGTCGGCAAGGAAGACCTGGGCGACTCCGCCAGGTTCGCCATCCGCGGGCCCATCGTCACCTCGGATGCCGGACACGGCGACTCGATTGCGGTGAACGGCGTGTGCCTCACCGTGGTCGAGGTGCGTTCCGACGGTGCGTTCACCGCCGATGTCATGGGCGAGACGCTGAACAGATCCAGCCTGCGCGGTGTCGGCGTGGGGAGCCGGGTGAATCTGGAGCGCGCGGCAGCGGTCAACAGCCGCCTCGGGGGTCATATCGTGCAGGGTCACGTCGACGGAACGGGCCACGTCATCGCGCGTACACCCGCACAGCATTGGGAGGTGGTGCGGATCGCACTGCCGATGGCCCTCAGCAGATATGTGGTCGAGAAGGGCTCCATCACCGTCGACGGTGTGTCGCTGACGGTCTCCGCCGTCGGACACGACTGGTTCGAGATCTCGCTCATTCCCACCACGCTCGAGCTGACGACGTTGGGGCGGGCCGGCGTCGGCACCTCGGTCAATCTCGAGGTCGACATCATCGCCAAGTACGTCGAGCGGCTGCTGGATGCCAAAGACGGCCTGATCGACGGCTCGGGAGATTGACCGAAAACCCAGGTCAGGGGAGCGAGAATAAGACTTAGGCCTCGGTGGTTCATACTGATGTGGTGACGAGGCTTGACACCGTGGAGCGGGCGGTCGCCGACATCGCCGCGGGTAAGGCCGTGGTGGTCATCGACGACGAGGATCGCGAGAACGAAGGCGATCTGATCTTCGCCGCCGAGAAGGCGACTCCAGAGCTGGTTGCCTTCATGGTGCGCTACACCTCCGGCTATTTGTGCGTCCCGCTCGACGGCGCGGTCTGCGACAAGCTGGGTCTCCTGCCCATGTACGCGGTCAATCAGGACAAGCACGGCACCGCGTACACCGTGACCGTTGACGCGAAAAAGGGTGTCGGAACCGGTATTTCAGCTTCCGACCGCGCGACCACCATGCGGTTGCTCGCCGACCCCACCAGCATTGCCGACGACTTCACCAGGCCCGGCCACGTCGTGCCGCTGCGCGCGAAAGACGGTGGCGTGCTGCGCCGTCCGGGTCACACCGAGGCCGCCGTCGACCTGGCCAGGCTCGCCGGTCTGCAGCCCGCCGGGGCGATCTGCGAGATCGTCAGCCAAAAGGACGAAGGCGCCATGGCCCAGACCGATGAGCTACGGGTCTTCGCCGACGAGCACGACTTGGCGCTCATCTCGATCGCCGACCTCATCGAGTGGCGTCGCAAGCACGAGAAGCACATCGAGCGCATCGCCGAGGCGCGCATCCCGACACGGCACGGCGAATTCCGCGCGGTCGGATACAGCAGCATCTACGAAGATGTCGAGCATGTGGCGCTGGTGCGTGGCGACATCGCCGGACCGCACGGTGACGGGCATGATGTCCTCGTCCGGGTGCACTCGGAATGCCTCACCGGCGACGTGTTCGGGTCCCGGCGCTGCGATTGCGGTCCGCAGCTGGACGCCGCGCTGGCGATGGTGGCGCGTGAAGGTCGCGGCATCGTGCTGTACATGCGCGGTCACGAAGGCCGCGGCATCGGCCTGATGCACAAGCTGCAGGCCTACCAGCTGCAGGACGCCGGCGAGGACACCGTCGACGCCAACCTGAAACTCGGCCTGCCTGCCGACGCGCGCGACTACGGCATCGGCGCACAGATCCTCGTCGACCTCGGGGTCCGGTCGATGCGGCTGCTGACCAACAACCCGGCCAAGCGTGTCGGCCTCGACGGCTACGGGCTGCACATCATCGAGCGGGTACCGCTGCCGGTTCGAGCCAACGCGGAGAACATCCGCTATTTGATGACCAAGCGCGACCGGATGGGCCACGACCTCATCGGTTTGGATGAGTACCACGAGGCCGTGACCATGGACTCGTACGAAGAGGGTGTGTACCTGCTGGGCGATCGCACTCCACCGGAACGCGACCTCGGTGGAGCCCTGTGAGCCGCCAGGACGGAGTCCTGAATTGAGCGGTGGCGCAGGCGTTCCCGATCTGCCTCAGCTCGACGCCTCGGGTCTGACGCTGGCCATCGTCGCCAGCACGTGGCATGAAACCATCTGCGATGCGCTGCTCGACGGTGCGCGCAAGATCGCCAGCGGTGCCGGAATCAGCGACCCGACGGTCGTACGTGTTCTGGGTGCCATCGAAATCCCCGTCGTCGCTCAGGCGTTGGCTGCCACTCACGATGCCGTGGTAGCGCTGGGCGTCGTGATCCGGGGGCAAACACCACACTTCGACTACGTCTGCGACGCAGTCACGCAGGGTCTGACCCGGGTGTCGTTAGATGCTTCGACCCCCGTCGCCAACGGCGTGCTCACCACCAACACCGAGGAGCAGGCCCTGGATCGCGCCGGGCTGCCCGGTTCGGCCGAGGACAAGGGTGCGCAGGCCGCGGCGGCGGCGATATCGACTGCGATGACGCTGCGCGACCTTCGGCGGCCGCGAACATGAACGACTGGGATGTCGAGATACGGCCTCATCTGACGCCGTATTTCGCGTACGGCGCAGCCGCGCTCATCCTGGCGGCGCACGTCACAGTCGGAGCACTGCTGAAGATCGCGTCGACAGGTGTGATCTTCCAGACGGCCGATCAGGTGGCGATCGCTCTGCTCGGCGTCGTCATCGCGGCGCTCGTGCTGATGTTCGCGCGTCCGCGGGTCCGGGTCGGCGCCCAGGGGATCGCGGTGCGGAACCTGTTGGCCTATCGACTCATTGGGTGGTCGGACGTCGTCGACGTGTCCTTCCATCCCGGCGCTCGTTGGGCCCGGGTGGATCTGCCAGACGATGAGTACGTTCCGGTGCTGGCGATTCAGGCGGTCGACAAAGAACGGGCAGTCGAGGCGATGGAGACCGTTCGTGGACTGCTCGCTCGCTACAAGGGCATCAACTCACGCTGAGCGTCATCGCGACTTCGTCTCGGGGCTCGGCGTTTTCGGACGCGGCGACAAACCTGAATCCCAGGCTCTCGTAAACGGCGCGGGCCGCGACATTGCCGGAAGCGACCCGCAGCGTGATGGTCTGGACGCCTTCGTTGCGCGCCCAGTCCACCGCTGCGGCCACCAGCGGGCGCGCCAGGCCCCGACCACGAACGGTTGGGTCCAACCACAGCGAGTAGAGATACACCGAGTCCGGATTCTCCCGCTGTGCGGCTATCAATCCGACGGGGCGACCGTCGACAAGCGTCGCGAATTGCGCGTGATTGCGCAGCCGTCGCCGCCACTGCGCCGCGGTGAACCCGGCTTCCTTTTGGTACTGCGGATCCTGCTCTCCGAGCGCGTCGGTCAGGGCCCGCAACCGGATCGCGGCGAAGACCCTCCAATCGGACTCAGCGAAACGGATGACCTTCGGGGTCACCTGGTGTCGCCCATCACCAGCCCCTCACGGCGAGGGTCAGCGCCACCGATGAAACCGTCGTTGTCGCGGATGATCGCGGACAATCCGCTGGTTTGATCGGCCAGGTCGACCTGATGTCCGAGTTTGCGTAGACCGACCACCAGCGGGTCGTGGTCGCCAGCCAGTCCAGGGGGGCCGGAGGTGTCGATGACGGGATGCTCGCCACCGACGTTGGTCTTGGCGGTGTTGGCCGCGCCGAAGTCGACCATGGACACCGCCTGCTGCGGGTCCAGGCCCCAATCCAACATTCCCACAATGGTTTTCACGACAAATTGGATGATGACCGAGCCGCCCGGTGATCCGAGTGCCGCGTAAAGCGGACCTCGCGTTCCGGGCTGGTCTATCGCGTCGAAGATCAACGTGGGTGCCATCGAGCTGCGCGGCCGCTTGCCGGGCTGGATTCGGTTGGCGACTGGAGCGCCGTCGGGTGCGGTGGGTTCGGCCGAGAAGTCGGTGAGTTGGTTGTTGAGGACGAAGCCGTCAACCATGTGGAACGAGCCGAACGAAGACTCGATCGTCGTGGTCATCGACGCGGCGTTTCCGCGCGCGTCGATGATGCTGATCTGACTTGTTCCGTGCTCCGTGGGCGGCGGCACCGGGGTCGTCGGCGGGCCGAATTCTCCTGGTTTCGCCGTCCCCATCGAACGTTGCTCGGAGATCAGCGTCGCGCGGCCCGCGAGGTAGTCACTGTTGATCAAGGTATTGGGCGTGCCACCGGGCAGCGGGACGAAATCGGTGTCGGCCACGTACTTGTCCCGGTCGGCGTAGGCCAGCCGCTCCGCCTCGGAGATCAGGTGCACACCCATCACGGACGGTCTGCCCCCGTTGAGATCGATGTCCGTGGGCTTATGGCCGGCCATGGCGAAGTGTTCGAGTATTCCCAGCGCGGAGGCGACTGCGATGCCTCCGGACGAGGGAGGTGGCATGCCGCAGATTTCCTTGCCGCGGTATGGCGAACACAGCGCCTCGCGCATTTTGACGGCGTATCCGGCAAGATCTTCGCGGGTCATCATGCCCGGGGTGCGGCCGCCCGAGATGTCGGCGACCGCGTCGACGATATCGCCGGCGATCGCACCGGTGTAAAACGACTGCGGATCAGATGCGATGACCCCCAACGTCTTTGCGTACGCGGGGTTGGTCAGAGTCGTCCCCTCGGTCTTGGGGCTGCCGTCGGGGTTGAGAAAGTATTCGGCCGCCTGTGGATCCAATTTCAGTTGCGGCGCGGCGCCGGCGATGGCGGTCGCCATCCGCGTACTGATCTTGAAGCCGTCGTCGGCGAGGGTGACCGCAGGGCTGAACAAGTCGCGCCAACCGGTCTTCCCGTGCTCGGCGTGCACATCCTGCATGAGCCGCACGATGCCCGGCACGCCGATGGAACGGCCGGATGCGCGAGTGTCGGGCTTGGGTTCGGTGCGGTCGGTGTCAGAGATCCACCGCAGGTAGTTCTCGGTTGCCGCCGCCGGCGCCACCTCTCGGCCGTCGTAGGCCTGTACCGAGTCCGCCGCCGCGTCGTAGTACAACAGGAAGCCGCCGCCGCCGAGGCCGGACGACTGCGGCTCGACCAGACCGAGCACCGCCTGCGCGGTGACCAGCGCGTCGGCGGCCGTGCCGCCGTCGCGAAGAATGTCACATGCCGCCTGGGTGGCCAGCGGGTTGGCGGTGGCCACGGAGTAGGTGCTGGTACGCACGGCGGTCATGTCCTTGCGGTACCCGGTCGCCACCGCGGGATTGGTGGAAATGTTTCGCGAAGTGGATACCGTCGGGCTGCTCGGTGTCTTGGGCGCCGGGGTGCCGTTGGCGACGATTGCACACGGTCCGGCGGCGTCTGGCTCCGTGTTCTCGTCGGCTGCACACCCGGCAAGCACCACGACGACGCCGGTCAGCGGGGCCATCACCTTGGTCAGCGCCGAAAACCGCATCACCCGACGGTAGTTCATCGGACTCGTCCGAGGACGGCAGTAACCTGGAATCCGTGCCCGATCCCGCGACGTACCGACCCGCCCCCGGGTCGATTCCCGTCCAGCCGGGTGTCTACCGGTTCCGGGATCCGCACGGTCGGGTGATCTACGTCGGCAAGGCCAAGAGCCTGCGAAGTCGGCTGAACTCCTACTTCGCCGATTTGTCCGGCCTGGCACCGCGCACCCGTCAGATGGTGACTACTGCCGCCGGAGTCGAGTGGACGGTGGTCAACACCGAAGTCGAGGCGCTGCAGCTCGAGTACAACTGGATCAAGGAGTTCGATCCGCGGTTCAACGTCCGCTACCGCGACGACAAGTCGTACCCGGTGCTCGCCGTGACATTGAACGAGGAGTACCCGCGGCTGATGGTCTATCGCGGCGCTCGCCGCAAGGGTGTTCGCTATTTCGGGCCCTACTCGCATGCCTGGGCGATCCGCGAAACGCTCGACCTGCTGACCCGGGTCTTTCCCGCGCGCACCTGTTCAGCGGGAGTTTTCAAGCGGCACAGGCAGATCGACCGGCCCTGCCTGCTCGGGTACATCGACAAGTGCTCGGCACCGTGTGTCGGGCGGGTGACGGCCGACGCGCACCGGCAGATCATCGACGACTTCTGCGACTTCTTGGCGGGCAAGACCGACCGGCTGATCCGTGACATGGAACACCAGATGAACCAGGCTGCCGAGCTGCTGGACTTCGAACGGGCGGCCCGGCTGCGGGACAACATTTCCGCGATGAAGCGGGCCATGGAGAAGCAGGCCGTGGTGTTCGGAGACGGCACGGACGCCGACGTGGTGGCCTTCGCCGATGACGATCTGGAAGCCGCTGTGCAGGTGTTCCACGTGCGGGGCGGCCGGGTGCGCGGCCAGCGCGGTTGGATCGTCGAAAAGTCCGGTGAGCCTGGCGAATCCGCCCTCGCGCACCTCGTCGAGCAGTTCCTGACCCAGTTCTACGGCGATCAGGCCGACCTCGACGGCGCCGCCGATATGTCGTTGACGCCGGTGCCGCGGCAGGTGCTGGTCCCGTGTTTGCCGGACAACGCCGAAGAAATCGAGACGTGGTTGTCGCAACTGCGTGGCTCACGCGTGTCGGTACGGGTCCCTCAGCGTGGTGACAAACGCGCGCTCGCCGAGACCGTCAAACGCAACGCGCAGGACGCGCTGACACAGCACAAACTCAAGCGAGCCGGCGACTTCACCGCAAGAAGCGCTGCGTTACAGAGCATTCAGGAATCGCTGGGCCTTGCGGACGCGCCGCTTCGCATCGAATGCGTCGACATCAGCCACGTTCAGGGCACCGATGTGGTGGCCTCGCTGGTGGTGTTCGAGGACGGCCTGCCGCGCAAATCCGACTATCGCCACTATGCGATCCGGGGCGCGGCGGGGGAGGGGCGTTCCGACGACGTCGCGTCGATCGCCGAGGTGACCCGACGACGTTTCCATCGGCACCTGCACGATCTGCGGGATTCGAAAGAACTTGCCGCCCAAGACAATATCGCCGCTGACGTGGCTACGCCGGCGAAATCTCGCAAATTCGCCTATCCACCGAACCTGTTTGTGGTCGACGGCGGCGCCCCGCAGGTCAACGCCGCGCAAGCGGCGCTCGACGATCTCGGTATCAGCGATGTCGCCGTCATCGGACTGGCGAAACGGTTGGAAGAGGTGTGGGTACCGTCTGAGCCTGACCCGCTGATCATGCCGCGCAACAGCGAAGGTTTGTATCTGCTGCAGCGGGTACGCGACGAGGCGCACCGGTTTGCGATCACGTATCACCGCAGCAAGCGGTCGAAGCGGATGACGGCGTCGGCCCTGGATTCGATCCGTGGGCTCGGCGAGCATCGTCGCAAGGCGCTGGTCACCCATTTCGGATCGGTCGCTCGCTTGAAGGAGGCCAGCGTCGAGGAGATCACCGCCGTGCCGGGCATCGGTGCAGCGACGGCGAAGGCCGTTCTGGACGCTCTCAGTGTCCCGCCCGATTCCGGAGCGCCCGAACCGGTTATCGGCAATGATCAGAGCAGAGCATCCGGATGACAGATCAAGGCATGCACGAAAAATTGCAGGATGGCGCCGGCAACGGCGAAAGTGGGGGATCCGGCATCGATGTCGTACTGGTTACCGGGCTGTCCGGCGCAGGCCGGGGCACGGCGGCCAAGGTGCTGGAGGATCTCGGCTGGTATGTGGCCGACAACCTGCCGCCGGAGCTGATTGCGCGGATGGTGGAGCTTGGACTGGCGGCGGGCTCGCGCATCACCCAGCTGGCCGTGGTCATGGACGTGCGGTCCCGCGGGTTCACCGGCGACCTCGACTGGGTCCGCAGCGATCTGGCCACCCGCAACATCACCCCGCGGGTGCTGTTTCTCGAGGCCTCCGACGACATCCTGGTCCGCCGATATGAGCAGAATCGGCGCAGCCATCCTTTGCAGGGGAATCAGACTCTTGCAGAGGGCATTGCGGCCGAGCGCACCTTGCTGGCGCCCATCCGGGCTGCGGCTGATCTGGTCATCGACACGTCGACACTGCCCGTTCCCGCGCTGCGGGAAAGTATTGAACGTGCCTTCGGCGGCGAAACCGTTGCTCACACCAATGTCACCGTCGAGTCCTTCGGATACAAGTACGGCCTCCCCATGGACGCCGATACGGTGATGGATGTGCGTTTTTTGCCTAATCCGCATTGGGTGGACGAACTGCGACCGCACAGCGGACAGCACCCCGCCGTCCGCGATTACGTACTCGGCCAACCGGGGGCCGGAGAGTTTCTTCAGACCTACCATCGTCTGCTGGACTTCGTCATCGACGGATATCGTCGCGAGGGTAAGCGCTATATGACTGTTGCTATTGGCTGCACCGGAGGCAAGCATCGCAGCGTTGCGATCGCCGAGGCGCTGGCGGCCAGACTGCAGGGCGGTGACGACCTCACGGTGCGGGTATTGCACCGGGATTTGGGGCGCGAATGAGTCCGCGGATCGTTGCCCTCGGAGGTGGGCATGGCCTCTACGCCACGCTGTCGGCGGCCCGCAGACTCACCCCGCACGTCACCGCGATCGTCACGGTCGCCGACGACGGTGGTTCCTCCGGCCGGCTACGCAGCGAACTCGATGTCCTGCCGCCGGGTGATCTGCGAATGGCCTTGGCCGCGTTGGCATCCGACACTCCGCATGGGCGACTCTGGGCGACGATCCTGCAGCATCGGTTTGGTGGCAACGGTGCGCTCGCGGGACACCCGATCGGCAACCTGATTCTCGCGGGTCTCAACGAGGTGCTGGCCGATCCGGTGGCGGCGCTCGACGAACTCGGCCGCGTGCTCGGTATTCACGGTCGGGTTCTGCCGATGTGCCCGATGGGGCTGGGCATCGAGGCCGACGTGGCGGGTCTGGAATCCGATCCGCGGATGAGTCGGGTGATCCGGGGGCAGGTGGCGATCGCGACCACTGTCGGGAAGGTGCGCAGGGTCCGGCTCATACCGGTCGACCCGCCGGCCACCAGGCAGGCGGTGGACGCGATCATGGCCGCCGACCTGGTCGTGCTCGGCCCCGGGTCGTGGTTCACCAGCGTCATCCCGCACGTGCTCGTTCCGCAGCTGGCGGCGGCGCTGCAGGCGACGGCCGCACGGCGGGCGCTGGTGGTGAATCTCGTGGCAGAACCGGGGGAGACCGCGGAGTTCTCGGCCGAACGTCACATCCATGTGTTGTCGCAGCACGCGCCGGGGTTCACGGTGCACGAGGTCATCGTCGACGCCAGCCGTGTCCCGACCGAGCGGGAGCGTGAGCAATTGCGCCGAACCGCGAAAATTTTGGATGCCCAAGTTGAATTTGCTGACGTGTCCAGACCTGGTACACCTTTACATGACCCGGCGAGGTTGGCCGCGGCTCTGGAAGGTGTGCGGTTGCGTGGTGCGGCGCCGCCCGCGTCTCCAACGCCGACCGTGCCCACACCGACAGCGAACGGACCGAGAGGTGACGACTCGTGGCGATGACAGCCGAGGTCAAAGACGAGCTCAGCCGTCTGCAGGTCAATTCGGTGAGTGCGCGCCGCGCGGAAGTGGCATCGCTGCTGCGGTTCGCCGGGGGACTGCACATCGTGTCCGGCCGTGTCGTTGTCGAGGCCGAGGTCGATCTGGGGATCATCGCCCGGCGCCTGCGCAAGGACATCTACGACCTGTACGGCTACAACGCCGTGGTGCATGTGCTGTCGGCCAGCGGTATCCGCAAGAGCACCCGGTATGTACTGCGGGTCGCCAAGGACGGTGAGGCGCTGGCCCGCCAGACGGGTCTGCTGGACCTGCGTGGACGGCCGGTGCGTGGCCTTCCCGCGCAAGTGGTCGGCGGGAGCGTCGCCGATGCCGAAGCTGCTTGGCGTGGCGCGTTTTTGGCGCACGGATCCCTTACCGAACCGGGCCGGTCCTCGGCGCTCGAGGTCAGTTGCCCGGGGCCTGAGGCGGCGTTGGCGCTCGTTGGCGCGGCGCGCCGGCTGGGGGTCAGTGCAAAGGCGCGCGAAGTCAGGGGCGCCGACCGGGTGGTGGTGCGCGACGGCGAGGCCATCGGCGCATTGCTGACGCGCATGGGCGCCCAGGACACCAGGCTGACGTGGGAGGAGCGGCGGATGCGCCGCGAGGTGCGCGCCACCGCCAACAGGTTGGCCAACTTCGATGACGCTAATCTCCGGCGGTCGGCGCGGGCGGCGGTCGCCGCGGCCGCGCGCGTGGAGCGCGCGCTGGAGATCCTCGCCGACACCGTACCGGACCATCTGGCCGCAGCCGGCAAGCTACGCGTCGAGCATCGGCAGGCGTCGCTCGAAGAGCTGGGCCGCCTCGCCGATCCACCGATGACGAAAGACGCTGTGGCGGGCCGTATTCGACGGCTGCTGTCCATGGCCGACCGCAAGGCCAAGCAGGACGGTGTTCCGGACACCGAGTCGGCTGTCACGCCTGATCTGCTCGAAGACGCCTGAGCGCCGAGTAGGAAGTTATCGCACGTCAATCCGCGCGGACGTGTCATAACTAGCCACTCAGCGAAGTTTGTTGTGGGATTCTGAGCAGGTGCCCGCGGGGGACCCGCCTTCGGGCGTGGTCACGTTCCTTTTCACCGACATCGAGGGTTCGACCCGTCGGTGGGAAACCGATGCGGATGCGATGCGCTCGGCACTAGCTGTGCACGACAAGGTGCTGCGCACCACGATCGATGCCCATGGGGGGTACGTCTTCAGTCACAGCGGTGACGGGATGGCTGCGGCGTTCTCGTCGCCGATGTCTGCAGTGGGGGCGGCGATCGATGCGCAGCGGGAGTTGCAGTTGCCGGTGCGGATGGGGATCGCGACCGGCGAAGCAGAATTACGCGACGACGACTATTTCGGGACGGTGCTCAATCGCGCAGCGCGGCTGATGGCTGCTGGCCACGGCGGTCAGATCTTGGTCGCCGAATCGACCGCAGGCCTCCTGAGCGGAGTGGAGTTGTCCGATCTGGGACGACGACAACTGCGCGACGTCCCCAATCCCCTCAACGTGTTTCAGGTTCAGTGCCTCGGGTTGCGCACAGATTTCCCACCGCTGCGGACGGTCGATCCGACTCCTGGAAATCTTCCGCGGTCGTCGACCGCTTTCGTCGGCCGCGATGCCGACATCGCCGAAATCGTCGCTGCGCTCGAGTCTCGGCCGATGGTCACGCTCACCGGCGTCGGTGGGGTCGGGAAGACCCGATTAGCGGTGGAGGCCGCCGCGTGCGTGTCCGATCGGTTTTCCGACGGGGTCTGGTATTTCGAACTGGCCGCCGTCACCGATGAGAAGGCGGTGCCGGATGCGGTGGCCGGCGTTCTCGGCATCACGCAGCAGCCTGGTCTGTCCATGACCGAGTCGATAGCTGCCGCGCTCGAGGGCCGGTCCCGCCTTCTGCTGTTCGACAACTGTGAACACCTGCTCGACGCGACCGCGGACCTCGCCGAAGCCATACTCAGGTCCGCCGATAGCGTGAGAATCATTGCGACCAGCCGCGAGGGGCTCGCTCTTGCCGTCGAACAGGTATGGCCCGTGCGCTCGCTGGACCTCGACGCAGCCGTGGAGCTGTTCAGCGAACGAGCCCACCGGGTGGCGCCAGGGTCAATGCTCGATGACACCGATGCTGTCGCGGAGATTTGCCGACGGCTTGACGGCATTCCGTTGGCCATCGAACTGGCCGCATCGCGCATGTCTTCGATGACTGCGATGGAGGTTCGGGACCATCTCGATCACCGCCTCAAACTCCTCGTCGGATCCAGGCGTGCTCTGGGGCGCCATCAGACGTTGCGCCACGCGGTGGCGTGGTCCTATAACTTGCTGGACGACCCCGAGAAGCGGCTACTGGAATGGTGTTCGGTGTTCGCCGGTGGTTTCGATCTCGACGCCGCGTGTGCCGTAGCGGGACGACCGGATGCTGATCGGTACGTGATCGTGGATCTGCTTGACGCGTTGGTGCGCAAATCCCTGATCGTGGCCGAACATTCGTCGGGACGGACGCGCTTCTCAATGCTCGAGACGATCCGTGAGTTCGCCGACGAACAGCTCGCGAGCCGCGGCGACGTCGCGCGGGCGCGTGACGCACACGCACGCCACTTCGCCGGTCGCGAAGCCGCCATTCTGGAACTGTGGAACAGCCCACGCCAGCGGGAGGCCTACGTCTGGTACATGACCGAATTGGGCAATCTGCGTTCGGCTTTTCGGTGGGCAGCCGATACCGGTGACCTCGACACGGCCGCCACCATCGTGACCTTCCTGGGAATCTTGGCCTACGCCTTGGAGAATCAAGAGCCCCTCGCGTGGGCGGAAGAGCTCATAGACTCCGCGCGCACCGCTGCCCATCCCCGTCTGGTGGGCTTGTATGTCGTTGCCGCGCTCTGCTGGATGACTGGCCGTTTCGAGGATGCGCTTGCGTACGCAGATGCCGGCAGTATTGCGATGCGGTCCGAGCACCGCGCGGTGCCCTTCAGTTCGGATGGCTTGTTCGGTGGCCTGTACGTATCTCTTGGTGACGTCGACAGTGGCATCAACTGGTACGACACCTATCTCGAGCACAACGAGGATTCGATCGGCATTGTCAGGGCGAATCGGGTTCTTGCACTTGCGCTGGCCGGTCGTGTCGATGAGGCGATCGCCGCAGCGCCCGATGTCGTCGATGTCGCCGGGGCCAGCGGTAACCCCTACGCGCTGTCCTTCGCGCTACTGGCGTACGGCATCGCCTTCCGCGAGGCAGATCCCCGGGCCGCGCTCGAGGGCATGCGGCGCGGGTTGGTGGTCGCAAACGAGAGTGGTGCCCGTTCCAACGAGGCCTACCTGGCCAACAACATCGGACGGCTGGAGGCATCCGAAGGCGACATGGCCGCTGCGCTCAACCATTTGAAGCTGGGGATTCGCATCAATCACAGTTCTGGGGCCGTCGTTGCGCTTCGGAGCCCGCTCGCGATCCTGGCGAGCATATTGGATCGGCTGCAACTCCATGACCATGCGGCCGTCATTGCCGGTTTCGCGGAGAGCGAGCTGACCGCAGTGGTCTTTCCAGAGTTCCGCAGCACCCTCACACACCTGCGCAGTGTCCTCGGCGACGACACGTATGAAGCGCTAGCGCGTCAAGGCGCGTCCATGACCACCGCGGCTATCGCCACCTACGCCCTCGAAAAGATCGAGGAGTTGCGAACAACACTCGAGCGTTCAACATGAGTGGGTCGAGTGTGGGATTGACGCACGTGTTCGAAGCGCGGAGCGTGCGGGTAACCCACGTTCGGCGGAAGTTGGAGGATGTGACCGCATGGAAACCATGAGAGTCGGTGCGGCCTTCCCCGACCCCCCGTTCAACGGTATGCCGGATGACACCGGGCTAGACATCGACCTGATGACGGCCATTGCTGAGAAGATCGGTGCGACAGTCGAATTCATCGCCTACGAGGGCGTCGACTTCAACGGCATCTTCGACGGACTCGGCGCCGGCTACGACTGCGTCACCGCCGGCACCACCGTCACGCCCGAGCGCGAGCAGAAGGCCAGGTTCGTTCCGCCCTATCTCATCTCCGGACAGGCTCTCGCCGTCGACACCCGACGGCTGCCCCACGTCACCTCCATCGACGACCTCGAGGGCCTGACCATCGGCGACCAGCGGGGCAACACCAGCCAACCCATCGCCGAGCGTCTGATTGCGGACGGCAAAGCGGGTGCGGTGCGCGTCTACGACTACGGCAGCATCCGCTCGGCCGTGGCCGACCTGACCGCCGGAGCCTGCGACGCGTTCATGAAGCTCGCGCCCGTGCTCAACGAACTCGTCAAGCCGATACCCGGCGTCGAGGTCGTCCAACGCGGCATCTCCGTGGAGAACATCGCCATCGCCGTCGGCCTCGACAATCAGGCGCTGCTCGGCCGCCTCACCGTGGCCCAGGCCGAACTGGAGGAGGACGGCGCCCTGCAGCGGATTCGCGGCAAATGGCTGGGCAATCCGTACGCCGACCAGAATCTGGCGGTGCTTTGAGGACGACGCCGACCCGCTATGGGTCGCCCGCCATCCGCTCCGCCAACGCCGCGGCCCGGAGGTGGTTGTCACGGGCGGCCTCATACACCCGCACCGCCCGGCGGTGCGTGGCAACGTCGCCGATACCCGCCGCTGCGGCGGCGCGGTGTGTCCGCACGGCCTGATTCTGTGCTTCAGCGGCACATCGATGCCGTTCGGCCGCCACCAGGTGCGCTTGGCGCACCCGGGCATGGGCGTGCTCATCGGGCTGCGCCAACACCTGTGTGTCGCCGCCGGGAATTCCATCGGTCGCCGTCATGTGCCTGCCTTCGGCGCGGTTCGGCCTGTCGTCGTACAGGCGATATGGCCATGATCACCGCGTCCCGTGCCGAACGGCAGGGCCCTAAGTCACCAGCGTCGTTGCCCGACGTCACCAATCTGACCAGGCCGCGCGTGGCGCCAATCACACCACTAGGCTGGCCGTTGAGTATCAAGGCGAAAAAGGGAGATTCAGGTGACCATCCGGGTTGGCGTTAACGGGTTCGGCCGTATCGGGCGTAACTTCTATCGGGCCTTGGCGGCGCAGAAGGCCGAGGGTAAGAGCACCGACGTCGAGATCATCGCGGTCAACGACCTGACCGACAACGCGAGCCTGGCGCATCTGTTAAAGTTCGATTCGATCCTGGGGCGTTACCCCGAGGAGATCAGCCTCGAGGGTGAAGACACCATCGTGATCGGCAGCACCAAGATCAAGGCCCTGGAGGTCAAGGAGGGTCCGGCCGCCTTGCCGTGGGGGGATCTCGGTGTCGATGTGGTCGTCGAGTCCACCGGCATCTTCACCGCCCGCGCCAAGGCGCAGGGCCACCTGGATGCGGGCGCCAAGAAGGTCATCATCTCCGCGCCGGCCAGCGATGAGGACATCACGATCGTGCTCGGGGTCAACGACGACAAGTACGACGGCAGCCAGAACATCATCTCCAACGCGTCGTGCACGACGAACTGTCTGGGTCCGCTGGCCAAGGTGCTCAATGACGAGTTCGGCATCGTCAAGGGCCTGATGACCACGATCCACGCCTACACCCAGGATCAGAACCTGCAGGACGGTCCGCACAAGGATCTGCGTCGCGCCCGCGCCGCCGCATTGAACATCGTGCCGACCTCGACGGGCGCGGCCAAGGCAATTGGTCTGGTGCTGCCCGAACTGAAGGGCAAGCTCGACGGCTACGCGCTGCGGGTGCCGATCCCGACGGGGTCGTGCACCGACCTGACCGCCGAGCTGTCCAAGTCGGCGACCGCCGAGCAGATCAACGCGGCGTTCAAGGCGGCCGCCGACGGGCCGCTCAAGGGCATCCTGAAGTACTACGACGCGCCGATCGTGTCCAGCGACATCGTCACCGATCCGCACAGTTCGATCTTCGACGCCGGCCTGACCAAGGTGATCGACAATCAGGCCAAGACCGTGTCGTGGTACGACAACGAGTGGGGCTACTCCAACCGCCTCGTCGACCTGGTCGCACTGGTCGGCAAGTCGCTCTAGCGCAATGGCCGTCAAGAACCTCGACGACCTACTGGCAGAAGGGGTTTC
Source organism: Mycobacteriaceae bacterium (assembly GCA_019749805.1). GTDB lineage: Bacteria > Actinomycetota > Actinomycetes > Mycobacteriales > Mycobacteriaceae > Mycobacterium. The sequence continues at coordinate 195,690 of JAIEPH010000031.1, read as the reverse complement.
GGGCCGGGGCGTTCTCGTTCGCTCCGACCTGAACGTCCCGCTCGACGACGACGGCAACATCAGCGACCCGGGTCGCATCACCGCGTCGGTGCCCACGCTGCGGGCGCTGGCCGACGCCGGCGCCAAGGTCGTCGTCACGGCGCACCTCGGCAGGCCGAAAGACGGTCCGACGCCGGAGTTCTCGCTCGAACCCGTCGCCAAGGCGCTGGGTGAGCAGCTCGGTAGGCACGTCCAGCTGGCAGGGGATGTAGTCGGCACGGACGCGCTGGCCCGCGCGGAGGGCCTTACCGACGGCGACATCCTGTTGCTGGAAAACATTCGGTTCGACCCACGCGAGACCAGCAAGGACGACAACGAGCGGCTTGCGCTCGCACGCCAGCTCGCCGAACTCGTCAGTGGCGCAGACGGGTCGCCCGGTGCGTTCGTCTCCGACGGCTTCGGTGTCGTGCACCGCAAGCAGGCCTCGGTGTACGACGTCGCGACGCTGTTACCGCATTACGCGGGCACGCTGGTGGCCACCGAGATCAAGGTGCTCGAACAGCTGACCAGCTCGACCGAGCGGCCGTACGCGGTGGTGCTCGGCGGCTCGAAGGTTTCGGACAAACTCGCGGTCATCGAGAACCTGGCGACCAAAGCGGACAGCATCGTCATCGGCGGTGGTATGTGCTTTACATTCCTTGCCTCACAAGGTGTTTCGGTAGGGAAGTCGCTGCTCGAAGACGGCATGATCGACACCTGCCGCCAGCTGCTCGAGGACTATGGTGACGTGATCCACGTGCCGGTCGACATCGTCGCAGCCGACGAGTTCAAGGCGGATTCTCCGTCGGAGATCGTTGCGGCCGACCAGATTCCCGACGGCAAGATGGGCCTGGACATCGGGCCCGGCTCGGTACAGCGCTTCACCACGTTGTTGTCGAACGCCAAGACCATCTTCTGGAACGGGCCGATGGGCGTCTTCGAGTTCCAGGCGTTCGCCGCGGGCACCAAGGGCGTCGCCGAAGCGATCGTCGGGGCGACGGGCAAGGGCGCGTTCAGTGTGGTGGGCGGTGGCGACTCCGCCGCGGCGGTCCGCCAGCTCGGGCTGCCTGACGACGGCTTCTCCCACATTTCGACCGGGGGCGGGGCGTCACTGGAATACCTTGAGGGCAAGACGCTCCCGGGTATCGAAGTGCTCGACGACTGAAAGGCCGTAGACATGAGCCGTACGCCGCTGATCGCCGGCAACTGGAAGATGAACCTCAACCACTTCGAGGCCATTGCGCTGGTCCAGAAGATCGCGTTCTCACTGCCGGACAAGTACTTCGACAAGGTCGACGTCGCGGTGATTCCGCCGTTCACCGATTTGCGCAGCGTGCAGACGCTCGTCGACGGCGACAAGCTGCGCCTCACGTACGGTGCGCAGGACCTGTCCCAGCACGATTCGGGGGCCTACACCGGCGAGATCAGCGGCGCCTTCCTGGCGAAGCTCGGCTGCACCTACGTCGTCGTCGGGCACTCGGAGCGCCGGACCTACCACAATGAGGACGATGCGCTGGTCGCCGCCAAGGCGGCCGCTGCGTTCAAGCACGGCATCACCCCGATCATCTGCATCGGCGAGCAGCTTGAGGTCCGTGAGGCCGGCAACCACGTCGAATACAACACCGAATCGCTGCGCGGCTCAGTGGCGGGTCTCACAGCAGAGCAGATCGGCCAGGCCGTCATCGCCTACGAGCCGGTGTGGGCGATCGGCACCGGCCGGGTGGCCAGCGCAGCCGACGCCCAGGAGGTCTGCAAGGCCATCCGCGACGAGCTGGGCAAGCTGGCGTCCCCACAGCTGGCCGCGGGTGTGCGGATCCTGTACGGCGGATCGGTGAACGCCAAGAACGTCGGCGAGATCGTCGCGCAGGAGGATGTCGACGGTGCGCTGGTAGGTGGGGCGTCGCTCGATGGCGAGCAGTTCGCCACGCTTTCGGCCATCGCTGCTGGTGGGCCCTTGCCGTAGCGGCCCTTTCCGGCCTGTAGGCTGTCGGCCATGGTTTTAGCTCTGCAGATCACGCTGATCGTCACCAGCTTGCTCGTGGTGCTTCTCGTGTTGCTGCACCGCGCCAAGGGCGGCGGCCTGTCGACCCTGTTCGGCGGCGGCGTCCAGTCCAGCCTGTCCGGCTCGACGGTCGTGGAGAAGAACCTGGACCGGCTGACGTACTTCGTCGTCGGCATCTGGGTGGTGTCGATCGTCGGCGTCGCCTTGCAGATCAAGTACAGCTGATCCGCCCCGACCTGTCTCCTCGTTCTGCACCTGACGCGCGCCGCGTCGATACTGGTCGAATGGCGGATGTCGGCGGACTTGAACCCATCGGCGCGGTACAGCGCACGCAAGTGGGCCGGGAGGCCACCGAGCCGATGCGCGAAGACATCCGATTGTTGGGTGCGATTCTCGGTGAGACCATCCGTGAGCAGAACGGTGAGGACGTCTTCGACCTCGTCGAACGCGCCCGCGTGGAGTCGTTCCGGGTGCGGCGCTCGGAGATCGACCGCGCCGAGCTGAGCTCCATGTTCGACGGCATCGACATTCATCAGGCCATTCCCGTCATCCGCGCGTTCACCCACTTCGCTCTGCTGGCCAACGTCGCCGAGGACATCCACCGCGAGCGTCGGCGCGTCATCCACGTCGCCGCCGGAGAACCGCCGCAGGACAGCAGCCTGGCGGCGACATACGCCAAACTGGACCTGGCCGGACTCGATTCGGCCGCGGTCACCGATGCGCTGGCCGGAGCACTGGTTTCGCCGGTGATCACGGCGCATCCGACCGAGACCCGTCGACGCACGATTTTCGACACACAACACCGCATCACGCAGTTGATGCGGCTGCGATTGAACGGCCATGACCTCACCGACGACGGCCGTGATGTCGAGCGTGAGCTGCGCCGCAACATCCTCACGCTGTGGCAGACGGCGCTGATCCGGTTGTCCCGGTTGAAGATTCAGGACGAGATTGAAACCGGCCTGCGGTATTACCCCGCGGCGTTCTTCGAGGTCGTCCCGCAGGTCAACGCCGAAGTGCGTAACGCGCTGCGGTCGCGTTGGCCCGATAGCGATCTGCTGAGCGAGCCCTTCCTGCGTCCCGGATCGTGGATCGGTGGCGATCGCGACGGCAACCCGAACGTCACCGCAGAGGTCGTGCGTCTGGCGACCAGCAGTTCCGCCTATACGGCGCTGGAGCATTACTTCACCGAGATCACCGCGCTCGAAGAGGAACTGTCGATGTCGGCGCGGCTGGTCAAGGTCAGCGAGGCGCTCGAGGCACTCGCCGATCGGTGTCATGAGCCCGCCCGGATGGACGAACCGTATCGCCGGGCGCTGCGGGTCATCCATGCTCGGTTGACGTCCACGGCCACTGAGATCCTGGACCGTCAGCCCGAACACGAACTCGACCTCGGGCTGGGCCCTTACGAAACTCCCGCCGAACTCTTGGCCGACCTCGACATCGTCGACGAGTCATTGCGGATGAACGGCAGCGCCGTACTGGCCGACGATCGGTTGGCCCGGCTGCGGGAAGCCGTGCACGTCTTCGGGTTTCACCTCTCCGGACTGGACATGCGGCAGAACTCGGACGTGCACGAGGAAGTCATCGCCGAGCTGCTGGAGTGGGCGGGCGTCCACTCCGACTATCGTTCGCTGCCCGAACCCGAGCGCATAGAGCTGCTCGCGGCCGAGGTCGCCACGCGGCGCCCGCTCATCGGCGACGGTGCCGAGCTCTCCGAGCTGGCGCGCAAGGAACTCGACATCGTCGCCGCGGCGGCCCGCGCCGTCAAGGTATTCGGGCCGCACGCCGTGCCGAACTACGTCATCTCGATGTGCCAGTCGGTCTCCGACATGCTCGAAGCTGCGGTCCTGCTCAAAGAGGTTGGTTTACTCGATGTTTCGGGAGCCGATGCCTATGCGCCCGTCGGGATCGTCCCGTTGTTCGAGACCATCGACGACCTACAGCGCGGCTCGTCGATTCTCGAACAGGCGCTGGAACTTCCGGTGTACCGCGCCATTGTGTCGGTGCGTGGTGACAGCCAGGAAGTGATGCTCGGCTATTCGGACTCGAACAAGGACGGCGGATACCTCGCGGCCAACTGGGCGCTGTATCGCGCCGAGCTCGATCTGGTGGAGTCCGCACGCAAGACGGGAATGCGGTTGCGGTTGTTCCACGGACGCGGCGGCACCGTGGGGCGCGGCGGCGGGCCCAGCTACGACGCCATCCGCGCACAGCCGCCCGGCGCGGTCAACGGATCGCTGCGGATCACCGAGCAGGGTGAGGTGATCGCCGCCAAGTACGCCGAACCGCAGATTGCCCATCGCAACCTGGAGACCCTGTTGGCCGCGACACTGGAGGCGACTCTCCTCGACATCGAGGGTCTCGGCGAAGCCGCCGGTCCCGCCTACGACGTGCTCGACGAACTGGCCGCCCGCGCGCAGCGGGCGTACTCCGAATTGGTGCACGACACGCCGGGATTCGTCGAGTACTTCAAGGAGTCGACGCCCGTGAGCGAGATCGGTGCGCTCAACATCGGCAGCAGGCCGACATCCCGCAAGCCCACCACGGCCATCTCGGATCTGCGCGCGATTCCGTGGGTGCTTGCCTGGAGTCAATCGAGAGTGATGCTGCCCGGCTGGTATGGCACCGGAACCGCATTCGAGGAATGGATCAACGAGGGCGACGGTCGGTTGGAGGTGCTGCGCGACCTCTATCGCCGGTGGCCGTTCTTCCGGACCGTGCTGTCGAATATGGCGCAGGTGATGGCGAAATCCGATATGGGCCTGGCGGCGCACTACTCCGAGTTGGTGTCCGACGAGCAGTTGCGGCGGCGCGTGTTCGACAAGATCGTCGCCGAACACACGCGCACGATCCGGATGCACAAGCTCATCACCGGTCACGACGACCTTCTGGCCGACAACCCGGCGTTGGCGCGATCGGTGTTCAACAGGTTTCCGTACCTCGAGCCGCTGAATCACCTTCAGGTGGAACTGTTGCGCCGCTACCGATCTGGCGACGACGACGACCTCGTCCAGCGTGGCATCCTGCTCACGATGAGTGGACTGGCGACCGCACTTCGCAACAGCGGTTAGGACCCCGACTAGGAGTTGGCGCTGTCGCGAGCCTTCTCGAGCGCGGCGATCAGCGCGTCGACCTCGGCCCGCCGCTCGGCGGGAACCGTCAGTGAGTAGAACGTGCCCACGTTGACGATCACCTGCAGCAGTTCTTCTTTCTCACCGCCGAAGATCTTTTTGCGGCGGGTGTTCTCCGTGATGTCGGTTCCGGCCTACTTGTCGGCCCGGTTGCGGCCGCGCGACGTGTTTGTCCGCAGCTTCTCGACCCAATTGCCGTCGACCACGATGCTCTCGCCGTTGATGCCGTCTATAGGAACATCCGGCGATCCTATCGTTGACACCTCGGCTTCGAGATGTCACAGTCAGTGGGTTCTTAACTGAAAACTATGTTTTCAATTAAGCGGAACTGGAGGCACGTGTGAGCGACGCGAACCCGAGGGCCTGGCTACCGTTTTCCGTCGCCGAGGCGGCGCTGACGGGCCAGGACGGTGGCGCGGGTGATCTTCCGCAGGCGTGGGCGCACTTGCTGAATCGGCTCAGTGCGGCCGGTGAACTCGTCGCGCTCAGCGAGGTCAACCGCAACCGCGTCGACTACGCGTCGGGGATGCGGCACCTGATGGTCCTGCTGGCCGTCGGCGTCGAGGAGGCGCTTCGGGTCGACCCCGATCCGGTGCTGGCGGTGAGCCGCACCAGTACTGACGACATCCTGACCTGGGGCATGGAGTGCCCGGACTGTCTCTACCTGCGGTCGACGCTGCGTGGCGGTGAGACGTATCGGCTTTTCGGCAATCGGGGAACCGCGCGCTATGTCGGTCTGCAGACCATGAACGGAATCGCATCCACCGCCAACACACTGGTGGATGACCTCGAGATGGACGCGGATGGCGAGTTCGAAGTCCTGCTGTCCGCCGACGAGCACGAGGGCAACTGGATGCGTCTCGACGGTGACCGTCCCACCCTGGTGGTGCGGCACTTCTTCTACGATTGGGACAAGGAGCAGCCATCGGTCCTGCAGATCGAGCGCATCGGCGACGAGGTCGCATCGAAGGATCGGGTGGTCGCTGCCGATGTCGCGGTCTCACGGCAGATCTATGCGCTGGGCGAGTTCGTCTTCGACAACCTCAAGTTCTTCCTCGACTTCAACGCGGGCCCGCCGGTCAACGGGTTCATGCCGCCGATCGACCGATCCAGTGTGGGCGCCGCAGCCGAGAATCGCCCCGTCATCGGGCGTTACGAGCTCGAACCCGATGAGGCCTTGATCCTGGAGGTCGAGCCGCCCGAGGGCGTGTACTGGAGCTACTCGGTCGGTAATCAGTGGTGGGAGACCATCCACTACGGCCGGCATCAGTCAAGTCTCAACGCGCATCAAGCGATCATCGACTCCGACGGGATCCTCCGCGTCGTCGTGAGCTCGCAAGATCCCGGGGTAGCGAATTGGCTTGATACGGCTGGACATAGCAACGGCGCGATGATCCTGCGCTGCGTGCGGACCGTGACCGCGCCCACGCCGAGCGCACGGGTGGTCACGGTCGCCGACATTTCGTCTTGGTTGCCCACTGACACCGCGAGGGTCAGTCCCGCGGAGCGGGCGGCGATCGTCGCGGCGCGCCGGCGCGCGGTGCACGAAAGGTTCACCGCATGACGTTCAGGGTGGACGACCTGGAAGACGGCGCGCGAACCGCCACCGGCCTCGACGATTTCGGCTCGACCTACTATCGCGAGGGGCTGGAGCGGACCGTCGATGCGCTGAACAACGAAGCCGACCTCAACGAGATGGGCGCGATCATCCAGCACGCGACTATCAGCAATGCCCTCATTCAGAGGTTGCGGATCGTCGACACCTACAAGCAGCACCCAGAGATCGAAGACGAGGTCATCGGCGGTCCGGTGTTCGTGATCGGGTTGCCGCGCACCGGCACGACGGCGCTGAGCCAACTGGTGGCCAGCGATCCGCAGTTCCGATCTTTGCGGATGTGGGAGTCCCAGGCGTGCACACCTCCACCAGAGGCGGCCACTCAGCACGACGATCCGCGGATTGCGCAGGCGGCTGAGGGAATCGCCATGATGGACAGCACGTTTCCGCGGATGCGGGCCATGATGAACTCGGAGCCTCAGGCCGCGACCGAATGCCAGGACCTGATGGGGATGAGTTTCCGCACCTTCCATTTCGACGGGGTGGTGCGGGTGCCCGGGTATCTGTCGTGGCTGATGCAGTGCGACATGCGCGAGACATATACGTTCCACCGGCAGGTGCTCAAGCTTCTGCAGTGGCACTGTCCGCCGACGCTGTGGCATCTCAAGACGCCGGTACACATGTTCTCCCTCGATGCGCTGGTCGAGGCGTATCCGAACGCGAGGTTCCTGTGGAGCCACCGCGATCCGGCGAAGGTGTTGGCGTCGGTGTGCAGCCTGATCCAGTACGTGCGCAGTTGGAGCAGTGATCGTGACGATGCGCACGAGCTGGGTGCCGAACAGCTGCAGTGTTGGACCGAAGGAGTCAGACGCGCGATGGACTTCCGAAAGCGCTTCGGAGACAACCGGTTCGCCGATGTCTCGTTCGCCGAATTGAACACCGACCCGCTCGGCACTCTGGCTGACAGCTACGGTCGGTTGGGTCTGACCTTCACCGACGAGGCGCGCGACCGCGTCCGGGAATGGGCGGACGGGCATCAACCCGGTTCGCGTGGCGAGCACGCCTACGACCTCGCCGACTACGGCCTGACGCGTGAACAGGTGGACGAGGCGTTCGCCGCGTACCTCGCGAAATACGACGCGACGGCCTGATGGAGACGGTAGCGCGGCGGCGACGCAAGAAGCTGGACCCCGATCCGAGGGTGCGGGACGCGCTCGTCAACGCCGCCGCGGAGATCGTGCGCGAAGAGGGGATCGCGTCTGTCAATGTGGCCCGCGTGCTCGACCGCGCCGCGCTGAGCACACGGGCGTTCTATCGGCATTTCGACTCGAAGGACGCGTTGGTGTCGGCGGTGTTCCTGCAGATGGCGCAGATCGAGGTGCGCAGGCTGAAGCGGAAGATGGCAGCGGCGTCAGATCCGGTCGATGCGGTGGTCGCGTGGATCGATGGCCGGTTGGATCTCGCGTTCAACGAACGGATTCGGTCCGACCAGCGGAAGATGTCACTGGAGGCACAGTCGCAGATGTTCGCCGCGCCCGAGCTGGTCAGTGACGCCTACGGCGAGATATTGAAGCCGCTCGTCGAACAGCTCGAGAAGGGCAGGGCCGCAGGGCTTTTTCCCGGTATCGATCCCGAGGCCGACGCGTTGTCGATCCACGGTGCGATCTGGGCGACCACCGCACGGCAATGGACGACCGGCGATTGCGATCAAGACAAGGTTCGTGAGCAGATTTTCCGGTTCTGCCTGCGCGGAATCGGTGTGTGACGTAAGCGTGGGAAAGGTGATTCGATGGATCTAGGTTTGACGGGGTCGACGGCGGTCGTGACGGGTGGCAGCAAAGGGATGGGTCTGGCGATCGCGACGACGTTCGCCGAGGAGGGCGCCAGGGTCGCGGTGATGGCGAGAGGTGCCGAAGCGCTCGACGACGCGGTGGCCGTCCTTCGCGACGCCGGTGCACCGGATGCCGTCGGAATCAGCGTCAACATGTCCGACGCCTCATCGATCGCCGCGGGCTTCGAGACCGTCGCACAGCGGTGGGGCGAGCTCAACAGCCTGGTCCACACGATCGGCCCGGGTGACGGCTACTTCGAGGACATGGACGATGCGCAGTGGGAGGCGACGTTCGCGCTGGGCACGATGTCGGGGGTGCGGTCGATCCGGGCGGCGCTGCCGATGCTACGGGCCGCGGAGTGGGCCAGGATCGTAACGCTGTCGGCGCATTCGATACAGCGGCAGAACCCGCGGATCGTCGCCTACACCGCGTCGAAGGCCGCGCTGAGCAGCGTCACCAAGAACCTGTCGAAAAGCCTTGCCAAGGATGGGATCCTGGTCAACTGCGTGTGCCCGGGCACCTTCGTCACGGCGAGCTTCACCGAGGTGCTCAAGGACATCCTGGCCGCGGACGGACTCGATGCCAACGATCCCACCGACGTGATGAAGTGGATCGACAACAACTTTCACCAGCCGTGCGATCTCGGGCGCGCCGGCCTGCCCGAAGAGATCGCGTCGATCACCGTCTATCTGGCGTCGAAGCGCAACGGCTATGTCACCGGAGCCACCGTCAACGTCGACGGCGGTTCGGATTTCGTGTGATCAGCGGCTGACGTAGCTCACCGGGCAGGGATCGGCGGACCGTGCGACCCCGCCGATCTGGGCAGGCACCGGCCGTGGATAGCAGGGCCACAATGGCGTCATGTCGTAGGTGCTCAACAGACGGGTCATCGCCGTTGTCATCGCCGCGAGCGAAAACGGCTGGGCAGGACACGAGTGCTTGCCGTGTCCGAACGCAGTGACCAACATCGGCGACGGCAACGACGCCGCGTCGACGAGGCGGTACCGGTTCCAGCGGGTGGGGTCCCACGTGTCCAGACCGGGCGCGGCCGAGGTGTTGAGCAGCGGCAGCAGTGTGGCGATGGTCCAGCCGGCTGGGACCCGGTACGTCTGGTCGCCGGTGTCGAGGTCGACGGGAGCCAGTACGGCTCGGGATATGATGGAGCGCTGCGCCAGCCGGGTGCTCTCCAGCGCGCAGCGCTGCGCGAAATCCTGGTCGCCGTCGGCGACGCGCTGAGCCTGTGCCGGGTGTACGAGCAGGTCCACGAGCGACCAGCCCAGTGCGGCCATCAGGTTCGACATGGAGGCGATGTGGATGAGGGCCACGTCGAGCGCGACGCCGCGCAGCCGGACGTCGTCGGGTTCTGACGACCAGGCGCGCACGATGCGGCCGAACAGGTCGTTGTCGTTGGAATCCGTTGACTTCGCGAGGTTTCCGATGACAGCGACGACGTCGTCGAGCGCGGCACGCTCGGCATGCTTGTCTGACGCCGCCACGGCCGCCATCGCCTCGGGATGAACGAACGCGTCGGAACCGTCCAGGGTCTCAAAGGCGCGAATCAGCCGTTCGAACGAATTGCCTTCTGCGGAGCGTGGTCCCGCCCAGGAGGCCAAACCCATTCGGTGTCCGAGGCGACGGGTGAGGCCGAACAACTCCACGGTGCCTTCGGTTCCGAGCTCAGCCACGGTCTGGGTCAGGGCGTAGTCGAGGTTTGCCAGATACGAGGCGACGTCGTCGCGGCGGAACAACGAGGTCGGGAGTAACCGCCGTCCGTCGAAGATCTCGTCGGGAAGCTTGCGGCGCAGCATCAGGTAGTCAGCGACACCCTTGCTGGCCTTGTCTTCGGGTAGGCCGTAGAAAGATTCGACGCCGACGGGGGAGAACGTGAACAGGTAGTTGTCGTCGCCGCTGCGCACACTGAAGGTGTCGCCGTATCGGGCGCGCGCGGCGGCTATGGCGGCGACAGCGTCGTCGACCGACACGTCCCAGGGCAATCCGACGCCTTCGGCGAGCGGAGGCTGCGGAACCGGGAGATGGGCCGACACTAGAGGCCGGTGGTCTTGCGCACCCTGTCGACCGCACCGCGGACCGCCTGCTCGGTGGCGGCAAGCGGGCCTATGACGGATTCGCCTACGCCGACGATGCGCTCGACGCGGGCGACGATGCCCTCCATTCGGTCCACCACCGCGATGAGGCGCGGGGCAAGCTCGTTGATCTGGTTGATCGTGTCGTTGAAGCGTTCCAGCGTGGCATCGAGTTTGCCGGTCGAGTTGTTGAGGTCGACGAGGGTTTCACTCAGCCCCTCGAGGATGGTGTCGACCTGCTCGACCGTGACGTCGGCGTTCAGCGCGGCCTGCGCGAGTTTCTGGATACGTTCCCGGCCGGTACGTGGCGCTGGTTTGCTGCCATCCTTGTCCACCATGAGGGCCATTTGATCACACCCGTGGGAACCGTCGAGGCGGACTGGTCGTCTGATCCTGATGTGACGACGCGTGGAGGGGATACGCCATCCCGTCAATGCCCAGGTTGGTTGTGGCGCAGAACTGGGGCAAGGGATTCGACGAGGCAGACCGCCGAGTATGAGGCGGGGTTTCGGGACGGCGACGGGGATCGGACTGTCGGCAGGCCTGCGCGATGAACGCGGCAACGGCGCGCGGCCGTGACATGAAATCAGCGTGACTGGCGGCGACCTCGACGGCGGTGGCGCCGGCCCGCAGCGCCATGTGGCGTTGCGCGGACGACGGAATCATGCGGTCGTTGGTGGCGACCGGGTACAAGCTTGGTGCTTCGCCAGGCCGGCTCGGTGACCGTCCCGGCCATGGCGTCCGCGCCCCACGGAACTTGGGAGTAGACGCCGCCGAGTGACTTCACCGATTCGCCCTCGTCCGGAACGAACGCGGCGGCGTAGACGAGCGCGGTCACGTTGGGGTGGGTGGCGGCCTCCGTGATGACCGCGCCGCGGAAACCGTCTTGCCTAACAAGGTCGTACACCGCACGCCAGCTGGAGCCGTAGGCGAAGGCGCCATGCACGAGCGCGACGGTGGCGACTCCGTGCTCGCGCCTATTAATCCACCGTATTGCTCAGAAGGGCGGCGGTTTGTAGTTGGCGGCGAGCCAGGCTTGGTGTTGGCGGTTTTCTTCGGCGATGAGTTCGGTGCGTTCGCGTCGTTCGGCGTTGATGCGGTCCTGGCGGTCCTTGGCGCGGGTTTGCTTGCGCCGCGGCATCATTGCGCTGCGATCCGTGTTCGGATCGACCACATAGGGCGGCAAGTCGAGTTCGCCGGTGGGTTGGGCCAGGGTGGGGAACATCGCCGCACCGTGCGCTTCGGTGCTGTAGGTGTGCCCGGTCGGGGAGGTCAGCACGATCGTGCCGTCGGGCAGTTGTCGATCGCTCCACCCGCAGAACGTCTTGATCAGATGGTGAATCCGGCAGTAATGCTTCGTGTTCGACGGGTGCGTCGGACCCAACGGGTAGGGCACCGTGTGATCGATATCGGACTTCTCGACCGGCTTGTCGCAGCCCGGCCAGCGGCACGTCAGATCGCGCCACTGAAGGAACTCTTTGGTCTTGACGCTCGGGCGGTACCCGGGATCGGGCGCCGCCCCGCTGGGCACGGTCAGCGGCTTGAGCGTGGCATTCTTGGCCAGGTCGCGTACCGACTCGGCGGGCAAAATCCCGAACCCGCGTAGGTAGCCCGGCGCATCACTGGTGCCGTCGAGGGTGGCTTGTTCGGCGAGCACACGAATGACCACCGCCGCAGCACTGCTCGCCTCTGCCTGTGTCGCCTTCGCTGCACAGTCCTCGCGTCCACACTCACATGCCAGGGTGGGTTCCAGTCGGGCTAACGCTCCCGAGGCATCCGCGCGACGCTGGCCGTGGCTGCGCGGATCGTGCTCACACACCGTGGCGGCCAACGCATCCAACCGCGCATCAAGTGCCGCCCCGTCGGCGGCACGCACATGACCGGAGGCAAACGCCATGCCCGGACCGGCCTCGTCCACCTCGAAGTACCGGTTCTCATCGACCTTGGGCGGGACGCGAACGCCGGCGGGGTCGAACTTGGCCACCCACTGGTCCACCCGATCCCGCAGCTTGGGCCTGGACAGCTTCATCCACTTCTCGCAATACCGGGCGATCGCCTCGTCCAACTCCGGCATCAACGCATCCTCGACATTGTCGGTGCGGTTGATGATCGTCGACACCATGCGGTAGTCAATGGTGCCGCGCAGAAACACCTTGGCCACAGCGGGCAACCGATGCGCCAGCGCGCACGCGAACTGCACCTGCCCGACCGCGCGGGAGTGGCTGATGTTCTGCACCGCCGACACGTCAGCCGCCGTGGCGGCACAGTTATCGACCACGCACCAATCAAGGTCGGCCAACGCCCCCTCATTCCGGACGTAGAGCTCGGCGACGGCCAACAACCGCTCCGCCATACACGTCGACTCATAACGGGTGGACTCCCCCATCACGTCGATGAGATCCCCATCCGACATGCCCTCGAACATACGTGCGATCATGCCACGCTCCACCGACACGAGCCGCCGGCTGGTCAACGGCGCCCGTCAGAGCTTCGACGCCGCGCTCTCGTCGAGCAGCCACACCGTCGCGTCGCGGCCCACGGCACCGGCGGCCGGTACATCGACGGGACTCGCGCCCCCGATTGCGGCGGCGACCGCGTCGGCTTTCGCCTCGCCGGACACCACCAGCCACACCTCACGAGAACGCTGAACAGCGGGCAGGGTCAAGGTGATTCGTCGCGGCGGTGGTTTGGGCGAGTCGGTCACGCCGATCACCAACCGGCTCGATTCCCGAACCGCGGGCGTATCCGGGAACAGCGAGTTGACATGCCCCTCGCCGCCCATACCCAACAGGTGGACGTCGAAGTCGGGTTCGCGCTGACCTTCGTCGGCGTTCTCGGCCAGCACGCGTTCATACGCCGACGCGGCTGCGTCGAGGTCGTCTCCGAACGCTCCACCGCTGGGCGCCATCGCATGCACATTCGCCGCCGGGATGTCGACGTGATCGATCAGTGCCTCCCGTGCCTGCTTCTCGTTGCGCTCGTCGTCGTCGGCGGGCACAAACCGATCGTCGCCCCAGAACAGATGCACCTTCGACCAGTCGATCCCGTCGGCCTGTTCGCGGACCCGCCTCAACAGCCCGGTACCGGTGCCACCGCCGGTCAGCACGATCAGCGCACGGCCCCGCCGGCTGATCGCGTCGGTGATTGCGCCCACCAGCCGGTCACCGGCGGCCGCCACCAAAGCGTCTGTGTCCGAGTACTTCTCGACGACAGTGCTCATGCGTACTGCACCTTCTCGATTCCCTTCAGCGCTTCGTGGTAGATCTCGTCAGCGTCGAGCCTGCGCAGGTCCTCGGCCAGGCACTCCTTGGCCTCCCTGCGGGCCAACGGGATCAGCGAGTCCGGTTTCGCGGTCCTGCTGATCGTGGCCGTCACACCGGTCTGTGGCCGGCGCAGCGTGATGGTCTCGCTGCTGCGGATCAGTTCGACCTTCAACTCGCCGATCTCTCGCTTCACGGGGCCGTCGATCCTGGTGGCCAACCAACCGGCGAGCACGTCGAGCGACGGTTCCTCGCGAAGTCCGGACACCACCGCCGAGGTGACTGCCTCGAACGGTGGCTGATCGAGCGCGGCCGTCAGCAGCGCGCGCCAGTAGGTGATGCGGGCCCACGCCAGATCGGTGTCACCCGAGCTGTAACCGGCCAGGCGACCCTTGATCGCCGCCATCGGATCGACGCAATCGGTCGCATTGGTGATCCGTCGAATCGCCAACTGTCCCAAGGGGTCTTGTGACGGATCGTCAGGCCCTCCGGCCGGCCACCACGCCACCACCGGGGTGTCGGGCAGCAGGAACGGCAACACCACACTGCTGGCGTGGTCGGCCATCTCCCCGTGCAGATGCAGCGCGACCACTTCGCCCGCTCCCGCGTCGGCGCCGACACGCAACTGTGCATCAAGCCGGGGCTCGGTGGCGTCCCGGTCGCCGCCTACCACCACGATCACCCGGCACGGGTGCTCACGACTGGCAAAGTTGGCCGCCTCGATCGAATCCTCGAGCAGATCATCGGTGTGCAGCGAGATGACGAGCGTGAGCACCCGGCTCAGCGTGATCGCGCCACCCTCTTCGCGAAGGCCGGTGATCTTCTTGTTGATGTCGTTGGTGTTCGTGTCGGGCAGGTCGACGATCATTACGGGCGCCTCCATTCCCGGCCCATGCGGTGCAACATCTCGTCGGCCGACTCCGGCCCCCAGGTGCCGGATTCGTAAGCCTCGGGCTTACCGTGCGACGCCCAGTACTCCAGCACGGGATCGAGGATCTCCCAGGAGAATTCGACCTCGCGGTTGACCGGGAACAACGATGGTTCACCGAGCAGCACGTCGAGGATCAACCGTTCATAGGCCTCGGGGGAGTCCTCGGCGAACGCCGAGCCGTAGGAGAAGTCCATGTTCACGTCGCGGACTTCCATGGCGCTGCCGGGAACTTTGGAGCCGAACCGCGTGGTGATGCCCTCGTCGGGCTGTACCCGGATCACCAACGCGTTCTGGCCGAGTTCCTCGGTCATCGTCTTGTCGAACGGCAGATGGGGTGCCCTCTTGAAGATCAGTGCGATCTCGGTGACCCTGCGGCCCAAGCGCTTTCCAGTGCGCAGGAAGAATGGAACACCCGCCCAGCGGCGGGTGTCGATCTCCAGGGCTATCGCCGCGTAGGTCTCGGTGGTCGAGTCCTTGGAGAACCCTTCCTCCTCGAGCAACCCGACGACCTTCGAACTGCCCTGCCAACCCGCGGCGTACTGACCACGTGCGGTGGTCTGATCCAGCGGCTGCATCACCTGGGTGGCCGAAAGCACCTTGATCTTCTCCGCCTGCAGGTCGCCCGGCCCGAAGTTGACCGGCTCCTCCATGGCCGTCAGCGCCATCAGTTGCAGCAGGTGATTCTGGATGACGTCGCGTGCCGCGCCGACACCGTCGTAGTAACCGCCACGGCCGCCGAGACCGATGTCCTCGGCCATCGTGATCTGGACGCTGTCGACGTAGTTGTTGTTCCAGATCGGTTCGTACAATTCGTTGGCGAAGCGCAGTGCCAGGATGTTCTGGACCGTCTCCTTGCCGAGGTAGTGGTCGATGCGAAACACCGACTCCTCGGGGAAGATGCTGTTCACCACGCTGTTGAGCTCCCGCGCGGTCTGCAGGTCATGGCCGAACGGCTTCTCGATGACCACCCGGCTCCAGGAGCCCTCCCGCTTGTTCGCGAGTCCGGATTTCTTCAGCTGTTCGCACACCACCGGGAACGCGTTGGGTGGAATCGACAGGTAGAACGCGTGATTGCCGCCCGTCCCGCGCTCGGCATCGAGCTTGTCCAGCGACTCGGCCAACCGCTCATAGCCCTCGTCGTCGTCAAAGGTGCCCTGCACGAAGCGGATTCCGTCGGCCAGGCGGTCCCAGACCTCCTGACGAAACGGCGTACGAGCGTGATCCTTGACCGAGTCGAAGACCAGCTTCGCGAAATCCTCGTCCGACCAATCCCTCCGGGCGAACCCCACCAGCGCGAAGTTGGCGGGCAGCAGTCCCCGGTTGGCCAGGTCGTAGATCGCCGGCATCACCTTCTTGCGCGCCAGGTCGCCCGTGACGCCGAAGATGACGACGGCGCATGGGCCCGCGATGTGGGGCATCCGCTTGTCGCGTTTGTCGCGCAGCGGATTACGCCACTGGCTCATTTCTTGGCGGCGTCGAGCTGTTCCTGCGTGGCGTCGAGCAGTTCCTGCCAGGACTTCTCGAACTTATCGACGCCCTCGTCCTCGAGCACCCTGAAGACATCCGGAAGATCAATTCCGACCGCAGACAGCTTGTCGAACACCGCCTGTGCCTCGGCGCCCTTTCCCGTGACTGTGTCGCCGGTGATGACACCGTGATCGGCCACGGCATCGATCGTCTTCTCCGGCATGGTGTTAACGGTGTGGGGCGCGACGAGTTCGGTGACGTAGAGGGTGTCGGAGTAGTCGGGATTCTTCACGCCGGTCGATGCCCACAACGGACGTTGCACGCGGGCGCCGTCGGACTTGAGCACTTCATAACGGGAGCCGCCGACGAAGACCTCTTCGTAGGCCGCGTAGGCCAGGTGGGCGTTGGCGACGCCGGCCTTGCCGCGCAACTGCAGCGCTTCATCGGAACCGATCTTCTCGAGACGCTTGTCGATCTCGGTGTCCACCCGGGACACGAAGAACGATGCGACCGAATGGATCTTGGAGATGTCGTGGCCGGCCTCCTTCGCCTTCTCCAGACCAGCGAGGTAGGCGTCCATGACGAGGCGGTGGCGCTCGACGGAGAAGATGAGCGTGACGTTCACCGAAATGCCTTCGGCGATAACGGCGGTGATCGCGGGCAGCCCAGCCATGGTGGCGGGGATCTTGATCAACAGGTTGGGCCGGTCGACGATCTTCCACAGCTCGATCGCCTGCAGGATCGTCTTGTCGGTGTCGTGTGCGAGGCGCGGGTCGACCTCGATGGACACCCGGCCGTCGACACCGTCGGACAGTTCGCACTGCTTGGCCAGCACGTCGCAGGCGTTGCGTACGTCGTCGGTGGTGACGGTGCGGATGGTGGCGTCGACGTCGGCGCCACGCTCGGCCAACTCCTTGACCTGATCGTCATAGGCGTTGCCCTTCGACAGCGCCGCCTGGAAGATCGACGGGTTGGTGGTGACGCCGACGACGCTCTTGGTGTCGATGAGCTCCTGCAGATTGCCGGTCTGCAGCCGGTCGCGCGAAAGATCGTCGAGCCAGACCGAGACACCGGCGGCGCTCAGGGCGGCCAGATTCGGGTTCTGCGTCATGATTTTTGCCCTTCTCGTGAGGTCTAGTTGTCTATGGATCGCTCTGCGGCTGCCGCGACGGCCTCGGGGGTGAAGCCGAACTCGCGGAACAGCGTCTTGTCGTCGGCCGATTCGCCGTAGTGCTCGATCGAAACGATCTCCCCGGTGTCACCGACCAGCTTGTACCAGCTCTGTGCGACGGCCGCCTCGACCGCTACGCGGGCCGAAACCGTCGGGGGGAGCACCGAATCGCGGTACTCCTTGGGCTGCGATTCGAACCACTCGACGCAGGGCATCGACACGACGTACGCCGTGATGTCCTTTTCGGCCAAGAGCTTCTTGGCCTCCACTGCAAGCTGCAGCTCCGAACCGGTGCCGATGATGATCACGTCGGCATCGTCGGCGGGGTTGCCGCCACCGAGCACGTACCCACCCTTCTCGACACCCTCGGCGCTGGTGCCCTCCAGTACTGGGATGCCCTGACGGGTGAGGATGAAACCGACGGGACCGCTGCCGTTACCGCGAGCCAGGATGCTGCGCCATGCGTACGCCGTCTCGTTGGGATCACCGGGCCGCACCACCGAGAGGTTCGGGATCGCCCGCAGCGCGGCGAGGTGCTCGATCGGCTGATGCGTCGGCCCGTCCTCGCCGAGACCGATCGAGTCATGCGTCCAGATGTAAATGGTGTCGATGTCCATCAGCGACGCCAGCCGGACCGCGGGGCGCATGTAATCGGAGAACTGCAGGAACGTACCGCCGAAGGCGCGGGTCGGACCGTGCAACACGATGCCCGACAGAATCGACCCCATCGCATGCTCGCGAATACCGAAGTGCAACACCCGGCCGTACCAGTCCGCGGTGAAGTCCTCGGTCGAGATCGACGGCGGACCGAAGGATTTGACACCCTTGATCGTCGTGTTGTTGCTGCCCGCGAGATCGGCTGAACCGCCCCATAATTCGGGCAACTTCGGTGCCACGTCGTTGAGCACCTGGCCGAACGCCGCGCGCGTCGCGATTGCCTTGCTGCCCGGCTCCCAGTAGGTCAGGTCGGAGTCCCACCCCTCGGGCAGCTCCTGAGCGAGCAACCGGTCCAGCAGCTTCTTGCGCTCGGGCTCGCGCTCGGCCCAGGCGTCGAATTGCGGCTGCCACTTCTCGTGGGCCTCCTTGCCGCGCTCCACCAGCTTTCGGGTGTGCTCGATGACCTCGGGGCGCACCTCGAAGGTCTTGTCCGGGTCGAAGCCCAGCACCTTCTTGGTGGCCGCGACCTCCTCGTCGCCCAGCGCCGAGCCGTGCACACCACCGGTGTTCATCTTCGTGGGCGCGGGGTAGCCGATGATCGTCCGGACCGAGATGAACGACGGCTTGTCGGTGACCTTGCGTGCGGCCTCGATGGCTTCTTCGATTCCGGTGACGTTCTCGCCGCCCTCGACCTCCTGAACATGCCAGCCGTAAGCGCGGTAGCGAGCCGGAACATCTTCGGAGAGAGCGATATTCGTGTCGTGCTCGATGGAGATCTGATTCTGGTCGTAGAACACGATGAGGTTGCCGAGCTGCTGAGTGCCCGCCAGCGAGGACGCCTCGCTGGTAACACCTTCCTCCATGTCACCGTCTGAGGCGATGACATAGATGTAGTGGTCGAACGGACTCTCGCCCCATGCCGGCTCGGGGTCGAACAGGCCGCGCTCGTAGCGCGATGCCATCGCCATGCCGACCGCCGACGCCAGCCCCTGACCCAGCGGCCCAGTCGTGATCTCCACGCCTTTGGTGTGGCGGAACTCCGGATGGCCGGGCGTCTTGGACTTCCACGTCCGCAGCGACTCGATGTCGGACAGCTCCAGGCCGAAGCCGCCCAGATACAGCTGGATGTACAGCGTCAGGCTCGAGTGCCCGCAGGACAGCACGAACCGGTCCCGGCCGAGCCAGTGCACGTCGCTGGGATCGTGGCGCATCTGGCGCTGAAAGAGTGTGTAGGCCAGCGGTGCCAGGCTCATCGCCGTTCCGGGGTGCCCGTTGCCCACCTTCTGCACCGCGTCGGCGGCCAGCACCCGAACGGTGTCGACCGCCACCGAGTCCACGTCGGCCCAATCGTCGGGGTGATGGGGACGGGTAAGGGTGGAAATCTCTTCGAGCGTGGTCACAGGCGCCCTCTCCTGGTCGACGGGTGAGCTCGGCAAAGCTGCCTCTTCAAACACCCTAGTGCGGGATCGTCATCCGTTGCAGGCCGCTTGGGGGACGATTAGGCGGCCGTTCAGCAGCGGTCTACCATCCTCTGTAGTAGACGCCGCGCGCGCTGCAGCCATTTCAAGGAGTTACTGCGTGGACATTCGCGAGAGCCAGCTCCCCGTCGGGACGCACGGCCGGGTGCGCACCACGCTGTTGGGCTACCTCGCACTGACGAAACCGCGCGTCATCGAGCTGCTCCTGGTCACCACGATCCCTGCCATGCTGCTGGCCGAACGCGGCACCGTCGATCCGCTGCTGATCCTGAACACACTGGTCGGTGGCTTGCTGGCGGCGGCGGGCGCCAACACGCTGAACTGCGTTGCCGACGCCGACATCGACAAGAAGATGAAGCGCACCGAGCGCAGACCGCTGGCCCGCGACACCGTCCCGCGCAGCCATGCGTTCGTCTTCGGGCTCGCCCTGTCCGTCGGCTCGTTCTTCTGGCTGTGGTGGACGACGAACATGTTGTCGGCTCATCTCGCCGGTGCGACGATCGCCTTCTACGTGCTCGTCTACACGCTGCTGCTCAAGCGCCGCACGACGCAGAACGTGGTGTGGGGCGGCGCGGCCGGCTGCATGCCGGTGATGATCGGCTGGTCGGCGGTCACCGGGACCATCCAATGGCCCGCGCTGGTGATGTTCGCGATCATCTTCTTCTGGACGCCGCCGCACACCTGGGCGCTGGCGATGCGCTACAAGGAGGACTACGCGGCGGCCGGCGTGCCGATGCTGCCCGTGGTTGCCACGGAACAACAGGTGACCAAGCAGATCCTGATCTACACCTGGCTGACGGTCGCGGCGACCCTCGCGCTCGCGCTGGCCACCGGCTGGCTGTACGCGGCCGTCGCCGTCCTGGCCGGATCGTGGTTCTTGGTGATGGCTCACCAGCTCTACGGCGGCGTGCGCCGCGGTGAGCCGGTCAAGCCGCTGCGGCTGTTCCTGCAGTCGAACAATTACCTCGCTGTGGTGTTCCTTGCGCTGGCGATCGATTCGGCCCTTGCGCTGCCGACACTGTTCACCGCCTGAGGGTGACGGGCTAGGGGATCAGCACGACTGAGCCGACCGTCTTGCGGCCCTGCAGATCGCGGTGCGCCTGCTGGGCGTCCTCGAGGCGGTATCGCTCGCTGATTGTGACGTCGATGGTGCCGCCGGCGATGGCATCCAGCAGTTCTCCAGCGCGCCAAGCGAACTCATCGGGTGTGCGGGTATAGTGCACGAGCGTCGGTCGGGTCAGGAACAGTGAACCGGCGGCGTTGAGTCGCTGCGGGTCGAAGGGCGGCACCGGCCCGCTGGACGCCCCGAACAGCGCGAGCGTGCCGCGGACGGCAAGGCTGGCGATGCTGGCATCGAAGGTGTCGGCGCCGACGCCGTCGTACACCACGGCGACGCCGCCGTCGGTGAGGTCCTTGATCTTGGCACCGAACTCCGCGGCATCGTCGGGGTAGTCGAGGACCTCGACGGCGCCCGCCTGCCGCGACAGTTCCGCCTTCTCCGGCGTGGACACCGTGGTGATGACGCGGGCGGCCAGGCTGGTGGCCCACTGCGTCAGGATCAACCCCACGCCTCCCGCGCCGGCATGCACCAGAATGGCATCACCCTGCTGCACGGGATACGTCGACTTGATCAGGTAGTGCGCGGTCATCCCCTTGAGCAGAGCGGCCGCGGCCACGTCGGCGCCGACGCCGTCCGGCACGTAGGCGCAGAAATCGGCTGTCGCCAAGGCGTATTCGGCGTAGGCGCCGTTGGCCTGGGCGGTGACCACGCGGTCGCCGATCGCCAGCGCCGCGACCTCCTCGCCGACGGCTTCGACGGTGCCGCACACCTCGTTGCCGAGGATGAACGGCAGCTCCCGCGGATACAGCCCCGAGCGGAAGTACGTGTCGAGGAAGTTCACTCCGATCGCTTCGGCTTTGATCAGTACCTCGCCGGGCCCGGGGGTCGGCTGTGGCTGCTTGGCGTAGGTCAGCACTTCTGGTCCGCCGGTCTCGGCGACTTCAATGGCGTACATCCTTCTATCCTGCCTTGGTATGAAGCTGGCCCGCCCCGATGTCTTCCATCCGCGCATCGTGCTGGCCGGTTGCCAGGCGTTACCCGAGGGCGACGGTGACGATGACGACCTCGTTGCGGCGCTGCGCCGGCGAGGACTGCATGCCCGCTGGTTGTCCTGGGACGATCCGGACACACTGAAGGCTGACCTGGTGATTCTGCGGGCAACGTGGGACTACATCGAGCGGCTCGACGAGTTTCTCGAGTGGACGACCAAAGTCCGCAACCTCGTCAACGCTCCCGCCGTGGTGTCGTGGAACAGCGACAAGGCATATCTGGCCGACCTCGCCGAGGCCGGTGTGCCCGTCGTCCCGAGCACGTTCATCGCCCCGGGCGAGCGGATGAACCTCCCCAAGGGCGAAATCGTCGTCAAACCTGCCGTGGGCGCGGGATCCTCTGGTGCACAACGGTTCCATGACCGTCAAGCGGCCCGTCGCCACGTCGCGTCGCTGCACGACGACGGCCGGACGGCGCTGGTGCAGCCCTACGACCGGCGCGTCGAGAACGGCGAGACGGCTCTGGTCTTCCTGAGCGGCCGCCAGTCGCATGCGTTCACCAAGGGGCCGATCCTGCCGGCGCAGGGAAGTCGGCCCAAGTTCGACGACTCGGGCACGTACGCCGAGGAGTCGCTGACCCCGGCCGAGCCGGACTTCGAGCTGTGGGACGTCGGGCATGCTGCGCTGTCCGCGGCGGCCGCGCACCTCGCCATCGACGCGGCCGAGCTGTTGTACGCACGGGTCGATGTGATCGGCGGCCCAGATGATCCCCAACTGCTGGAACTCGAACTCGTCGAGCCGTCGCTGGGGTGGCGGCAGCTAGACGCCGCTACCCGGAGCAGCAGGCAACGCGACTTCGCCGTCGGGGTCGAGGACACCCTCGAGCGCCTCGGGCTGGGCCCGCTCTCGCATCGACGCCCATAGCGCGGCGGTGGCCGCCGTGCACGTGGCTGCGAGGGCGACGTGGACGGCCACCAGCGCCGCGGGGACGTCGTTGAAGTACTGCACGGTGCCCACCACCGCCTGGGTGAACACGAGTCCGACGAGCACGCCGAGCCGCAGCATGACCGGCCGCGGCGCGCGCACCGCGAGCAGTCCGAAGCCCAGCGCTATGAGCAGCGACAGGTACGCCACGAGCAGCGAGGAGTGCATGTGCACGAGCGTCGTGATCTCGACCTGCAGCCGCGGCACCGGCTGGGTGATGCTCTTGTCGCCGGCGTGCGGACCCGCGCCGGTGACCAGTGTTCCGGTCACGAGCACGGCGCCCAGCGCTATCGCACTGAGAATGGTCAACTGGCGCAACGGTTTCGGAACCCGGTGCCGCACGACGCCGATATCGGGTTCGCCGATCTTCACGTAGAGCAGCACCGACACCCACACCATCGTCATCGACGCGAGCAGGTGGATGGCGACCGTCCACCACAGCAGGCCGGTGAGCACCGTGATCCCGCCGATCACGGCCTGAACCACGGTCGACGCCGGCATCAGCCATGCGTAGATCAGGACCTCGCGGCGCCTGCGCGCACGCGTGACGGCCAGCACCGCCAGCGCGGCGGTGAGCACCACCAGGAACGTGATCATCCGGTTGCCGAACTCGACGGCCTGGTGGATTCCCGCGACTTCAGGGTGGGGAATCGGGGTGAAGCTACCGGGGAAACACTGCGGCCAGGTCGGGCAACCGAGACCTGACGCGGTGACGCGGACGATCGCGCCGGTTACCGCGATACCGCCCTGCGTCAGGACGACGGCAGCGGCGATGGCGCGCTGGACCCGCAGGCTCGGCAACGGCAGAAGGTCGACCAGTCGCATGAAGATTCGTCCGACGGGCACGGCCTCGATGGTAGAGCAGTATTAACTACACGCTGTAGTAGGGCTGCTCATTCGCGAGGCGCGACGAACGGCACCAGGACCTCGTCGACCAGCTGCACGACGAGGTCGTCGTCGATCGGGTCGCCGGTGACCAACAGGCGATGCCACAGCACGCTCTGCCCGAGCTCGCGGGCGATCTCGACGGGGACGTCGGGCCGTACGTCGCCGCGTTCTATGCCGCGGGCCAGCAGGGCGGCCATCTCCGTCTTGCGCCAACCGATGACGTCCTGCTGAAAGGCCGCCGTCAGCTCTGGATCGTGGGCCGCCGCGGCGACTGCGGCGCGCAGCGCGGTGGACTCCGGCCCGGTGAACAACGCCGCCCAGCCACGCAGGATCGCGAGCATGTCGCTGCGGTAGCTCCCGGTGTCCTCATGGGGGATTGCCGTGGTCGCAATGCGCAGCAAGGTGTCGCGCAACAACGCGCCGCGGTCCGGCCACCGCCGGTACAGCACCGGCTTGCTGGTCTGCGCAGCGGCGGCGACCGCCTCCATGGTGACCCCCATGGGCCCGTGTTCCGCGAGCAGCGCCAGGACCGCACCCCGGATGGCAGTGTCCAGCTCGTCGCCGCGACGTCGCCGCATCACACCCCCTAAAGAAACGCTTGCGTATCTTACAGCATTAGCCTAACCTGACGGCATAAGAAACGCGACCGTATCTTGGAGGAATATCATGGCTCGTCCGGTGCTCTATCCGTTGCGACCCGTCGAGACCGCGACGGTGCAATACAGCGACCATCCGCATGGCCGGCGCCGCATCACGATCGATCATCAGCCGCTGACCGGAGTCACCCCGGCGATGTTGCTGGACTGGTTCACCCATCTCGACGGCACGATCTCCTACGGCGGCGTGGTCATCGACCGCTACCTCGCATGGCATCCGCTCGACCACATCAACTGGGAACTGGCGCAGCAGGCGCCCGGCGGGGGTGCGGCCGAAGGCGCGCGGTTCCGCATGGTCGAGGCGTTCGGCGGCAGGCCCGAATACCAGATCGACGAGATTGCCCGCGTCGAGAAACTCGACAGGACCGGTATCCGGCTGGTCAAGCGGATTGCCGGAATCCCGGTCTTTCAACTCGAGCACACATGGTCGGCGGGCAGCGACGGCGCGCACTACGTCACGGTGATGGACCTCGGGGTGCGGTCTGCGCTACTGGCCCCGGTCAATCACGTCGTGCGCCGGCACTTTCCCGAAGACAAGGTGCACGCCTGGGTCAGGCACAACATCGAGGAAGTCGGGCAGCTGGAATACCTGCTGCCGCGACTGGAGACGTCAGGTGAAGCGGAACCAGCGCAGGGCGCACAGGGCCGCAACGGCACCCCACACCGCGAGTACCGCCAGGCCGAACCAGTCAACTGACGGCGTCATCGCCTGCGACAGCGCCTCGGTCAGCGCTCCGGACGGCGTGAGCCGCGCGATCCACGCCAGCGCGGTGGGCGCCATGTCGCTCTCAACCGTCAGCGCACTAAGGCCCGCGAACACGAACCACAGCAGGTTCGCCACCGCCAACACGATCTCGGCGCGCAGCGTCCCGCCCAGCAGCAGGCCGAGCGCGGCGAAACCCGCCGTGCCGAGGGCGATGATCACCGCACCCAATGCCAGACCGGCGATCGGAGGACGCCAGCCGAGCGCGAAGCCTATGGTGCCCAGCACAATTGCCTGAAGGAACACCACGGCGACCACCGCGAGGGATTTGCCCGCGATGATGCCCCAGACCGGCAGCGCGGTGGCGCCAAGGCGTTTCAACGCGCCATAGCGGCGGTCGAATGCCACGGCGATGGCCTGACCGGTGAAGGCCGTCGAGATCACCGCAAGCGCCATGATCGCGGGAACGAACGTCGACGCGCGGTTGTCGCCGAACGATCCGAACGGCAGCAACGTCAGGCCCACCAGCAAGGTGATCGGGATGAACATGGTCAACAGCAGCTGTTCACCGTTGCGCAGCAGAAGCTTCAGCTCGAGGCGGAACTGCGCGGCCAACATCTTCTGCACCGTGGCCGAATGCGGATCCGGTGTGAAAGTGCCAGGCGCAAAGCGATTCGTCATCGCAACTCCCGCCCGGTCAAGTCGAGGAACACGTCCTCGAGGCTGCGCTGCTCCACCCGCATGTCGGTGGCCAGCACGTTGACCCGTGCACACCACGCGGTCACGGTGGCCAGCACCTGTGGGTCGATGCCGCCCTCGACAAGGTATTCACCGGGGGCCGTCTCGGTCGCCTTGTACGTCTCGGGAAGCGCCGACATCAACAGTGACAAGTCGAGCATTCGTGGTGCACGGAATCGCAATTGGTTCTCGGCACCGCTGCGCATCAGCTCCGCGGGCGTTCCGCTGGCCACCGCGACGCCGTGATCGATGATGACGATGCGGTCGGCCAGTTCCTCGGCTTCGGTCAGCTGATGGGTGGTCAGCACCACGGTCACACCGTCGCGGCGCAGTCCATCTATCAACTCCCACACCACAATTCGGGCGTGCGCATCCATACCCGCGGTCGGCTCGTCGAGGAACACCAGCTCGGGCCTGCCCACCACGGCGCACGCGAGCGCCAACCGCTGCTGCTGGCCACCCGAGAGCCTGCGGTAGGTGGTGCGCGCTGACTCGGTCAGGCCCAGCGTGTCCATCAACCACTTCGGGTCCAGCGGGTTCGAGGCGTAGGAGGCGACGAGGTCCAGCATTTCGCCCGCCCGCGCCGCGGGGTACGCGCCGCCGCCCTGCAGCATCACGCCGATCCGTTCGCGGACCGCGGCGTTATCGCCGAACGGATCCAGTCCGAGGATCTCGATCGTGCCCGAATCGGGCTTGATGAATCCCTCGCACATCTCGACCGTCGTGGTCTTGCCCGCACCGTTGGGGCCGAGCAGCGCGAGCACCTCGGCGGTCTCGACGTCGAGGTCGAGACCCGCCACCGCCGTCGTCGACCCATACCGCTTGCTGACCCCGCGCAGGCGCACGGGGACCGAGGATGCCCCTGATCCTGGGTGGGTCACGGGGATTCAGCGTAGGCGTCGGGCTTCACCGGTGGGGTCGGCGGTAGCGGGGGCTTTCCGGCAGCGGGCTGCACGCCGTCGTCGGTGGTGTTCTCGCCGGGGATGCGCCGCCACGGCAGATGGTTGTAGGTCAGCGCCATGAGCAGCAGGGCGATCACCGTGCTCGCCACGACGGCCAGCAGAATCTGGAACAAGGTGAAACGGTCGCCGTTGGCCGTCGGGCCGAAGATGCCCACCACCAACGTGACCACGATCGTCGTCGTTCGGAACGCGGGGCGGGTGGCCCACGCCGCGAGCGGAATGACTGCCCACAGCACGTACCACGGCTGGACCACGGGGAAGAGCAGGACCGTCAGACCGAGTGCGACACCGAGTCCGCCGACCGGGTGCAGCCGCCCCCGGAGCACTGCCAGCAGCAGCCACGTCACCAGCACCGCGATGATGCTGACACCGATGGCTCGGGTCAGGCCGAGGATCGCGGTGGTGTGGTCGCCGAGTCCGAGCAGAATCCCGACCTGTCCGGTGCCCAGTGCGGCCAACGTCGGCAGGGACATCCAGCTACGCACGACGTTGGCGGTGCCCAGCGTGAAGAGCCAGCCGAACCCGAGGCCGCTGGCCCAGCCGATCAGCGCCATCACCGCCACCGACACCGCGGTCAGCGATCCGCCGGCGAGGATGAACGCCTTGAAGGTGCCACCCCAACGGCACGCAAGGGCCATCGCCACGAAGCCGAGTGCGAGCAGCGATGGCAGCTTGACCTGGGAAGACATCGTGATCAGCACCACGCCGATGAGCAGCATCAGCGACGGTCGCCACCGCGCCCAGGCCTCCGGTCCCTGCGGCCACGCCAGTGGTTTCGGGATCAATGGCCGGGCGGCATCGATGCCGCGCAGCGCGAACTCGGTGCCAGCCAGCATCAGGCCCAGCATCAACGCCTCATTGTGAATGCCGGCGACCAGATGCATGATCAGCAGCGGGTTGGCCGCGCCGAGCCACAGCGCGCTCACCTCGGCCACACCACACCGTCGCGCCAAACGCGGTGTGGCCCAGACGATCAGGCCGACACCCAGCAGCACCACCAGGCGATGGCACAGCACCGCGGCCACGATGTTCTCGCCGGTGATGGCCGATATTCCCTGACCGATCCACAAGAACAGCGGTCCGTACGGCGCCGGCGTCTCACGCCACATGTTCGGCACAGACAGCGTGAAGACATGGTCCAACCCGAGCCCGGGCGCGGGGCCGACGCGATACGGGTCGAGCCCCTTGATCGCGATCTCGCTCTGCGCCAGATACGAGTAGACGTCTCGGCTGTACATCGGCGGCGCGATGAGCAGGGGCAGCACCCACAGCAGCAGCGTGCGGTCCAGTTGGCTGCGGGACATGCGGCGATTGCCCAGCGCGAAGCGTCCGAGCATCAACCACGCGAGCGCCATCATCACCGCGCCGGTGGTCGTCATGGTCAGCGAGACCGTTTGAATCCGCGACGGCAGGTTGAGCAGGCGAACGCCGAACGTCGGATCCTGCACCACCGGCCGGGCGCCGACACCCAGCGCGCCGATCGCCATCAGTACCGTGCCGGTCGCGCCGAACAGGCGCGTCCTGCGCATCGCGATGACTTCGGTGTCGTTGAGTGGTGAGCCCACGGCGCGCTCGTCGGCGTGCCATCTGGCAATCGACGAGCTGAGGGAGCCGGGGCGGGCGGCCATCAGTGCAGCGTAATCGTTAGAGCGCGACGATCACCTTGCCGGTGTTTCCACCGTTGAACAACAGGTTCAGTGCGTCGGGCGCCTTCTCGAGTCCCTCGACGACGTGCTCGGAGGACTTGATCTTGCCTTCGGCGATCCAGCCCGCCATCTCCAACTGCGCCGCGGGGAAGCGGTCCAGGTAGTCGAGGATGATGAAGCCTTCCATGCGTCCACGGCGCACGAGCAGGGTCAGGTAGTTGCTCGGACCCACCGGCGGACCGTCGTCGTTGTAGGTGGAGATCGCGCCGCACAGCACGACGCGGCCGCGCAGTGCCAGATTCGCGAGACAGTCGTTGAGGATCGACCCGCCGACGTTGTCGAAGTACAGGTCGATGCCATCGGGGCAGGCATCGTGAAGACGTGCGGCGACGTTCTCGGACTTGTAGTCGATCGCCTCGTCGAAGCCGAGTTCGTCGACGATGTGTGCGCACTTCTCGGGCCCGCCCGCGATCCCGACGACCTTCTTCGCCCCCTTGATCTTCGCGATCTGTCCAGCCGCCGAGCCGGTGGCGCCCGCGGCACCGGAGACCACCACGACGTCGCCCTCTTTGATCTGCCCGACGTCGGTGATGCCGAAGTAGGCGGTCATCCCGGTGACGCCGAGGATGCCGATGGCGATGCCGGGTGGCACGCCGTCCGGCAGCACGGTCATCGCCTTCTCGCCCGCATCCGCGATCACGTAGTCCTGCCACCCGGTCATGCCGAACAGCAGTTGGCCGGGCTCATACGCGTCGGTTCGGCTCTCGATGACCTCACCGACGCCGCCGCTGCGGATGACCTCGCCGATCTGGATCGGCGGCAGATAGCTGGGCACGTCGTCCATCCACGTGCGGATCGTGGGGTCGATGGACAGATACCGGACCTTCACCAGGGCCTCGCCGTCGGCGGGCGCGGGTGCTGGTTCCGGCTCCATACGCACGGTGGTTTCATCGACAAGTCCGGAGGGACGGGTGGCCAGGACGAGTCGGCGGTTGGTTTCGCTCACCCGGCGATCGTATGACGGCGCTCACGTAAGGGTGACCTTGCTAGACCGGGTTTCCGAATTCCGTCACAATGGTGTTGTGAAATTCGGCCCGGACGGAACTGATCGCCACACCCGTGGCGCCATCGTCCGGCATCTGTTGGAATCCGGACCCGTCACCGCAGGTGAGATAGGCGAACAGCTCGGAATCTCGGCCGCGGGCGTGCGCAGACATCTCGACGCGCTGATGGACGCCGGAGATGCGCAGTCCAGCGCAGCGGCGGCCTGGCAACACAGCGGGCGAGGACGTCCCGCCAAGCGCTACCGGTTGACCGCGGCCGGACGCGCCAAGATGGGTCACGCCTATGACGACCTCGCGGCCGCAGCCATGCGCCAGCTACGCGAGATCGGTGGCGACGACGCTGTGCGCACCTTCGCCCGCCGCCGCATCGACACCATCCTGTCGGGAGTAACCGAGGGACCCGATGACGTTGAATCAGTCGTCGAGCGTGTAGCGGGAGCACTGACCAAGGCCGGGTACGCTGCCACCGCCACAGTGGTGAGCGCTCCGCTGCACGGGATCGAGCTCTGCCAGCACCACTGTCCGGTGTCGCACGTCGCCGAGGAATTCCCGGAACTGTGCGAAACCGAGCGAGAGGCGTTCGCCGAGATCCTGGGTACGCACGTCCAGCGGCTCGCCACGATCGTCAACGGCGACTGCGCGTGCACGACGCACGTCCCGCTCACCGAAACCAACACACTTCGGCACACAGCCCGAGCCGAAGCCGCCACCACAGACAAGCTAGGAGCGTCGACATGACGACCACCCCAGAGGCCCTGACCCAGGAGCAGACCATTGAGTCGCTGGGTCGATACGGCTATGGCTGGGCGGATTCCGACGTCGCGGGCGCCAGCGCTCAGCGCGGGCTGTCCGAGGCAGTGGTGCGCGACATCTCCGCCAAGAAGAGCGAACCCGAATGGATGCTGCAGACCCGGCTCAAGGCGCTGCGCACATTCGACAAGAAGCCGATGCCGAACTGGGGTTCCAACCTCGAGGGCATCTACTTCGACAACATCAAGTACTTCGTGCGGTCCAGCGAAAAGCAGGCCGCCACTTGGGATGACCTGCCTGAGGACATCAGGAACACCTACGACAAGCTCGGCATCCCCGAGGCGGAGAAGCAGCGCCTGGTGTCCGGTGTCGCCGCGCAGTACGAGTCGGAGGTCGTCTACCACTCGATCCGCGAGGACCTGGAGGCTCAAGGCGTCATCTTCCTGGACACCGACTCCGGGCTACGCGAGCATCCCGAGCTCTTCAAGCAGTACTTCGGCACGGTGATCCCGGCCGGTGACAACAAGTTCTCCGCGCTGAATACCGCAGTGTGGTCGGGTGGTTCGTTCATCTACGTGCCGAAGGGCGTCCACGTCGACATCCCGCTGCAGGCGTACTTCCGCATCAACACCGAGAACATGGGTCAGTTCGAGCGCACGTTGATCATCGTCGACGAAGACGCCTACGTGCACTACGTCGAGGGGTGTACTGCGCCGATCTACAAGAGCGACTCGTTGCACTCGGCGGTTGTCGAGATCATCGTCAAGCCCGGTGGCCGTTGCCGTTACACGACGATTCAGAACTGGTCGAACAACGTCTACAACCTCGTCACCAAGCGGGCGCGCGCCGAGGCTGGCGCCACGATGGAGTGGGTCGACGGCAACATCGGCTCAAAGGTCACGATGAAGTACCCCGCCGTGTGGATGACCGGCGAGCACGCCAAGGGCGAGGTGCTTTCGGTGGCCTTCGCGGGCGAGGGTCAGCATCAGGACACCGGTGCCAAGATGCTTCACCTGGCGCCT
This sequence comes from Mycobacteriaceae bacterium, assembly GCA_019749805.1. GTDB lineage: Bacteria > Actinomycetota > Actinomycetes > Mycobacteriales > Mycobacteriaceae > Mycobacterium. The sequence continues at coordinate 164,639 of JAIEPH010000031.1, read as the reverse complement.
AACACCTCGAGCAACATCGTGTCGAAGTCCGTCGCACGCGGCGGCGGTCGCGCGTCCTATCGCGGCCTGGTTCAGGTCAACAAGGGGGCGCACGGCTCGCGGTCGAGCGTGAAATGCGATGCGCTGCTTGTCGACACCATCAGCCGCAGTGACACCTATCCGTACGTCGACATCCGCGAGGACGACGTCACGATGGGCCACGAAGCCACGGTGTCGAAGGTCAGCGAGGATCAGCTGTTCTATCTGATGAGCCGCGGGATGACCGAGGACGAGGCGATGGCGATGGTGGTGCGCGGCTTCGTCGAGCCGATCGCGAAGGAACTCCCGATGGAGTACGCGCTCGAACTGAATCGTCTGATCGAACTGCAGATGGAAGGCGCGGTCGGCTAGATGACTCAGAACCTCACCAATGCGGTCGAGGGCGCCAACAAAGGGGAGTTGTTCACGTCGTTCGACGTCGACGCTTTCGAGGTGCCCGGCGGCCGCGACGAGATCTGGCGCTTCACCCCGCTCAAGCGCCTGCGCGGTCTGCACGACGGATCCGCGCTAGCCACCGGCACCGCAAGTATCGAGGTGTCCGAGTGCGCAGGCGTCAGCGTGGAAACGGTGCGCCGCGGCGACGAGCGCCTCGGCCAGGGCGGTGTGCCTGCTGATCGGGTTGCCGCCCAAGCGTTCTCGTCGTTCAACAGCGCGACCCTGGTGACCGTCCCGAGGGGTGTCGTCTGCGAACAGCCGATCGAAATCGGCATCACGGGCCCGGGCGAGGGTGCGACGGGTTACGGCCACCTGCAGGTGCGGGTTGGCGAGCTCGGCGAAGCCGTCGTCGTCATCGATCATCGTGGCAGCGGAACCTATGCCGACAACGTCGAATTCGTCGTCGAGGACGCCGCGCGGCTGACCGTCGTCTCGATCGCTGACTGGGCCGACGACGCCGTTCACGTCAGCAGCCATCACGCGGCGCTGGGCAAGGACGCGGTGCTGCGGCACGTAGCGGTCACCCTGGGCGGTGACCTGGTGCGGCTCACTGCGCGAACCAAGTTCTGTGCGCCGGGCGGTGACGCCGAGCTGCTCGGCCTGTACTTCGCCGACGACGGCCAGCACTTCGAATCCCGTCTGCTCGTCGACCACGCCCAGCCCAACTGCCGCTCGCACGTCACATACAAGGGTGCGCTGCAAGGTGATCCGGAGTCCGCGAAACCCGATGCGCACACCGTGTGGGTCGGCGACGTGCTGATCCGGGCAGCGGCCACGGGCACCGACACGTTCGAGACCAACCGCAACCTCGTGCTCACCGACGGCGCCCGCGCCGACTCGGTGCCCAACCTCGAGATCGAAACCGGCGAGATCGCCGGCGCCGGGCACGCCAGTGCCACCGGACGGTTCGACGACGAGCAACTGTTTTACCTGCAGGCGCGCGGTATCCCCGAAGACCAGGCCAGGCGTCTTGTCGTCCGGGGCTTCTTCGGTGAGCTGATTCAGAAGATCGCCGTCCCCGCAGTGCGAGAACGCCTCACCGAGGCCATCGAACACGAACTAGAGATCACCGAATCGAGGACAGCCACCTCATGACCACACTGGAAATCAAGGACCTGCACGTCAGCGTCGTCTCCAAGGAAGACGGGACCGATATCCCGATCCTGAAAGGCGTCACGCTCACCGTGAACTCGGGGGAGACCCACGCGCTGATGGGCCCCAACGGGTCCGGCAAATCGACCCTGTCGTACGCCGTCGCGGGTCATCCGAAGTACACCGTGACGTCCGGCTCGATCACGCTGGACGGTCAGGATGTGCTCGAGATGAGCATCGACGAACGCGCCCGTGCCGGCCTGTTTCTCGCCATGCAGTACCCCGTCGAGGTGCCCGGCGTTTCGATGTCGAACTTCCTTCGCACCGCCGCCACCGCCGTGCGCGGTGAGGCACCCAAGCTGCGGCACTGGGTCAAAGAGGTCAAGAGCGCCATGGAGGGCCTCGACATCGACCCGTCGTTCTCCGAACGCAGTGTGAACGAAGGCTTTTCCGGCGGCGAGAAGAAGCGCCACGAGATTCTGCAGCTGGAACTGCTCAAGCCCAAGATCGCGATCCTCGACGAGACCGACTCCGGTTTGGACGTCGATGCGCTGCGGGTGGTCAGCGAAGGTGTGAACCGGTACGCCGAAGCGGCCGACGGAGGGCTGCTGCTCATCACGCATTACACCCGCATCCTGCGCTACATCCAGCCGCAGTTCGTGCATGTGTTCGTGGGCGGCCGCATCGTCGAGTCCGGTGGTCCCGAGCTGGCCGACGAACTCGACGCCAACGGATACGAGCGCTTCACCCAGGCGGTCGGAGCCTGACATGACCACGTCGGTCGAGAAGTCGGCGCAGGCCCTCGATCTCAACCTGGATGTCACGCGGATCAGGGCGGACTTCCCGATCCTTGCTCGCGTCATGCGCAGCGGAAACCAGTTGGCGTACCTCGATTCCGGCGCCACCTCGCAGCGGCCGCTGCAGGTCCTCGACGCCGAGCGTGACTTCCTGACCACGTCCAACGGCGCGGTTCACCGCGGGGCGCACCAATTGATGGAGGAGTCCACCGACGCCTACGAGAACGGCCGCGCCGATGTCGCGGCCTTCGTCGGCGCCGACACCGACGAGCTGGTGTTCACGAAGAATGCCACCGAAGCCATCAACCTGGTGTCCTATGCGGTCGGCGACGATCGATTCCCCCGAGCGATCGGCCCCGGCGATGTCATCGTCACCACCGAGCTGGAACACCACGCAAACCTCGTCCCGTGGCAGGAGTTGGCGCGTCGGACCGGCGCCACGCTGAAGTGGTACGGCGTGACCGAAGCCGGACGGATCGACCTCGATTCGCTGGAGCTCGACGAGCGCGTGAAACTGGTGGCGTTCAGCCATCATTCGAACGTCACGGGCGCCGTCGCCCCGGTGGCCGAACTGGTGGCGCGGGCCAACGCGGTCGGCGCGCTGACGGTGCTGGACGCCTGCCAGTCGGTGCCGCATCAGCCGGTCGACTTCCATGGACTAGGCGTCGACTTCGCGGCCTTCTCCGGGCACAAGATGCTGGGGCCCAACGGCATCGGCGTGCTCTACGGCAGGCGTGAGGTGCTCGACCAGCTGCCCCCGTTCATCACCGGCGGGTCGATGATCGAGACGGTGACGATGGAGACCACCACCTACGCGCCCGCACCCCAGCGCTTCGAGGCCGGGACGCCGATGACCTCTCAGGTCGTCGGACTTGCCGCGGCCGCACGGTATCTGACCGAGATCGGGATGCCCGCCGTCGAGGCGCACGAGACCGAGTTGGTGGCCGCCGCGCTCAAGGGGCTCTCGGCCGTCGACGGTGTGCGCATCATCGGACCGGCGTCACTCGAGAACCGCGGTTCGCCGGTGTCCTTCGTGCTCGACGGCGTGCACGCCCACGACGTGGGCCAGGTCCTCGACGACGAGGGTGTCGCCGTGCGCGTCGGGCACCACTGCGCGTGGCCGCTGCATCGCCGGTTCGGCATCGCGGCGACCGCGCGGGCGTCCTTCGCCGTCTACAACACTCACGACGAGGTCGACCGCCTGGTCGCCGGCGTCAAGCGGGCGGTGGAGTTCTTCGCGTGAGACTCGAGCAGATGTATCAGGAAGTGATTCTCGATCACTACAAGCACCCTCATCATCGGGGGTTGCGCGAGCCGTACAACGCGGAGTCCTACCAGGTGAACCCCACGTGCGGGGACGAGGTGACGCTGCGGGTGACGCTGTCCGACGACGGTGAGCAGATCTGCGATATCTCCTATGACGGGCAGGGTTGTTCGATCAGCCAGGCCTCGACGTCGGTGCTCACCGATCAGGTGATCGGGCAGGACATCGGTACGGCGCTGAAGACGGTCGCGGCGTTCACCGAGATGATTTCGTCGCGCGGCGCGGTCGAGGGCGACGAGGAAGTGATCGGAGACGGCATCGCGTTCGCGGGTGTCTCGAAGTACCCGGCGCGGGTGAAGTGCGCGCTGCTGGGTTGGATGGCCTTCAAAGATGCCTTGGTACAGGCCAGTGAGGAGATTTCAGATGAGCGACACCGCAGTGCCTAGCGAGGAAATGCTCGCCGACCTGGAAGAGGCGATGCGCGACGTCGTCGATCCGGAGCTCGGAATCAACGTCGTCGACCTCGGTCTCGTCTACGGCTTGAACGTCGAGAAGGGCGAGCAGGGCGACGTCGCGTTGATCGACATGACGCTGACGTCGGCGGCCTGCCCGTTGACCGACGTGATCGAGGACCAGTCGCGTACCGCACTGGTCGGCAGCGGTCTGGTCAAGGAGATCAAGATCAACTGGGTGTGGAATCCGCCGTGGGGGCCGGACAAGATCACCGAGGATGGCCGCGAACAGCTTCGCGCGTTGGGCTTTACCGTCTGACCCGACGTCAGCCCGTGACCACGAATCCAATCGGTCCGAGTCGCTGGGCCAGTTCCCGCACGTCCGCCACGATGATGTCGGGCTGAGGTAACTCCGGAGTGGGCAGTGGAGCATTGCCGGCGCGGGTGAGCAGCGCGCCGCTGAACCCCGCCGACTGTGCACCGACGGTGTCCCACACATGAGCGGCGACCATCATGCAGTCCGACGGCTCCACCTCGAGCTCGTCGGCCACTCCGGTGTAGAGCGCTGGAGAGGGCTTGAACATCCGCCAGCTGTGGACACTGAACTGCCGTTCGAAGAACTGGGCAAGGCCGGCGCTCGCCAAGGGTGTCGGCACATCAGGTTTCGGCGGCGAATTGGTCAGCGTGACAAGCCGATACCCGTGTGCACGCAGAGTTGCCAGCCCGTCGGCGACATCCGCGTGGGCGGGCATCGTGCGCATGCCATACGCGAGGCCCTCGAGGTCAGCCTCGGTGATCGACGTCTGGCGACTGTCGCCGATCATCCGCAGCACCGCTTGTCCGAGAGCGAAGAAGTCGACGTAGTTGCCGGATAGCGTGGCCGTCATCGAGTACATGACGAGCTGGTTGAACCACTCGCGCAGCACGTCGCGGTCGCCGAACATCCGCTCGAAGTGCGGCGCCAGTGACTCGATGTCTATCAGCGTCTCGTTGACATCGAATACGAGAACCGATGGGCGCTTGATCATTTCGGTTGGCATGCCAATCCCATTGTCGTGGCCCCTTGGTGTCTACGCGGCGATTCGCTGAAGGAAGGTACGCATGAGGTCGGCGACTTCTTCGGCAGCGTTCTCCAGCAGGAAGTGGCCGCCCTCGAGGAGGTGGATCTCGGCGTGGTGCGCGTCCTTACCGAACGCGCGGGCGCCGTCGGGCCCGAAGATCGGGTCGGCCTCACCCCAGACGGCGAGCACCGGCACCTTGCTGGTGCGCAGGTAGTCGTGCAGTGCCGGATACAGCGGCGCATTGGTCGCGTAGTCGCGGAACAGCGTGAGCTGGATCTGGTCGTTGCCCGGCCGGCTCACCAGGGCCGCATCGCGGATCCATGTGTCGGGACTGACGAGCGATTCGTCCTCGACGCCGGTCACGTACTGCCATCTGATTCCGTCGATGCTGAGCGCGCTCCGCACTCCGGCCTCGGTGTCTGGGTTCTGGTCGCGCTGGTAATCCCAGACCGTGGTCCAGAAACTCTCGACGAAGCCCTCGTCGTAGCCGTTGCCGTTCTGGGTGACGATCGCGCTGATCGCCTGCGGGTGCCGCAGCGCCAGGCGCCATCCGATGGGTGCGCCGTAATCCTGGACGTAGATGGCATATCGGGCCACGCCGAGTTGGGCTAGCAGTCCTTCTGTGAGATCGGTCAGCGCGTCGAAGGTGTAGTCGAATTCGTCGACGGACGGCGCGTCGGAGAGTCCGAAGCCGAGGTGATCCGGCGCGATCACGTGGTAGCGGTCGGCGAGCCGGGGGATGAGGTCGCGGAACATGAACGAACTGGTGGGGAAGCCGTGCAGCAGGACGAGCGTCGGCGCATCCTGCGGGCCCGCTTCGCGGTAGAACAACCGATGGTCATCGACGGTGGCGTAGCGGTGGTGAACCTGAACTCCCATGACTAACTCCTTTTATCTTCTTTACCAGTTAGTGATATGCCTACTCGCTCTGGTGTAACCTGTCAATATCAATTTGGAGGTTAGATATGGATCTGGTGGTGGCGGCCGCGCCGGACGAGGTCTTTCTGCTCGATCTGCTCAACACAACGCCTGTGATCGACGGCACCGTGCATGACGGTCTCGCTGATTCGGCAGAGGCGAAAGCCTGGATGCGTGTGCACGATGTCGCTTACACCACGACGGAGCTCGCGGGCCTGCGGCAGGCACGCTCGACTCTGCAGAAGGTGGTGCGCGGCCAGACCGGTCCCACGGCGCTCAAGCCCTTTGTCGACGACGTCCGCCTGCGGCCGGTCGCAGGTGACGACGGCTTGAACTGGCGGGTCGACGGTACGTCCGGCGCGGCACGTGCGGTCCTGGCCTGGGACGCGCTGCGGATCTCCAGCCCGGGCCGGCTGCGTCCATGTGCGAACGATGAATGCCGGTTGTTCCTCATCGACCGCAGCAAGCCCAACACCGCCAGATGGTGTTCGATGGCAATCTGCGGCAACCGGATGAAAGCCCGCAGGCACTACCGTCGCGCGCGGGCGAGCGAGGCATGAACCGTCCCGTGGTTCCCACCCTGGTATCCCTCAACGTCGGGATGCCCGCCGATGTGCCGTGGCGGGGTAAGACCGTCCACACCGGCATCTACAAGAAGCCGGTACAGGGTCCGGTGATGGTGCGACGCCTGAACATCGACGGCGACGGTCAGGGCGACCTCAACGGTCACGGCGGCGAACAACGCGCCGTCATGGTGTACCAAACGGAGTCCTATGAGCACTGGCAGCGCCATTTCGGCCGTGACGACCTCGAGCCGGGCACGTTCGGTGAGAACTTCACGATCACCGGCCTCAGCGACTACGAGGTGTGCATCGGGGACAGGTATCGCATCGGGGAGGCCGAGTTCGAGGTCACTCAGCCGCGCGTGACGTGCTTTCGCGTCGGCATTCGACTCGGCGAGCCCGAGATGCCCAATCTCCTTGTCGCCCATCACCGCCCGGGGTTCTACTTCCGCGTCATCGCGGAAGGTCGCGTCGCGTCGGGCGACGAGATCGTGCGGACACGACGCGGACGCCACGCACTGAGCGTCGCCGACGTCGACGCGTTGCTGTATCTGCCCGACCGCGACGTCGACATGCTCCGCAAGGCGGTCGACATCCCCGCGCTGAGCCCCGGGTGGCAGCAGTCCTTCGCCGAACTGCTGGCCGCGCACGACAGTCCTTCCGGCGCAACGTCGCCGGCGATCGGCGTCGAACCCGGTTGGCGCGGATTCCGCGCACTGCGGGTGGCCGAAACTCGCCGCGAAAGCCCGGGGGTCCTTTCGATCGAGCTCGAAACCGCCGATGGTGCGGCGCTGCCCACCGCGCGGCCCGGACAGTTCCTGACGCTGCGTGTCCCGGCGGGCGACCCCGCACCACTGCGCAGCTACTCGCTGTCGAGCACCGGCGACCGTTACCGGATCAGCGTAAAGTGCGAGGAGCGGGGCCGGGTGAGCACATGGATCCACGACAACCTCAGCCCAGGGGCCGTGGTCGAGGCGGCCGCTCCACGTGGTGACTTCCATTTGGGCGACGAGACCGATCCGGTCGTGCTCGTGTCGGCGGGTATCGGCATCACCCCGGTGCTCGCGATGCTGCATGCGTTGGCCGCGCAGCGCAGCGAGCGAGACGTCTGGTGGCTGCACCTCACCCGTGACGCGCAGAGCCTGGCATTCCGCGGCGAAGTCACCGATCTCATCGGCTCGCTGCCCAACGCGCGGCAGCGGATCTTCTACACCGCCGAGGGCGGCAGGCCGGGTATGGCGGCAGTCGAAGCGCTCGCGCTGCCCCGCGACGCGATCGCTTATCTCTGTGGGCCAGAACAGTTCATGGCTGACATGCGTGATGCGCTCGCGGGCGCCGGGATCGACGAATCCCGCATCCACTCCGAACTCTTCGGCGCACTGCCGCCGATCAACCCCGGCATCATCGATGCGCCACAGCGGACACCACACCTGCCCGACGGCCCGCAGGGCGCCGGGCAGGCAGTGTCGTTCGCGCGCAGCGGAATCACCGTCAACTGGTCGGATTACTACGCCAGCATTATCGAACTCGCCGAGGCTTGCGACGTCCCGACGCGCTTCTCCTGCCGCAGCGGTGTGTGCCACATCTGCGTCACGCCATTGGTGGACGGGACCATCACCTACCCGCATCCGCCGCTGGAGTGGCCGGAGGAGGGGACCGTGCTGATCTGTTCGGCGAAGCCGTCGTCGGGTGTCGTATTGGACCTGTGAGCCGTCGGCTTTTCGGTCAGACTGTGTCGCGTGGTCACTGTTCCAGCGGTGGTGTGGCGGGGTGGGTTCGCGCTTCGTGCGCTGACGACCGGCGGCGTCGTCGGGCTCTGTGTCGGTGTGCTGGCATGGCTCGATTCGGGGTTCTGGATTTCCGGTGCGATCGTGCTCGTCGTCGTCGGCACGTTCTACGGAGCCTGGATGGCCCGCCGCATGGCGCGGTACTGGCCGGGTGCCAGCGACCTCACCGGCGAGGAGCGCGTCGCGGTGGCACGGGCGGTCCGACGGGGGCGGCCGCTCGATGACGATCGCCTGTCCCGGCCGGTCGTCGACTACGCCCGCGGGCTGCACGAGGCCGCGGAGACGGCTCGCTGGTTGCGCTGGGTGCTCATTTTCGTCCTCGTCGTCGCGGTGGCGACGGCGGCGTGGGACGCCGTTTACGGTTCGTGGGGCAATCTCGTCGCGTCGGCCATCTATCTGGTGGCCCTCGCGGTCGAGGTGTTCTGGCTGCCGAAGCGCCAGGCGCAGCTGTTGGCCGACGCCGACACAGTCGCGGCATTGGCCCGAAAGTCTCTGTAACGCCGAGCCCTATCTGGTAACCCAGTCAGTGTGAGCTTCGAGGCGAACTATGTCAGGACGCGGCGCCAACTGCGCGGGGTGGCCGAAAGTCTGATCGCCGGACCGCAGTACCGATCGGCGGGCACGATCCGGCTCGCAGTGCGTCCGGACGGATTCTCGGCGGTGACGATCCCGGTCGCGGTACACGGCACCGAACTGGTTCTGCCTAACCATGCTGTCCCGTTGGAGGGCCCGATGAGTTTGATAGCCGAGGCCGCGGGCATCGTCGCCGGCCCACCCGAGGGCGTCTACACGATCGTCGATGCGCTGCCGCCCGACGCCGAACTCAGGCTGGACGGGCATGCCGCCGAATGGGTCAACCGCAGCCACTATGCGGGTGGGTATGCATTGAAGACTTTTCTGCCCGAATGTCATCCGGTGCTGTGGCCCGAACACTTCGACGTGGCGGTGACCCAGGACGAAGTCAACTACGGCGTATCCGCCGGCGACGAGCAGCATCCGATGCCCTACGCGTACGTCGGCCCGCAGTCGGTGCCCACCGGCGAATTCTGGAACGCGTCGTTCGGCGCCCTCTACCCGCTTGACCACACCGCCGACGTCGATGGGCTGACCAGTCGCATCGTCGATTTCTTCGAACGTGGCCGTCGTGAACTATCGGCGGTTTCGGAGTGACCACATACTGGGAACAGACTGTCTGAGCCTGACGTTAGGAGAAACGTGGCTACCAAAGACATCACCGCCGAACAATTCAACGAGACCATCACGGACAACGACATCGTGTTGGTCGATTTCTGGGCGTCGTGGTGCGGGCCGTGTAAGGCGTTTGCTCCTACTTTCGCCGCATCCTCGGAGCAGCACCCCGACGTCGTCTTCGCTAAGGTCGATACCGAGGCGGAGCAGGAGCTCGCCGCGGCTGCCGACATCCGCTCGATCCCGACGCTGATGGTGTTCAAGAAGGGCAAGCTGGTCTTCAACCAGGCAGGAGCGCTGCCGCCGGCCGCCCTCGAAGACCTGGTTCAGAAGGTTAAGGACTTCGACGTCGACGCGGCGATGGCCGCTCAGGAGAACGGTCAGCCCGAGTAACGATCGCACGCGATAGCGTGCAGTCCGTGACCGAGCACCCAGCGCAAAACTTCGTCCTCGTCGACCGGCCGCGCCCGCATGTGGCGTCGGTGACACTGAACCGTCCAGAGCGAATGAATTCCATGGCCTTCGACGTCATGGTCCCGCTCAAGGCCGTCCTCGACGAGCTCACCCACGACAACTCGGTGCGGGTGATCGTGCTCACAGGTGCTGGTCGCGGATTCTCGTCGGGTGCCGATCACAAGTCGGCGGGCTCCGTACCTCACATCGACGGGCTCACCCGTCCCAGCTTCGCGCTGCGGTCCATGGAGGTGCTCGACGACGTGATCCTGGCGTTGCGAAAGATGCACCAGCCGGTCATCGCCGCGGTCAACGGCGCCGCGATCGGCGGTGGACTGTGCTTGGCTTTGGCCTGCGACATCCGCGTTGCCGCAGCTGGGGCGTACTTTCGCGCCGCGGGGATCAACAACGGGCTGACGGCGAGCGAGCTCGGGCTCTCTTATCTGCTGCCCCGCGCGATCGGCACCTCTCGGGCATTCGAGCTGATGCTGACCGGCCGCGACGTGGACGCCGACGAAGCCCAGCGCATCGGGCTCGTGTCGCAGGCCGTACCCGACGCGGACCTGCTCGATGTCTGCTACGAAATCGGCGAGCGCATCGCGTCGTTCTCCCGGCCGGGAATCGAGTTGACCAAGCGCACGCTTTGGAGTGGACTTGACGCCGGTAGCCTGGAGGCACACATGCAGGCCGAAGGCCTGGGACAACTCTTCGTCCGATTGCTCACCGCCAATTTCGAAGAAGCGGTTGCAGCGCGCGCGGAGAAGCGGGCCCCGGTCTTCACCGACGAGCGCTAGCGCGAAGAGGGCCTGCGAGGACAGCTAAGAACCAAGGAGAGCGCAGCGTGATCACCGCAACGGACCTGGAGGTCCGCGCCGGCGCGCGCACGCTGCTCTCGGCCGAAGGTGCCGCGCTGCGGGTGCAGCCCGGCGACCGTATCGGTCTGGTCGGACGAAACGGCGCGGGCAAGACCACCACCATGCGGATTCTGGCAGGGGAGGGCGAACCCTACGCGGGGACGATCACCCGCGCGGGTGACGTCGGTTATCTGCCGCAGGATCCCAGGGAGGGTGACCTCGACGTCTTGGCCCGCGATCGCGTGCTGTCGGCGCGCGGCCTGGATTCGCTGCTCGCGGATCTGGAGAAGCAACAGGCGTTGATGGCCGAGGTCGCCGACGACGACGCGCGCGACAAGGCGGTCCGCCGCTACGGCCAGCTCGAAGAGCGGTTCGCCGCGCTCGGCGGTTACGCCGCCGAAAGCGAGGCAGGCCGAATCTGCGCGAGTCTTGGCTTGGCGGAACGTGTTCTGACCCAGCCGCTGCGGACCCTGTCCGGCGGTCAGCGTCGTCGAGTGGAACTCGCACGAATCCTGTTCGCCGCATCCGAATCCGGTGCCGGTTCGTCGACGACGCTCTTACTCGACGAGCCGACCAACCACCTCGACGCCGACTCCGTGGGCTGGTTGCGGGAATTCCTCCAGCAGCACAAGGGTGGACTCATCGTCATCAGTCACAACGTCGATCTGCTTGCCGACGTGGTCAACCGCGTCTGGTTCCTCGACGCGGTGCGTGGCGAGGCCGACGTCTACAACATGGGCTGGCAGAAGTACCTCGACGCCCGCGCCACCGACGAGCAGCGTCGCCGCCGCGAACGGGCCAATGCCGAACGAAAGGCCAGTGCGCTGCGGACCCAGGCCGCCAAGATGGGGGCCAAGGCCACCAAAGCGGTTGCGGCACAGAATATGTTGCGCCGCGCCGACCGGATGATGGCGGCGCTGGACGAGGAGCGAGTGGCCGACAAGGTGGCCCGGATCAAGTTCCCGACGCCGGCGTCGTGCGGCCGCGTGCCACTGGTCGCCAAAGGTCTGACGAAGAACTACGGGTCGCTCGAGGTGTTCACCGGGGTGGATCTTGCGATCGACCGCGGGTCGCGTGTCGTGGTGCTCGGACTCAACGGCGCGGGCAAGACCACACTGCTGCGGATACTGGCCGGGGCTGAAACCGCCGACGCGGGAACGCTGGAACCCGGTCATGGACTGAAGCTCGGCTACTTCGCCCAGGAACACGACACGCTCGACGACCGCGCCACGGTGTGGGAGAACATCCGCCACGCCGCCCCCGACACCGGCGAGCAGGATCTGCGGGGTCTGTTGGGCGCGTTCATGTTCAGCGGTCCGCAGCTCGAACAGCCCGCGGGGACACTGTCCGGTGGGGAGAAGACCAGGTTGGCGCTGGCCGGGCTCGTCGCTTCGACGGCGAACGTGCTGTTGCTTGACGAGCCGACCAACAATCTCGATCCCGCTTCGCGCGAGCAGGTTCTCGACGCATTGCGAAGCTATGTCGGTGCGGTGGTACTCGTTACGCACGATCCGGGCGCCGCCGAGGCACTGAATCCGCAACGCGTGGTGCTGCTGCCGGACGGCACCGAAGACTTCTGGTCGAACGACTATCGGGATCTCATCGAGCTCGCCTGATCCGTCGGCAAACCGTTTCGCCGAAACCTCACCCGCTGGTGTAAGCGGTTCCTAGGCTGGGTATCCGTCGGGGGATCAAACGCGCGGGGAGGTGCCGATGAAGAAACCGAGCAAGGCCCGAGATGAATTGCTCACCGAGTTGAAGAGCGCTTACGAAGGCGGCGCGAGCATCCGGACGCTGGTCGCGTCGACGGGTCGCTCGTACGGGTCGATACACAGCATGTTGCGTGAATCGGGGACCACGATGCGCAGCCGCGGCGGTCCGAACCATCGCAGCCGCAGGCACTACGGCTGACCGCCGGGTTGAGCCTGGCGCAATGAAGCTTCGACCAGGTCCAGTACGCCACTGAGCTTTTCGGGATCATCACCCGAAGCGAGCCGCGCAACGAGGCCGTCGAGCACCAGATCCAGGTATGTCTGCAGCACTGCGCTCGGCACGTCATCGCGAAGCCTGCCGGCCTGTTTCTGGCGGCGCAGCCGTGCGGTGGTGGCCGCCGAAAGCTCGGCGGACCGCTCCATCCACCCCCGATGGAACTCCGGGTCGTTGCGCAGCTTGCGCGCGATCTCCAGCCGCGTCGCCAACCAGTCGAACTGCTCCGGGGCCGCCAGCATGTCCCGCATCACCTGAACGAGACCCTCGCGCGACGCTACGTCGGCCATGCGTTCGGCGTCCTCGCGCGCTAACTCGAAGAACAACGTGTCCTTGTCGCGGAAGTGATGGAAGATGGCGCCGCGCGACAGCCCGATCGTCTGCTCGAGCCGCCGCACGGTCGCCTTGTCGTATCCGTACTCCGCGAAACACCGCCGGGCACCGTCGAGTATCTGACGGCGGCGCGCCGCCAAATGGTCATCGGTGACCCGGGGCATGACTACGACCGCAGCATGTTGCGCAGCACGTATTGCAGGATGCCGCCGTTGCGGTAGTAGTCGGCCTCGCCCGGGGTGTCGATGCGCACCACCGCGTCGAACTCGACGGTCTTGCCGTCCTCTTTCTTGGCCGTCACCTTCACCGTCTTCGGGGCCTTGCCGTCGTTGAGCGCCTCGATACCGGTGATGTCGAAGGTCTCGGTGCCGTCGAGCTTCAGCGACGCCGCCGATTCGCCTTCGGGGAACTGCAGCGGGATGACGCCCATGCCGATCAGGTTGCTGCGGTGGATGCGCTCGAACGATTCGGTGATCACCGCGCGCACGCCGAGCAGGCTGGTGCCCTTGGCGGCCCAGTCGCGCGAGCTGCCCGAGCCGTACTCCTTGCCGCCCAGCACGACCAGCGGGATGCCCTTTTCGGCGTAGTTCTGGGCGGCGTCATAGATGAACGCCTGCTCTCCGCCGTCGGTGAAATCGCGGGTGTATCCGCCGGATACGTCATCGAGCAGCTGATTACGCAACCGGATGTTGGCGAACGTGCCGCGGATCATCACCTCGTGGTTCCCGCGCCGCGAACCGTAGGAGTTGTAATCCGCCTTCTCGACGCCGTGCGAATCCAGATACTGCGCCGCAGGCGTTCCCGGCTTGATGCTGCCGGCGGGGGAGATGTGGTCGGTCGTCACCGAATCACCAAGCAGTGCCAGCACTCTGGCGCCTTGGATGTCGGTGACCGGTTCGGGCTGGGCGGGCATTCCGTCGAAGTACGGTGGTTTGCGCACGTACGTCGAGTTGTCATCCCACTCGAAGGTGTTGCCGCTCGGCGTGGGCAGGTTGCGCCAGCGCTCGTCACCCTTGAACACGTCGGCGTAGTTCTGGACGAACATCTCAGTGTTGATCGCGTTGGCGATCGTGTCGTCAATGTCCTTCTGCGACGGCCAGATATCTTTGAGGAAGACGTCGTTGCCGGACTCGTCCTTGCCGAGCGCGTCGGATTCGAAGTCGAAGTCCATCGTGCCTGCCAGCGCATACGCGATGACCAGCGGCGGGGACGCCAGGTAGTTCATCTTGACGTCGGGATTGATCCGGCCCTCGAAGTTGCGGTTACCGGACAGCACTGCCGTGACGGACAGGTCGGCGTCGTTGACGGCCTTGCTGATGTCGTCCGGCAGCGGTCCGGAGTTGCCGATGCACGTCGTGCAGCCGTAACCGACGAGGAAGAAGCCGAGCTTCTCCAGATACGGCCACAGGCCGGCCTTGTTGTAGTAATCGGTGACGACCTGAGAACCCGGCGCCATCGTGGTCTTCACCCACGGCTTGCTCGTCAGGCCCTTGTCCACCGCGTTCTTGGCCAGCAGCGCGGCGCCGAGCATGACCTCGGGGTTGGAGGTATTTGTGCACGAGGTGATCGCCGCGATCACCACCGCGCCGTGGTCGATGATGCAGTCGCCGCGTTCGGAGTTCTTGACCTCGACGGGATTGCTCGGCCTGCCGTTGGAGCCGCTTGCGGCCGAGGGGACCACCGCGTCCTCGTCGGCAAACGAGAGCGAAGCGGGGTCACTGGCCGGGAACGATTCCTCGACCACCTCGTCGACGTTGGTGTGCGGCTGCTCCGCTTCACCCTCCACGTAGTTGTGAATGTCCTTGCGGAAGGCGGACTTTGCGTCGGTGAGCGCAATACGGTCCTGCGGGCGCTTCGGTCCGGCGATCGACGCGACCACATCGCCGAGGTCGAGCTCGATGTACTCCGAGAACTTGGGCTCGCGCGACGGGTCGTGCCACATGCCCTGCTCCTTGGCGTACGCCTCGACCAACGCCAGCTGCTGTTCGCTGCGCCCGGTCATCCGCAGGTAGTCGATCGTCACGTCGTCGATCGGGAAAATCGCGGCGGTGGAGCCGAATTCGGGGCTCATGTTGCCCAGCGTCGCGCGGTTGGCCAGCGGCACCTCGGCGACGCCTTCGCCGTAGAACTCGACGAACTTTCCGACCACACCGTGCTTGCGCAGCATCTCGGTGACGGTGAGCACGACGTCGGTGGCGGTGACGCCGGCCTTGCGCTCGCCGGAGAGCTTGAAGCCGACGACCCGCGGGATCAGCATCGACACCGGTTGGCCCAGCATGGCCGCCTCGGCCTCGATACCGCCGACGCCCCAGCCCAGCACGCCAAGCCCGTTCTCCATCGTGGTGTGCGAGTCGGTGCCCACGCAGGTGTCCGGGTAGGCAACCCCGTCGCGTTCCATGACGACGCTGGCCAGGTACTCGATGTTGACCTGGTGCACGATGCCGGTACCCGGCGGCACGACCTTGAAGTCGTTGAACGCGCCCTGACCCCAGCGCAGGAACTGGTAGCGCTCGCCGTTGCGCTGGTATTCGATCTCGACGTTGCGCTCGAAGGCGTTGGCGGTACCGAACAGGTCTGCGATCACGGAGTGGTCGATCACCAGGTCGGCCGGCGCGAGCGGGTTGACCTGGTCGGGGTCACCGCCGAGCTCGCCGACGGCCTCGCGCATGGTGGCGAGGTCGACGATGCAGGGCACACCCGTGAAGTCCTGCATGATCACCCGGGCGGGGGTGAACTGGATCTCCACGCTCGGATCGGCCGAGGGGTCCCACTTCGCGATCGCCTCGATGTGGTCCTTGGTGATGTTGGCGCCGTCCTCGGTGCGCAGCAGATTCTCGGCGAGCACCTTGAGGCTGTAGGGAAGTTTCTCGGTACCGGGCACCGCGTCCAGGCGGTAGATCTCGTAGCTCTGGTCTCCGACCTTCAGCGTGTCGCGGGCCCCAAACGAATTGACCGAATCTTTGCTGCTCACATCAACTCCCGGCTAGATATCGCCGCGACGGGCTGTGTCGGCGGCGCTGTCGATTCTAACAGTACGCTTGTCCTGTAAACCACCCCAGGGGTGGTAACAGTCTTCTCCTCGCGCGCGCGTGCTGCCACCCGGTCGGATACCCAATGCGTATGGTTTCACCTGTGATCGGACCGCAAGTCATGCCGTTGTTGCCGGCCTACATCCCGCCCGACATCTGTGGGCCGGTCGGAAAGGATCCCGCGACCACGCCGGTCGACGAGTGTATGAACCTCGTGATCGCCGACATCAAGGACACCGGTGTGAGCGCCGCGCCGACGCCGGAGAACGAAGGCCTGGCCGACGTCGTCGCCGAGGCCAAGCAAAACGGGATCGACCTCAAGATCGTCGTGGTCGATCGCAACCCGCCGATCGACACCCCCTTGCGCGATATCGCCACCGAGGTGGGGGAGGCATACCCGGGTTCGACGGTATTGGTGCTCAGTCCGACCGAATCGGGCACGTTCAGCACGACCTACGACCGGATGACGCTGGAGGCGGGCCAGGACGTCGCCGAAGGTCGCGGTTCGGTGCAGGGATCCAAGAATTTCGTCAGCGAACTGACCAATCAACATTTCCCGTGGACGACATTCACGATCGTGGTGGTACTAGCAGTGATCGCCGCCGTCGTGGCAACGCGAATGTTGCAAAATCGCGCCAAACGGCAGAACACGTAAATAGTCGCGAAAAGCGGCCTGTCGCTGGGGTTTTGCGAAATGCCGCGCGACAAAATGTCACAGCCGGATAACGCTATCCGCAATTACAAACTTGTAGTTTGTGACTAAAGTTTCTTTGGCGTCAGATGTGACGTACGGTGCAGTCTGTAGCTGATGTTGCGGATGTGACTCACGTGGCTTCTGTGCATCAGTGATCGACGAATGTGTCGGCACGTTCGCGTAAGCCATAGGAGACGTTGTCCATGAGACGCACCCCTAGCGCCTCTGCTTCGCGCCTTTGCACGCGGTTCTGCGCGATACCTCTGACCGTCGGGATGCTGCTTGTCACACCGGGTTTGGCCGTTTCGCAGCCCGTCGGCCCGGACAGCGTGGGCTCGCTCGTCGCTGCCGTCGCCAACGTCAACCAGAAGCTGCAGGATCTCGGGGCGGCGATCCAGGAGAAGCAGGAAAGCGTCAACAAGGCGATCCTCGACGTGCAGACCGCACGTGATGCCGCCGCGGCCGCGGAGGTCGAACTCGACGCCAGCGCGCAGAGGGTCAAGGATGCCAACGCCGCGATCGAAGCGGCGCAGGATCGCTTCGACACCTTCGCCGTCGCAACGTATGTCAACGGGCCCTCGAGCTCGTACCTGACCGCGAAAGACCCCAGCGACATCCTCAACACCGCGACCACCGGCGAGACGTTGGCGGTGAGCACTCAGCGGGTGATCAGCGATCTGCAGCGCGCGCGCACAGAGCAGGTGAACAAGGAGTCGGCGGCGCGGCTGGCGAAGCAGAATGCCGATCAGGCGCTCATCGACGCGGAGGCCAGTCAGCAGACCGCGGTGTCCGCACTCACCGAAGCTCAGCAGACCTTCCGGACCCAGCAGACCGAGCTGGACAAGCTGACGGCCGAACGCGAGGCCGCGCAAGCCAAGCTCGACCAGGCGCGCCAGTATTCGGCGCCCGCCGCAGGAGCTCCGGCCCGCCCGGTTGCCGCGCCGACCGGACCGTCGTCGAACCCCGCCGGAAACTGGGACAGCGCACCACAGCAGGCGGACGCGGCCACCGGCAAGTGGGCCACGGGGTGGGATCCGACCCTGCCCGCGATTCCCAGCGCTTTCGTCAGCGGTGATCCGATCGCGATCATCAACACGATCCTCGGCTATGCGTCGACTTCGACGCAGGTCACCCAGCAGCTGGGCCGGAACTTCCTGCAGAAGCTGGGTCTGCTGCCCACGCCGACCGGCTACACCAACGGGGGCGCGATTCCCCGGGTGTACGGCCGGCAGGCCACCGAGTACGTGATCCAGCGCGCCATGTCGCAGCGCGGGGTGCCCTACTCGTGGGGCGGCGGAAATGCCGCAGGCAAGAGCCTTGGCATCGATTCCGGCGCGGGAACAGTCGGATTCGACTGTTCGGGGCTCATGCTCTACGCGTTCGCCGGCGTCGGCATCAAGCTCGATCACTACTCGGGTTCGCAGTACAACGCGGGCCGCAAGATCCCGTCGTCACAGGCCCGGCGTGGCGACATGCTCTTCTGGGGCCCCAACGCCAGCCAACACGTCGCCCTCTATCTCGGCGACGGTCAGATGCTCGAGGCGCCCTACACCGGCTCGGTCGTGAAAGTCTCGCCGGTCCGCACCAGCGGTATGACCCCGTACGCAACCCGTCTCATCGAATGGTGACGAGAAGGATTACTTTGCACTCCAGGCGTTTTCGGTTCCTGAGCGGCATTCTGATGATGGTCGCGGCACTTGCCGTGGCCGTTGGCGCGGCCATGCCCGCCACCGCAGCCCCCGACGACGGCCAATGGGATCCCACCCTGCCCAAGATCCTCAGCGCGGGCGCACCGGGCGATCCCCTGTCCATCGCCAACGCATCACTGGCGGCGACCGCGCAGGCCACCGAGGCCACGATGGACCTCGGCCGCAAATTCCTGGCCACGCTCGGGTTCGGCCCGCCGCCCACGGCGGGGGTCGCTCCCGGCCGGGTACGCGGACCGCAAGCCATCGAGTACGTCATCCGGCGCGGCGGCTCGCAGATCGGCACCCCGTACTCCTGGGGCGGCGGGAAGCCGACCGGCCCGAGCACCGGCGTCGACTCCGGTGCCAACACCGTCGGCTACGACTGCTCGGGTTTCACCCAGTTCTCGTTCGCCGGCGTCGGTGTGCTCATCCCGAAGTATTCGGGCGATCAGTACAACACCGGCCGCAAGGTCCCCACGAGCCAGGCCAAGCGCGGCGATCTGCTGTTCTGGGGGCCTGGCGGCAGCCAGCACGTCGCGATCTACCTCGGCGGCGGCAAGATGCTGGAGTCCGGGGGCACCGCGGGCGGGGTAGGGGTGAGCCAAGTGCGTACCGCGGGTCTGCAGCCGTACGTCGCGCGAATTATCGAAAGCTGAGCTGGGGCTGAGCAAACCCTGAGCTCCTGCTAGCAATGCTGGTCATGTCGGCGGCACGGGGCCGGGCAACGTCGACGGATCCCGGAGTGCCTGGAATAGTTGACGACGAGCGTGCGGCGGACAAGGTGTCGCAGAGGCCGGAAGACCGGCGATTACAGATGTGGGAGGACCGTTGATGACGTCACCGAGTGGGTCGCCGCAGGGCGCTGCAGGGTTCCCTGGCCAGGCCCCGGCCGGGCAGGGCCCTGCGCAGGGTTACCCCCCTCCTCAGGCTGGATCGCACGCGGCGCCGACCAACAACGGGGGCCTCCAACAAGAGGTGCACACCCTCGAGCGAGCCATCTTCGAGGTCAAGCGGATCATCGTCGGCCAGGACCAGCTCGTCGAGCGCATGCTGGTCGGTCTGCTCGCCAAGGGTCACGTACTGCTCGAAGGTGTCCCGGGTGTCGCGAAGACGCTGGCAGTCGAGACCTTCGCCAAGGTCGTGGGCGGTACCTTCGCACGCATCCAGTTCACCCCTGACCTGGTGCCCACCGACATCGTCGGTACCCGCATCTACCGTCAGGGTAAGGAGGAGTTCGACATCGAGCTCGGCCCGGTGGTCGTCAACTTCCTGCTCGCCGACGAGATCAACCGCGCGCCCGCCAAGGTGCAGTCCGCGCTGCTCGAGGTCATGGCCGAGCGCAAGATCTCGATCGGCGGCAAAACCTTCCCGCTACCCGCGCCGTTCCTGGTGATGGCCACGCAGAACCCGATCGAGCAGGAGGGTGTGTACGCGCTCCCGGAGGCGCAGCGCGACCGGTTCCTGTTCAAGCTCAACATCGACTACCCGACGCCTGAGGAAGAGCGCGAGATCATCTACCGGATGGGCGTGAAGCCGCCGGAGCCCAAGCAGGTGCTCGGCCCCGGCGACCTGCTCCGTCTGCAGGATGTCGCGGCGAACAACTTCGTGCATCACGCCCTCGTGGACTATGTGGTGCGCGTCGTCACCGCGACCCGCGAGCCGGAAAAGTTCGGCATGCCCGACGCGAAGGCATGGATCGCCTACGGCGCATCACCGCGTGCCTCACTCGGCATCATCGCGGCGTCCCGCGCGCTCGCGCTGGTGCGTGGACGTGACTACGTCGTTCCACAGGACGTCGTCGAGGTCATCCCGGATGTGCTGCGGCACCGCCTCGTGCTGACGTACGACGCACTGGCCGACGAGATCTCGTCCGAGACGGTGATCAACCGGATCCTGCAGACCGTCGGCCTGCCGCAGGTGAATGCCATTCCTCAGCAAGGTCATTCGGTGCCGCCCGTCATGCCCGCCGCTGCGGCTGCGGCCAGCGGTCGGTGACCCAAACACCGGGCCGACCGACGCGGCGGGTCGATCTGCCGTCGCTCAAGCGGGGGGAGATCCGTGATCCCGCGCTGACGGCGGCGCTGCGCAAGCTCGAATTGACCGTGCGACGCAAACTCGACGGCGTGCTGCACGGCGATCACCTCGGCCTGCTGCCCGGTCCGGGTTCCGAACCCGGCGAGTCGCGGCTGTACCAACCCGGTGACGACGTGCGCCGGATGGACTGGTCGGTCACGGCCCGCACCACGCATCCGCACGTCCGCCAGATGATCGCCGACCGCGAGCTGGAGACCTGGCTGGTGGTCGACGTCTCGGCGAGCCTGGACTTCGGCACCGTCGGATGCGAGAAGCGCGACCTGGCGGTGGCCGCGGCCGCCGCGATCACGTTCCTCAACAGCGGTGGCGGCAACCGGATCGGGGCCATCATCGCCAACGGCGACACCGTGCGGCGCGTGCCCGCGCTGTCGGGCCGCATGCACGAGCAGGAGATGCTGCGCGCCATCGCCACGATGCCGAAGGCGCCCGCGGGGGTCCGCGGTGATCTGGCCGCCGCCATCGACGCGCTGCGCAGGCCCGAACGCCGGCGCGGCATGGCGGTCATCATCAGCGACTTCCTCGGTCCCATCAATTGGATGCGCCCATTGCGGGCCATCGCGGGTCGGCACGAGGTGCTCGGCATCGAGGTGCTCGACCCGCGCGACGTGGAACTGCCGCCCGTCGGCGACGTCATCCTGCAGGACACCGAGACCGGTCGGACCCGCGAGTTCACCATCGACGAGCAGTTGCGCGAGGACTTCGCGAAGGCTGCGGCGGCGCATCGCGCCGAGGTGGCGCGCACGCTGCGACGCTGCGACGCACCGCTGCTGTCGCTGCGTACCGACCGGGACTGGATCGCCGACGTGGTTCGGTTCGTCGCAACCCGCCGCTTGGCCCTGGCAGGCCGCGCCTAAGAGTCGAATTGACAAGTCGTACATGACATTACCGATACTTGGACCGATCACGCTTTCAGGGTTCGAGCACGCTTGGTTCTTCCTTTTCCTGCTCGTCGTGCTCGGCATCGTCGCGCTGTACATCTTCGTGCAGTTGGCCCGGCACCGCCGCATGCTGCGGTTCGCCAATATGGAATTGCTGGAAAGCGTTGCACCCCAACGTCCTACGCGTAAGCGGCACCTGCCCGCGATTCTGCTCGTCATCGCGCTCGTCTTCCTCACAGTCGCGATGGCCGGCCCCACACACGATGTCCGCATTCCACGCAACCGCGCGGTGGTGATGCTCGTGATGGACGTATCGCAGTCGATGCGCGCCACCGACGTGTCGCCGAACCGCATGGCGGCGGCGCAGGAGGCGTCCAAGCAGTTCGCCGAAGAGCTCACTCCCGGAATCAATCTCGGGCTGATCGCGTACGCCGGTACGGCGACCGTGCTCGTCTCGCCGACGACCGGCCGCGAGGCCACCAAGGCCGCGATCGACAAGCTGCAGTTCGCCGACCGCACCGCCACCGGTGAAGGCATCTTCACCGCTTTGCAGGCGATCGCCACCGTCGGCGCGGTGATCGGCGGCGGCGACGAACCACCACCCGCGCGCATCGTGCTGTTCTCCGACGGCAAGGAGACGGTGCCGTCGAACCCGGACAACCCCAAGGGCGCCTTCACCGCGGCCCGCACCGCCAAGGACCAGGGCGTACCGATCTCGACCATTTCGTTCGGCACGCCGTACGGCTACGTCGAGATCAACGACCAGCGTCAGCCGGTGCCCGTCGACGACGACATGCTCAAGGAGATCGCCGATCTCTCCGGCGGTGAGGCGTTCACCGCGTCCAGCCTCGAACAGCTGCGCCAGGTGTACGCGAACCTGCAGCAGCAGATCGGCTACGAAACGATCAAGGGCGATGCGAGCGTGGGCTGGCTGCGTCTGGGTGCGCTGGCGCTGGCGCTGGCCGCGTTGTCGGCGCTGCTCATCAACCGTCGTCTGCCGAATTAGGGATGACGAGCTGATATGAACGTTCCGCTGCTGGGGCCGGTCTCCCTCACAGGCTTCTCCCACATCTGGTGGCTGCTGTTCTTCTCCCTCGTCGTGCTGGGCCTCGTCGGGCTGTACTTCTATGCCCAACGTGCCAGGCGCAGGCGCCTGCAGCAGTTCGCCAACACCGAGCTGCTGGACAGCGTGGCGCCCAAACGGCCGAGCGTGTGGCGTCACGTGCCCGCGGCGCTGCTCGGTGTCGCGTTGTTGTTCTGCACGATCGCCCTGGCCGGGCCGACATTCGACCAGCGACTGCCACGCAACCGCGCGGTCGTCATGCTGGCCATCGACGTATCGCAGTCGATGCGGGCCACCGACGTCGAACCCGATCGGCTGACCGCCGCCAAAGAGGCGTCCAAACGGTTCGTCGACGAGCTCACTCCGGGTATCAACCTCGGCGTGATCGCGTACGCCGGCACCGCCACAGTGCTGGTTTCGCCGACCACGAACCGCGACGCCAGCCGGCGCGCCATCGACAACCTGCAGGTGTCCGATCGCACCGCCACCGGCGAAGCGATCTTCACCGCTCTGTCGTCGATCTCCACGGTGGGCGCCGTGATCGGTGGCGGCGACACGCCGCCGCCCGCGCGCATCGTGCTGTTCTCCGACGGCAAGGAGACCGTGCCGTCGAACCCCGACAACCCGAAGGGCGCCTTCACCGCGGCCCGCACCGCCAAGGACCAGGGTGTGCCCATCTCGACGATCTCCTTCGGCACCGAGCACGGTGAGGTGGAGGTCAACGACGAGAAGGTGCCCGTACCCGTCGACGACGAGATGATGAAGAAGATCGCTCAGCTCTCCGGTGGTGAGTCCTACACCGCGTCCAACATCGAGGAACTGAACAAGGTCTACGGGACGCTGCAGGATCAGATCGGCTACGAGACGGTCCGCGGTGAGGCCACCACCGGCTGGCTGCGGCTTGCCGCGCTGGCGGCCGCGGCCGCGGCGGTCGCCAGCTTGTTGATCAACCGCAGGCTGCCACTCTGAGGCGATTTCTTAGAAATGGCGTCCAGACGATAGGTTGGCGGGCATGACTGTGACCGATGACTCGGCCGACACCGCCGGCCAAACGGCTGGTGGCCGTCCGCCTTTCGTGTCGCGTTCGGTGCTGGTGACCGGAGGGAACCGCGGTATCGGTCTCGCGATCGCTCGGCGCCTCGCGGCCGACGGCCACAAAGTGGCCGTCACGCACCGCGGATCGGGTGCACCGGAGGGTCTGTTCGGTGTCGTGTGTGACGTCACCGACAACGAAGCCGTCGACCGCGCCTTCAAGGAGGTCGAGGAGCATCAGGGTCCCGTCGAGGTGCTGGTGTCCAACGCCGGAATCTCCAAGGACGCATTCCTCATCCGCATGACCGAGGAGCGCTTCGAAGAGGTCATCAACGCCAACCTGACCGGGGCGTTTCGGGTGGCGCAACGGGCGTCGCGAAGTATGCAGCGCAAGCGTTTCGGACGCATCATCTTCATCGGCTCGGTCTCCGGCAGCTGGGGCATCGGCAACCAGGCCAATTACGCCGCGGCCAAGGCCGGCCTGATCGGCATGGCCCGCTCGATTTCGCGAGAGCTGTCGAAAGCCGGCGTCACCGCCAACGTGGTGGCCCCCGGCTACATCGACACCGAGATGACCCGCGCGCTCGACGAGCGGATCCAGGAGGGCGCGCTGGACTTCATTCCGGCCAAACGGGTCGGGACGGCCGAGGAGGTCGCCGGGGCGGTCAGCTTCCTGGCGTCAGAGGATGCGAGCTATATCGCCGGCGCGGTGATCCCGGTCGACGGCGGCATGGGCATGGGCCACTAGAAAGACGAAGGACTTCACATGACACTTCTGCAGGGCAAGCGGATCCTCGTCACGGGGATCATCACCGACTCTTCGATCGCGTTCCACATCGCCAAGGTCGCCCAGGAGGCGGGCGCCGAGCTGGTTCTCACCGGCTTCGACCGGATGAAGCTGATCCAGCGCATCGCCGACCGACTTCCGGCGAAGGCGCCGCTGCTCGAGCTCGACGTGCAGAACGAGAAGCACCTCGACACACTGGCGGACCGGGTGACCGAGGCTATCGGCGAGGGCAACAAGCTCGACGGCGTCGTGCACTCGATCGGCTACATGCCGCAGACCGGTATGGGTATCAACCCGTTCTTCGACGCGCCGTACGAGGACGTCGCCAAGG
Source organism: Mycobacteriaceae bacterium (assembly GCA_019749805.1). Taxonomy (GTDB): domain Bacteria; phylum Actinomycetota; class Actinomycetes; order Mycobacteriales; family Mycobacteriaceae; genus Mycobacterium. Next base: position 139,821 of record JAIEPH010000031.1, on the reverse strand, counting down.
GCATTCACATCTCCGCCTATTCGTACGCGTCGCTGGCGAAAGCGGTGCTGCCGATCATGAATCCGGGTGGCGCGATCGTAGGCATGGACTTCGACCCGACCCGCGCGATGCCCGCCTACAACTGGATGACGGTCGCCAAGAGCGCGCTGGAGTCCGTCAACCGATTCGTCGCTCGTGAAGCCGGTCCGCACGGTGTCCGCTCCAATCTTGTTGCCGCCGGCCCGATCCGCACGCTGGCGATGAGCGCCATCGTCGGCGGCGCGCTCGGTGAGGAAGCCGGTGCGCAGATGAAGCTGCTCGAAGAGGGCTGGGACCAGCGCGCCCCCATCGGGTGGAACATGAAGGATCCGACCCCGGTCGCCAAGACCGTCTGCGCTCTGCTGTCGGACTGGCTGCCCGCGACCACCGGCACGATCATCTACGCCGACGGCGGCGCCAGCACGCAATTGTTGTAAGGGATGGACAACTCGGGTTTCGATGCCGTCCTGCTGCTGTCGTTCGGCGGGCCGGAGGGGCCGGACCAGGTGATGCCGTTCCTCGAGAACGTCACCAGGGGCCGGGGGATACCACCCGAGCGGCTGGCCTCGGTCGCCGAGCATTACCAGCATTTCGGTGGCGTGTCACCGATCAACGGGATCAACCGTGCACTGATCGACGAGTTGCGCGGACTGATTGACCTGCCGGTGTATTTCGGCAACCGGAATTGGGAGCCCTACGTCGAAGACGCAGTTGCGGCGATGGCGTCCGACGGCGTGCGCAACGCCGCCGTCTTCGCCACCTCGGCATGGGGCGGCTACTCGGGTTGCACCCAATACGTCGAGGATATTGCGAGGGCCAGGCAAGCCACGGGTGTGAATGCGCCTCGGCTGGTGAAACTGCGTCAGTATTACGACCATCCGCTGTTCGTGAAGATGTTCAGCGACGCGATCACCGCCGCTGCACAGACTGTGCCCGACCATGCGCGGTTGGTGTTCACCGCCCACTCCATTCCACTGGCCAGCAGCTCTCGTTGTGGCACAGACCTGTACGCGCGACAGGTCGCTCACGCCGCCAAGCTCGTCGCGGCCGCGGCGGGCTACGACGACTACGACCAGGTCTGGCAGTCGCGCTCGGGGCCTCCTCGGGTCCCCTGGTTGGAACCCGACGTCGGCGATCATCTCGCCGCTCTCGTCGAGGCGGGGACGGATGCGGTGATCGTATGCCCGATCGGCTTCGTCGCAGATCACATCGAGGTGGTGTGGGATCTGGACCACGAACTCAGGCTGCAGGCGGAAGACTCGCGCATCGCGTTCGCCAGGGCTTCGACGCCGAACGCGCACCTCGCGCATGTGGTGGCCGATCTCCTCGACGAACTGCGCAACGGCCGCGAGCCCGTTCGGGTCCCGGATCCGGAATCCCCGCCGCTACAGGGTTTCTCGATTGACGGGGTGGTTTGCACACCTCAATGCGTTGGCAGGTAGCTGGAGTCCCGGATTGGGTGTCGCGCTGTCAGTGGTGCCAGGCGGCGTGCAGTATCGCGCTGACGGCAGCCAAGCGTGCCGACCGCACGACACCGTTCAGCGGTCGCAGCGCTTCGCTGGCCGTCTGCACGTCGGCGGAGCTGTTGAGCCCGATCGGGATCAGGCCTGAGCTCACGGTGATGATCGCGTCGATGTATGCCGCGTTCTCCAGCACCCGCAGCGCCCGGGTCGGTGCATGATCCGGAATGCTGTGCCGCCGTTCAGATTCCACGACCTGCTCGACGAGACTACGTGGGTCTTCGATGTCGGCGCCCGCCGCTTCGGCGTGCAGTGCGCCGAGTGCGTCGGCTGCGGAGCGGACCGCGGAGCGCATGGTGTATTCCGCCTCGCCGAGGTCGATACCCTCGAGGGGCACCGCACCGGGCACCGAATACACCGTCCACGACAGCGCACACGGATCGGCTTCGAGATCGGGTTGGTCTTCGTCTTCGGCGATATCGGGGTACTCGAAGTCGGGCACCACGCCGATGGCCTGGGCCGGATCACCCGCCACGATGAGCGCCTCGCCCGCGGCCACGGCGTCGCGCTGAAACTGCGTGCCCGCGGGTAGTCCGCGGACATCACCGGGGACCGGCAGGGCGACACCCAGCGCCGGTGGTCCGCTGGTCCGGCCCACCGAGGTGCGCAGCGTCTGCAACAGCGAGACCGCGCCCGCGTCGGTCAGATCCGGCCAGGGCAGGCCGGTACGGCCGGCCGCCACCGAGTCGTAGGCGGTAACGGAATGTCTTGGCGCCCATTGAGATAGCGCATCCAGGACATCGTCGGGCGCGGCGGCTCCGGCAAGCCAGGCATTCGCCCAAACCGACAACGAAACACTCGGACACCACATGATTCCCGCAGTGTAGTTGTTAGCTGCTCATCGGGTCGGCTACGCGCTAGGCTGACGTCATGCCTGCTGCGTTGATCTGGCTCATCGCCGCGCTGGCCCTCGCCGGTGCCGAGGCGCTGACTGGCGACCTGTTCCTGCTCATGCTCGGCGGCGGTGCGCTGGCCGCGGCGGGATCCAGCCTCATATTCGACGACCTGTGGGTACACGGCGCAGTTTTCGCCGTCGTATCCGTGCTGCTCCTGGTGCTGGTGCGGCCGGCGCTGCGCAGGCACTTCATGTCCGGCAAGGGTCTGCCGGAGCCCGCGAAGGCGTTGGAGGGCAAGAGCGCGCTGGTGCTCGACCGGGTCGGCCGCCACGAGGGACAGGTGAAGCTCGACGGCGAGGTCTGGACCGCGCGCCCGCTGAACGAGGACGACGTCTACGAACCCGGCGATCACGTGACGGTCGTCGAAATCGATGGCGCGACCGCCGTCGTACAGAAAGTCGTCTAGAGAACACTGGACAACTAGGGAAGGAACGTTCATGGATGGTGCTGTCGCCGGCTTGATTCTGGTGGCCGTGCTGGTGGTGTTCGCCGCCATCATCGTGGCCAAGTCCATCGCATTGATCCCGCAAGCCGAGGCTGCGGTCATCGAGCGGCTCGGCCGCTACAGCAAGACCGTGTCGGGACAGCTGACGCTGCTGCTGCCGTTCATCGACCGGATCCGCGCGCGCGTCGACCTGCGTGAGCGGGTGGTGTCGTTCCCGCCCCAGCCGGTGATCACCGAGGACAACCTCACGGTGAACATCGACACCGTCGTCTACTTTCAGGTCACCAATCCGCAGGCGGCCGTCTACCAGATCAGCAACTACATCGTCGGCGTCGAGCAGTTGACCACCACCACTCTGCGCAACGTGGTCGGCGGTATGACGCTGGAGCAGACCCTGACGTCCCGCGACTCGATCAACGGACAGCTGCGCGGAGTCCTCGACGAGGCCACCAACCGATGGGGGCTGCGGGTGGCTCGCGTCGAGTTGCGCAGCATCGACCCGCCGCCGTCAATTCAGGATTCGATGGAAAAGCAGATGCGCGCCGACCGTGAGAAGCGCGCCATGATCTTGACAGCAGAAGGTAACCGGGAGGCGTCGATCAAGCAGGCCGAGGGCCAGAAGCAGGCGCAGATTCTCTCGGCCGAGGGCGCCAAGCAGGCCGCGATCCTGGCCGCCGAGGCCGACCGACAGTCGCGCATGCTGCGCGCCCAGGGTGAACGTGCCGCGTCCTACTTGCAGGCGCAGGGTCAGGCCAAGGCCATCGAGAAGACGTTCGCCGCGATCAAGGCTGGCCGTCCTACGCCTGAGATGCTCGCGTACCAGTATCTGCAGACGCTGCCGCAGATGGCCAAGGGTGAGGCCAACAAGGTGTGGCTGGTGCCCAGTGACTTCGGCGCCGCCCTGCAGGGCTTCACCAAACTGCTCGGCGCGCCCGGTGACGATGGCGTGTTTCGCTACCAGCCGTCGCCGGTGGAGGAGGACCTGCAACGGCCAGAGGACGACTCGGCCGAGGTGGCCGAGTGGTTCAACACCCAGACCGATCCGGAGATCGCACAAGCCGTTGCCAAGGCCGAGGCCGAGGCGCGTATCCCGGTGCAGGGTGTGATCGATCCGCCGCCGCAGTACCCCCCGCTGTCGCAGCAGCAGCAACCGCCGTCGCAATACTCGGAGAGGTCCGCGCCGCCGGTCCAGGGCGACGCGGGAGGCGCTCACTCCCGGTAGGAGACCTCGGTCTGATCGCGGGTGGTCTGATCGCGAGTGCGATCGCGGCGGTGCGCGCGGACCTCATAGGCCAGCCCGGCCACACCGACGCATGCGGTGCAGAACGAGATCAGGACCAGTAGTGGGTTCACGTTGCCGGTCAGCGCATCGCCGAGGATCACCACGGCCGCGGTGCCGGGTATCAACCCGGCCAGCGTGGCGAAGGCGTAAGGCAGCGCGCGAACCCCCGACGCCCCTGCCGCATAGTTCAGCACTGAGAACGGCACGGCGGGGATCAGCCGCATCGACACGACGGCAGGCCACCCGCGCTCCCGCAACCGGGTGTCCAGCGCGTCAACCTTCGGATGGGGCACCAGCTTGTTGAGTTGCCAGCCGGCCGCGCGCACCAGCAGCAGCGCGATGACTGCGCTGACGGTGGCCGCCGACACCGCGAGCGGGATACCGAGGACCGGTCCGAACAACAGGCCGGCGGCCAGCGTGAACGCAGTACGCGGGAACGGGAAGACCGTCACCACGATGTGCGCGCCGAGAAACGCCAGCGGGAACCAGGGGCCGACCGAATTGGCCCAATTTCTCAGCTGAACGGCGGTCGGCATGGGGACCAGCAGCGCGATTGCGACAAGAATCACAATCGCGGTCAGGATCGCGAACACCCGTCGCCGCGGCACCACGGCCGCCGTTGCGACCACCGAGCCGCGCAGCGCGCGCAGGGTGCTGACGACGGTGTTCACGTCCGCCAAGCCTACTTTGCACGGCCTGCGGTCACCGGTCAGCACGCCGCGAGACCGCCGACCGGGGGTCAATGGCGTGACCGGGATCATTTAGCCTGGTGAGCGGTCGTGTTAGACACAGAGGTCACACGTCGCGACAACAGGAGAAGCCGGTGTCGGTAGATACATCTGCGGGATCTGAATCGGATCGCGAACAATGGCGCGCCGCCGTTGCCGGAGTGCTTGCCAAGAGCAGCCGCAAGGATCCCGCCGATCTCGGCGAGGCGCCTGAGCAACTCCTCGACTCACCGACCTACGAGGGCTTTCCGATTCGGCCGCTGTACACCATTCTCGACTCCCAGCCCGAGGCGGCGCTGCCCGGCAGCTGGCCCTTCATTCGCGGGTCCGACGGTCTGCGCGACGTCAAATCCGGTTGGAAGGTCGCCGAGGCATTTCCGGCGCCGGGCCAGGTGTCGGTCGTCGACGGAAACGGCGCGGTGCTGACCGCTCTCACCGAGGGCACCAGCGCACTGATCCTGGATGTCGGGCCCAACGGCGTGAGCGCCGATGACCTCGACCGCCTCCTCGAGGGCGTATTTCTCGAACTCATTCCCGTGGTGCTGGACGCGGGCACCGACTTCACCGCCGCCGCTGACGCGGTGCTGGCACTGGTGAGCGACCTGGATGACGAACGGCGAGCGCGACTTTCGGTCGATCTCGGTGCCGACCCACTCACCGCGACACTCAGCGGCCATGCGGCCCCGTCAACCGACGAGGTGGTTGCCACCGTCGAGAAGACCATCGCCTACGGCGGGGGTGTCCGGGCCATCACCATCGACGGTCCGGCATTTCACGATCTCGGTGCCAGCGCATCGTGGGAGCTCACAGGCGCCATCGCCGCGGGGGTCAGCTATCTGCGTCTGCTGGTCGACAGCGGGGTCCCGGCGCCGGATGCGTTGCGCCAGATCAGTTTCAGGTTCGCCGCCGACGATGACCAATTCATGACGATCGCCAAACTGCGCGCCGCACGACAGCTGTGGGCCCGGGTGGCCGAGGTGGTCGGCGCAGCAGATGCCGGCGCGGCGCGAGTGCACGCAGTGACCTCGCAACCGATGATGGCTCAACGTGATCCGTGGGTGAACATGTTGCGCACGACAGTCGCAGCCTTCGCGGCAGGCGTCGGGGGAGCGGACACCGTCCAGGTCCATACCTTCGATAGCGCCATCCCTGGTGGATGGCCCGGCGTCGCAGCCAGTTTCGCGCGGCGGATGGCCCGCAACACCCAGCTGTTGCTGTTGGAGGAGTCGCATATCGGGCGTGTTCTCGACCCCGCCGGCGGCTCGTGGTTCGTCGAAGATCTCACCCGCGCACTTGCCGAGCAGGCGTGGAAGCACTTCCGCGACATCGAATCCCGCGGCGGTTTCACGGCTGCGGTCGACTATCTGACCGCACAGATCGCGGAGGTGAGCGAGAAACGCCGCGACGACATCGCGCACCGTCGTACGGCGATCACCGGTGTCAACGAATATCCAAACCTTTCGGAAATGCCGTTGCCGGCGTCCGCCCCGGTTCCCGGTGTGCAACGCTACGCCGCGAGCTTCGAAGCGCTGCGGGATCGATCCGATGCCTATCTCGCCGAGCACGGTTCGCGGCCCACCGCCTTGCTGCTGCCGATCGGCCCGCTGGCCGAACACAACATCCGCGCGACGTTCGCGGCGAACCTGCTGGCATCCGGTGGCATCGAGGCCGTCAACCCGGGGCCGGTGGACGCCGCCGGTATCGCACAAGTGGTTTCGGATGCCGGTGGGGCGGTCACCGCCGTGATCTGCGGCACCGACGCCCGCTACGCGCAGGAGGCGTCGGGTGTGGTGGAAGCCGCCCGTGGGGCGGGTGTTTCGCACGTCTACCTTGCCGGTCCGCAAAAAGCGGTTGCCGAAGCCGCGAACAAGCCGGATGAATACCTGACCGCCAAGATCGACGCGATCGCCGCGCTGTCGGCACTTCTCACCCGATTGGGGGCGTGACCATGACGATGTCCAATGTCGCCGGCCAGCCGGTTCCTGGCGTTGAACCGGGCGCGATCACCAACTTCGCCGACGTGCCCCTGCACGGGGAGAAAACGGCCGAGCCTGCCACGGAGGCCGCGGTCGCCGAGCACATCGCCGCGGCCGCCGCCGCGCACGGTTACACACCCGAGCAACTCGACTGGGCCACCCCCGAGGGCATCGACGTCAAACCGGTCTACATCGCCGCCGACCGTGACGCCGTGGTGGATGCCGGATATCCCCTGGACACCTTCCCCGGCGCGCCGCCGTTCGTCCGCGGCCCGTACCCGACCATGTACGTCAACCAGCCGTGGACCATCCGTCAGTACGCGGGATTCTCGACCGCGGCCGAGTCGAATGCGTTCTACCGGCGCAACCTTGCCGCCGGGCAGAAGGGGCTGTCGGTGGCCTTCGATCTGGCCACCCACCGCGGCTACGACTCCGATCATCCGCGTGTCCAGGGGGACGTCGGAATGGCCGGTGTGGCAATCGATTCCATTCTCGACATGCGGCAGCTGTTCGACGGTATCGACCTGTCGACCGTCTCGGTGTCGATGACGATGAACGGTGCCGTCCTGCCGATTCTCGCGCTCTACGTGGTGGCCGCCGAGGAACAGGGCGTACCCCCGGAGAAGCTGGCTGGGACCATCCAGAACGACATTCTCAAAGAGTTCATGGTCCGCAACACCTACATCTATCCGCCCAAGCCGTCGATGCGGGTCATCTCTGACATCTTCGGCTACACGAGCGTGAAGATGCCGAAGTTCAACTCGATCTCGATCTCCGGGTACCACATTCAAGAGGCCGGTGCCACAGCCGATCTCGAACTCGCCTACACGCTGGCCGACGGCGTCGAGTACATCAAGGCGGGCCTGGACGCCGGTCTGGACATCGACAAGTTCGCACCGCGGCTGTCGTTCTTCTGGGGCATCGGCATGAACTTCTTCATGGAGGTCGCCAAGCTGCGCGCCGGTCGGCTGCTGTGGAGCGAGTTGGTTGCCGAGTTCAATCCGAAGAGTCCGAAATCGCTGTCGTTGCGCACTCATTCGCAGACCTCGGGTTGGTCGTTGACCGCGCAGGACGCCTTCAACAACGTCGCGCGCACCTGTATCGAGGCGATGGCCGCCACTCAGGGGCACACGCAGTCCCTGCACACCAATGCGCTCGACGAAGCGCTGGCGCTACCGACCGACTTCTCGGCGCGTATCGCGCGCAACACCCAGCTGCTGCTGCAGCAGGAGTCCGGAACGACACGTCCGATCGACCCTTGGGGTGGTTCGTACTACGTCGAATGGCTGACCCACCAGCTCGCCACCGCGGCGCGCATGCACATCGGAGAGGTCGTCGCCCACGGCGGAATGGCGCAGGCGATCAGCGAGGGCATCCCGAAGATGCGCATCGAAGAGGCGGCCGCCCGAACGCAGGCCCGCATCGACTCCGGTGCCCAGACGGTGATCGGCGTGAACAAATACCAGGTCGACGAGGACCAGGAGGTGGAAGTCCTCAAGGTCGAGAACAGCCGGGTACGCGCCGAGCAGATCGCGAAACTGAAGAAGCTGCGCGCCGAGCGTGACGAGGCGGCAACTCAGGCTGCGCTGGCCGAATTGACCAGGGCGGCAGGGGCATCCGGACCGGCAGGGGAGGACGGCCTGGGTAACAACCTGCTGGCGCTGGCCGTCAACGCAGCCCGCGCCCACGCGACGGTCGGTGAGATCTCGGATGCGCTCGAGAAGGTGTACGGGAGGCACGTCGCCGAGATCCGCACCATCGCCGGCGTCTACCGTGATGAGGTGGGGAGCAGTGGCAACGTGACTGGAATCGGCAAAGCAACCGAATTCGTCGAGAAGTTCGCCGAGGCCGACGGTCGTAGGCCACGCATCCTGATCGCCAAGATGGGCCAGGACGGCCACGACCGTGGGCAGAAGGTCATCGCAACGGCGTTCGCCGACATCGGATTCGACGTGGATGTCGGCTCGTTGTTCTCCACGCCGGAGGAGGTCGCGCGTCAGGCGGCCGACAATGACGTGCACGTGGTCGGGGTGTCGTCGCTCGCGGCGGGCCACCTGACATTGGTGCCCGCGCTGCGCGAGGCGCTCGCCGAGGCGGGCAGGCCGGACATCATGATCGTGGTCGGCGGCGTGATCCCACCCGGCGACTTCGACGAGTTGTATGCGGCGGGAGCGACCGCGATTTTCCCGCCCGGCACCGTGATCGCCGACGCCGCCATCGGCCTGCTGCAGAAGCTCGCCGAGCAGCTGGGCTACGACCTGAGTAGATGAACCTCCCGGTTTCTGAACTAGCGGACGCCGTTCGCCGCGGCGACCGAGCGGCGCTGCCGAAGGCCATCACACTCGTCGAGTCCACCCGCACCGACCACCGCGACCAGGCGCAGCAGTTGCTGTTGGAGCTGATGCGTGACGCCGGTAGTGCCATGCGCGTAGGAATCACCGGCGTGCCGGGTGTCGGCAAGTCCACGGCCATCGAGGCGCTCGGTACGCACCTCATCGAGCAGGGGCACCGCGTCGCGGTGTTGGCGGTCGACCCGTCGTCGACGCGTACCGGTGGCTCCATCCTCGGCGACAAGACCCGCATGGCGAAGCTGGCCGTGCACCCCGACGCATACATCCGCCCCTCGCCGACTTCCGGCACGCTGGGCGGGGTCGCCAGGTCCACCCGCGAAACGATCGTGCTGCTGGAGGCCGCCGGGTTCGACGTCATCCTCGTGGAGACGGTGGGTGTCGGGCAGTCGGAGGTGACCGTCGCCAACATGGTGGACACCTTCGTGTTTCTGACTTTGGCGCGCACCGGCGACCAGCTGCAGGGCATCAAGAAGGGCGTGCTGGAGCTCGCTGACATCGTGGTGGTGAACAAGGCCGACGGCGAGCATGCCGTGGAGGCGAAGGCGGCCGCGCGCGAACTGACCGGTGCGATCCGGCTGATCTATCCACGCGAAACGCTATGGCGCCCACCGGTTCTCACCATGAGTGCACTGACCGGCGACGGCCTCGTCGAGTTGTGGGACACGGTGCTGAAGCACCGCGAGGTGTTGACCGCGGCTGGCGAGTTCGAGGCCCGCAGGCGCACCCAGCAGGTGGAGTGGACGTGGTCGATGGTTCGCGACACCGTGCTGGATCGTGTGCTGTCGCATCCCGCGGTTAAGGAGATCCGGGCCGAAGTCGAGCGCCAGGTCCGCGACGGTGAGCTGACGCCCGCGCTTGCTGCACAACAGATTTTGGACGCGTCTGACGTGCGCTAACCTAACTTTTCGGTAACACCCGGTTTATTTGCCGGGGCTGCAGGTAAATTGTATGCATTGTGACGGGTGTCAAATCCGCGGGGCGCAGCGCAGCGCTCCCGCACAGGGTTCAGGGCGCGGCGGATTCGAACTTTGCTTGCACTCTGCGGGCCTTCTCGAAGTTGTTCCCCGGTAAACGATTCGGCGGTGGTGCCCTCTCCGTCTACTTGCACGGTGAGCCCGTGGTCGATGTGTGGACCGGCTACTCGGACCGCCGCGCCACCGAGTACTGGACAGCCGACACCGGCACCATGGTCTTCTCGGTCACCAAGGGTCTGGCGTCGACGGTGATCCATCGGCTCGCCGACCGCGGCCTGATCGACTACGACATGCCCGTCAGCGAGTACTGGCCCGAGTTCGGCGAGAACGGCAAGGCCGAGATCACGGTGCGCGACGTCATGCGACACCGCGCGGGGCTGTCTCATCTCAACGGGGTCAGCAAGGCCGAACTGCTCGACCACCACGCGATGGAGCGGCGGATCGCCGCCGCACCGGTGAACAAGCTGCTGTACGGCCATCAGGCGTATCACGCGCTCACCTACGGCTGGCTGATGTCGGGGCTCGGCCGCGCCATCACCGGCAAGGGCATGCGGGACCTGATCCGTGAGGAATTGGCCGAACCGCTGAACACCGACGGGCTGCATCTGGGCCGGCCGCCGGCCACCGCGCCGACTCGTGCCGCGCAAATCCTGGCGCCCCAGGGCACTTTGAGCAATCCGGTGTTCAACTTCGTGGCGCCCCGGATCGCCGCCATGGGCGTCTCCGGCGTGTTCGGATCGATGTACTTCCCGGGGATGAAGGCCGTCGTCCAGGGGGACACACCGTTCCTGGACGCCGAGATCCCCGCCGCGAACGGCGTGGCCACCGCGCGTGCCCTGGCCAAGCTGTACGGCGCCATCGCCAACGGTGGTCGCGTCGACGGCACGCAGTTTCTGTCACGCGAAAGGGTCGAGGGCCTCACCGGCGAGCCGAGCTTCGCGCCGGACCGCAACATCTGGGTGCCGCTGTCGTTCCACCTCGGATACCACTCGGTGCCGATCCCCGGTGTGATGCCGGGCTTCGGGCATGCGGGGCTCGCCGGCTCGGTGGGTTGGGCGGACCCGGAGACGGGGATGTCTTTCGGGTTCGTGCACAACCGGCTGTTGACGCGGATGGTCCTCGATCAGGCGACGTTCGCCGGGCTGCAGACCCTGATCCGCCGCGATGCCGCCCGCGCTCGTAGACGTGGGTACGAAACAATGCCCGCGCTCGGCGCACCGTACAAGAAGGTCACCCGGTCCGTCGCGGGTTGAGCCGAAGTCGACCTCAGCCCTTCGCCGTCGAAAACCACCTGGTCTTCTTGCGCCAAGACTCGGCCGAGGTGATGGCAAACCCGGCGCCGCACATGCACGCGAACACCCAGACCAGTGTGGTGCCGCCGTCGATCGCCTGCAGCTGGGGGATGAAGGCGGTGGCCAGTCGGACCAGGCAGGCGGCGATGCCCGCGGCCGACGACACGAGGTAGATGTTGGCGACCGTGCGTGAACGCGGGTCCTTACGCAAGACGAGCAGCGCCCGGGCGCCGTAGCCCAGCAGGTAGATGAGCGTGCCGCACAGCAGCAGCCAGTACATGTTCAGCCAGAAGTCCGTCGGCACCTGGAAGAAGTCGGCCTTGTAGATCTTCGCGCCGTTACCCAGGGTGAACGCCACCAGCAGCAGCGGGATGCACAGCGTCGCGGGGTACTCCACGTACTGCTTGAACGACCGCTGCAGTTCGTGATCCTGCTGCAGCCGGCCCAGCGCGTTGTACACGACCGCCGACGCGGCGACGATGTACAGATCGTGTCCGATGTAGTCCTCGAGGTTCCACTTACCTGTCAGCGAGTGGAGAAAGGCGCCCACCGTCTCCGAGGCCCACGGTGACATAAGCAGTACCGCGCCGCCCTGCAATGCGATGTTCAGAGTTGCGGCGAACTCCCAACGGGACGACCAGGTAACTCGGCGAATCCACAAACTCCACGCGATACAGCAAAGCGTGATCGCAATAAGAGTTGTCAGACCCACGAATGTCGCTTTCGAGCCGCGGTGTACTCAGCAAAGTATAGAGCTACAGCGGGGGCGCGTCACTGCGCGGTTTCAGCTCGGAGAGCTTTGGCGCGCGGGTTCGATGGCTGGTTCGGATGGCTGTCCGGTTGTCAGCGGCCTCCCGCAGAGCGGTCCTGCCGAACGGCGCAGACTCGATGTAGCTCCACACCTCTTGTTCGCTCATCAGACCGAACCTGATCTGCAGGTCTGGGTAGCTGACGCCGAATCTATCCGAGATTCGGCGCAATTCCTCGGCGTCAGGGTAGTCGGCTTCCTTGATGCGCCGGTAGTACGTGCTGCTCGAGATCCCAAGCGCGTCGTAAATGTCTTTGGCGTCAACGTCGCCGTCAAGTAGGTAATCAAGCAGGGCTTTTAGCTGTCTGCCGTTCTCGTCGGTACGTGGCACCCTTCCCACACTAAAGCAATCTTTATAAAATGGGCAGTGCGAACCGCAAACCGGAAAGCTTTACCTTAATTGACACTGCCGTCACAGTTTCGGGAGGCCTATCCCATAATTGGGACACTTGGGCTATCGTTGGGCCATGGTTGCTTCTCAGTTGCGTATGACGGCTAAAGAGGCCTTTAAGTCCTTTACTGAAATTGCATTAGCAACGATCCACGTGGTGGATCATGACGTCCCGGACGCTTCTCGTGCCGCGGGCATGGTGCGGCAGTCGAGTCTCCACAACGAGGATCTCGCCGCCGAACTCGACGGAGCCTCCGACTGGCTGGGGGCGCCAACCGACGAACTCCTCCTTGCTGCGCTGGCTCGCACGATCGCCAAGACGCTCGGTGAGGGCATTGTGCCCATCGACGTGGCCAGCGAACGTGGCAGTCTGCTGGACGCAGTCCCGGTGATGTGCGTGACGGCTGCACAGGCCAGCGCCACCGACGTTCTCCGCGGCGTTCACAACGCCCTGGCCTCGGCAGCCGAGCGCACCGACGACGGGATGTCGGAGGTGTACTTCAACTATTTGGGCCAGGTACCCGAGAGCTCGGTGCCGGTGCCGGTGCAGGAGACGCCTCCGGGGCTGGGCCACGCGCTGGAGATGAGGGTGTACCGCACCCAGGGTCTGGTTCACGTGGACTGGTGGTACGACACGAGCTATTTCGAGCCGTACACCATCGAAGAGCTAGCCGAGCAGTTTCCGCGTGCGCTCTACGAGATGACCACGGACGCGCTGCCTGCCGTCTGAGAGCTGCTCGCACGGTGGATCCGATTTGCGCTCGTCATTAGACTTGGCGAGAACGGCGTCGATCCGGCTATCACCGGGGAGCCTTCGGAAGAACGGCTGATTCCAGCTCAGTAGAACCGAACGGGTGGGCCCGTCATCGCCCTAAGTGAGCGGCGTACATCTTGGAATCACGTGATGTACGCAAGCGGGGTGGTACCGCGGCGCTCGCGCACCGCGCGACGTCGTCCCCGTGCCGCTGATGGGCTTCCGAGGCCGGAGGCCTCAATCAGGCACAGGAGACACGTGACCGCCTATCCGAAGCCGGCCGCTGGAGCGCCCAATTTCCCGGCGCTGGAAACCGACGTCCTGGACTACTGGAACTCCGACGACACGTTCCGTGCCAGCATCGCGCGCCGGGACGGATCGCCGGATTATGTGTTCTACGACGGTCCGCCGTTCGCCAATGGTCTTCCGCATTACGGCCACCTACTGACCGGCTATGTCAAGGACATCGTGCCGCGCTACCGCACCATGCGCGGTTACAAGGTGGATCGCCGCTTCGGCTGGGACACTCACGGCCTGCCCGCCGAACTCGAGGTGCAGCGTCAGCTGGGCATCGCCGACAAGGCTCAGATCGAAGAGATGGGCATCGAGAAGTTCAACGAAGCGTGCCGCGCTTCGGTGCTCAAGTACACCGACGAATGGCAGGCCTACGTCACCCGCCAGGCTCGGTGGGTCGACTTCGACAACGACTACAAAACGCTGGATCTCGGCTTCATGGAATCGGTGATCTGGGCGTTCAAGCAGCTGTGGGACAAGGGCCTGGCGTATGAGGGCAACCGGGTGCTGCCGTACTGCTGGAATGACGAGACGCCACTGTCGAACCACGAACTGCGGATGGACGACGACGTCTATCAAATGCGCCAGGACCCGGCGCTGACCGTCGGATTCAAGGTGCTCGACAGCGATGACAAGGGACTGGCCGGCGCCTTCCTTCTCATCTGGACGACGACACCCTGGACGCTGCCGTCTAACCAGGCGGTCGCGGTGGGCCCCGACATCCCCTACGTCTGCGTGCAGGCACCCGATGGGCGCCGCTATGTGCTGGCACGGGCGCGACTGGGGGCCTATGCCCGCGAATTAGGAGACGAGCCCGAGGTGGTGGCCACCTACAGCGGACGCGAACTACTCGGCACGCGGTATCTTCCGCCGTTTCCGTACTTCATGGACAGCGAGGGGGCGCGCAACGCGTTTCAGGTGCTGGCTGCGGATTTCGTCAGCACCGAGGACGGCACCGGCATCGTCCATATGTCGCCGGCGTACGGCGAGGACGACATGGCGGCGGCCCAGGCGGCCGACATCGTCGCCGTCACGCCGGTCGACACCAAGGGCAGGTTCGACGCCACGGTGCCCGAATACGCCGGCCAGCACGTCTTCGACGCGAACCCGCAGATCATCCGCGATCTGAAGAACCAGGCGCGCTCGGCGGCCGCCAACGGCGCGGTGCTGTTGCGCCACGAGACATACGACCACTCCTATCCGCACTGCTGGCGCTGCCGAAACCCGTTGATCTACCGCGCCGTGTCGTCGTGGTTCATCAAGGTGACCGATATCCGCGACCGCATGGTCGAGCTGAACCACGAGATCACCTGGTACCCCGAGCACGTCAAGGATGGCCAGTTCGGAAAGTGGCTGCAGGGAGCCCGCGACTGGTCGATCTCGCGAAACCGATACTGGGGCAGCCCGATTCCGGTGTGGAAGTCCGACGACCCGGCATACCCGCGCCTCGACGTCTACGGCAGTCTCGACGAGCTCGAGCGCGACTTCGGCGTACGTCCGGACAACCTGCACCGGCCGTATATCGACGAGCTCACCCGCCCGAATCCCGATGACCCGACCGGAAAGTCCACGATGCGCCGCATCGAGGACGTGTTCGACGTGTGGTTCGACTCGGGGTCGATGCCCTATGGTCAGGTGCACTACCCGTTCGAGAACGCCGATTGGTTCGACACCCATTTCCCCGGCGATTTCATCGTCGAATACATCGGCCAGACTCGCGGCTGGTTCTACACCATGCACATCCTGGCCACCGCCCTGTTCGACCGTCCAGCGTTCAAGACGTGTGTGGCGCACGGCATCGTGCTGGGCAACGACGGCCAGAAGATGAGCAAGTCGTTGCGCAACTACCCCGACGTCACCGAGGTTTTCGACCGCGACGGCTCCGACGCCATGCGCTGGTTCCTGATGGCGTCGCCAATCCTGCGCGGCGGCAACCTGATCGTCACCGAACAGGGCATCCGCGAGGGTGTGCGGCAGGTGCTGCTGCCATTGTGGAACGCATACACCTTCCTGTCGCTTTATGCGCCGAAGAAGGGCGCGTGGCGGACCGATTCGGCGAACGTGCTGGACCGCTACATCCTGGCCAAGCTCGCCGTGCTGCGCGACGACCTGACCGATTCGATGGATGTCTGCGACATCTCGGGAGCCTGCGAGCAGTTGCGCCAGTTCACCGATGCGTTGACGAACTGGTATGTCCGACGGTCGCGTTCGCGGTTCTGGGAAGAGGATCCCGACGCCATAGACACGCTGCACACCGTGCTGGAAGTGACCGGCAGGCTCGCCGCGCCGCTGCTGCCGCTGGTCACCGAGGTGATCTGGCGCGGGGTGACCGGGGAGCGCTCGGTCCATCTGACCGACTGGCCGGACGCCGACCTGCTGCCCAAGGATCACCAGCTGGTGGCCGACATGGACCTCGTTCGCGTGGTCGCCTCGGCCGGCTCGTCGCTGCGTAAGGCCAAGAAGCTGCGAGTGCGGCTGCCGTTGCCGAAACTGACGGTGGCGGTGGACAACCCACACCGGCTCGAGGCGTTCCGCGACCTCATCGCCGATGAGCTCAACGTCAAGGCGGTCGGACTCACCGACGACATCGCCACCTACGGTCGGTTCGAGCTGACCGTCAACGCGAAGGTGGCCGGACCTCGGCTCGGCCGCGACGTTCAGGCCGCCATCAAGGCAGTCAAGGCCGGCGAAGCCGTCGCCAACGCCGACGGGACGCTGACCGCGGGACCGGCCGTGCTGCAGCCGGAGGAGTACAGCTCCCGGCTGGTGGCGGCCGACCCCGAGTACACCGCCGCGCTGCCCGACGGCGCCGGGCTCGTGGTGCTGGACGGCACCGTCACCGAAGAGCTGGAGGCCGAGGGTTGGGCCAAGGACCGCATCCGCGAACTGCAGGAACTGCGCAAGTCGACGGGGCTCGATGTCTCCGACCGGATCTCGGTGGTGATGTCGGTGCCTGCCGCTCACCAGAGCTGGGCGCGCACGCACAGCGAGCTCATCGCGCGTGAAATCCTGGCCACCAGCTTCGAATTCGGTGACCTCACGGACGGTAGCGAGATCGGTGACGGTGTGCGGGTGGAGATCGCAAAGGTCTGACTCGGCCGGCTGTGTCAGCTCACCCGTACGCGACGGCCGTTGAACTCCACGGTGTCACCCGAGCGGAGCTGTCGGCCCCTGCGACGCTCGACTGTGCCGTTGACGATGACCCGCCCGTCGGCGACGACCGCCTTGGCGTCCGCTCCGCTGTCGATCAACCCCGCCAGTTTCAGGAACTGACCCAAGCGGATCGTCTCGTCGCGAATCGGCACATCGTCCACGTCGATGCCTGTCTCTAGACCCGGGACGGGATCGCCTTGACGCGACCGAGCATCGAGGTGAACTCGTCGTCATCGGCCGGATCAGAAGGCACGTCGAGCGAGATCCCGTCGCACACCCCGGCGTACCAGGACGCGAGAACACCGGGCAGCTCCTCGTAGGTCCCCTGCGGAACGAGTTGACTCACAACGTCATCGGTGAGTACGTCGGCGAGCGCGGACCATTCCTTGCGACGGGCGTGCTCGCTGAGGCGGGCAGCGACGTCGCTCAGTCCGAACAGTTCGAGTGTGCGCTGATACGCCGGCGTGGAGTACAGGAAGGCGAGTTCGGTCCGCAGCTCGTCACGCGCGGCGGCGACAGCCGCGTCGTCACGTCCCGAGATGACCCGCGGCACGACGACCAGCCGGGGGCCGCCGTCGGTACGCCCCTCCTTCGCCGCACCGTCGGCGAGCGCGGGCAGGACGTACTCGCGCAGCACCGCCGGGTGCGAACTGGTGGGATGCGCGACGAAGCCGTCGGCGACGGCGCCGGCGAGTCGGCACATCCTGCGGTTGACGCCGCCGGTCCAGATCGGCGGGGGAGCCGCGTCGATGGGACCCGGATTGAAGTACGGCTGCAGCCGGGTGAATGTGTAGTGGCTGCCATGGTGGTCCACGTTCTGGCCGTTCGAAAAGGCGGCAAAAATCGCGCGCAGCGATGCGACGTAGTCACGCAGCTGCGCGGCGGGGTCGGTCCACGGCATCGAGAACCGTCCGACGATGTTGCCCCTCACCTGCGTGGCGACGCCGAGCTCGAAGCGGCCACCGGAGTAGCGGGCCAGTTCCCACGCCGCGTAGGCGGTGACCATCGGGCTTCGGGCGAAAGCGACCACCATGCTGGTCCGGACCACCAGCGTCGTGGTGTGCTCCAGCGCGAGGGTGCAGACGGCGAATGGATCGCGAACGGTCTCGGACACGTGCACGGCATCGAAGCCCATCTCCTCGATGCGTTGCGCATCGTCGGCGACTTCGCTCAGCTCCGCGCTCGCTGGGAGCGACGTGATCACGTCCACGACAAGGACTTTCGGTCGAACATGACGGCCGACGCCACTCCCGCGAAATCGGCGAGGACGTCGCGGACGAACTTGATGCGTCGATAGCCGATCGCATCGAGTACGCCCCGGTGATCGACGGCGACGACCAGCGTCGCACCGACTGCGACCACCCACCACAGGCCCAGGGCGAGTGCGCGCATCGATGCCCGCGAACCCGCGAAACCGGCACGCAGGCGGTCGCGCTGAAACCGCACGTGGGCGTTCTCGTCGTCGATGATCCGCGTGGCGACGGCACGCGTCACCGGATCCGGACCCGCCGCGGCCAGCCCCCCGTAATAGGACAGGGCGACGACCTCGGCGACGGTCAGCACCATCAACTCGGTGCGCAGGCCCAGCAGCCGGCGTAGGCGGACGAAGATCGCGTCTGACCAGTGTCTGCTCATCGGGGCGCCACCGAGGTATCCGAGCAGCCGCAGTAGCAGCGCGGCATGCTGCTGCTCTTCGGCGACGAAAAGGGTTATCGCACGCACGTATTCGGAGTCGCCCGCTCGCTCGGCATTGCGGATCAGCTGCCGGCCGTCACCGCTCTCGCCCAGCTGGAATCTGCGTACTGAGGCGATCAGCGGCCGACGCACGGTCTCGGGGACGGTGCAGTCGGCCTCGAAGTCGATCGCGGCGTCCGCCCGGCGGTGCACGTCTTCGTTGGCTACGAAGTGGTCGACCCACCGGCCGAAGCCACTCCGTTGACCGACACGTTGCGCCATGGACGTCAGGCTAGCGAAATAGCATCGGCGGGTGTGGAAGGTCGGTGGGTGCTGCATCTCGACATGGACGCGTTCTTCGCGTCGGTCGAGCAGCTGACCCGACCCACCCTCCGAGGCAGGCCGGTGCTGGTGGGTGGGCTGGGCGGCCGCGGGGTGGTTGCCGGCGCGAGCTACGAGTCCCGGGTGTTCGGCGCCCGCTCGGCGATGCCCATGCACATGGCCAGGCGAATGGTGGGCGCCACCGCCGTTGTCCTGCCGCCACGTGGTGTCGTCTACGGCGTCGCCAGCCGCCGCGTGTTCGACACCGTGCGCGGCTTCGTTCCGGTGCTCGAGCAGCTCTCCTTCGACGAGGCATTCGGTGAGCCCGCCGAACTCGCGGGCGCCTCGGCCGACGACGTCGAAACGTTCTGCCGGACGCTGAAGTCCAGGGTGCTCGACGAAACGGGGCTGGTCGCGTCCGTCGGCGCCGGATCGGGCAAGCAGGTCGCCAAGATCGCCTCGGACCTCGCGAAGCCCAACGGCATCCGGGTGGTCTCGCGCAGCGAGGAGCGGGTGCTGCTCGACGCGTTGCCCGTGCGCCGGCTGTGGGGCATCGGACCGGTCGCCGAGGAAAAGCTGCACCGACTCGGCATCGACACCATCGGGGCGTTCGCCGCACTGAGCGATGCCGAAGCCGCCGACATCCTCGGCGGCACCGTCGGCGCGGCGCTGCACCGGCTGGCCCGCGGCATCGACGACCGACCCGTCGCCGAGAATTCGCCCGCCAAGCAGATCAGCGCCGAATCGACGTTCCCAGAGGACCTCACGACCCTCGACCAGCTACGGGAAGCCATCGCGCGCATCGGCGAGCACGCCCACACCCGGCTACAGAAAGACGGTCGCGGCGCGCGCACCATCACCGTCAAGCTGAAGAAGTCCGACATGGGAATCCTCACCCGCTCGGCCACGCTGCCGTACGCCATTACCGACGCCGCCACCCTGATTGCGACTGCTCGGCGGCTGCTGCTCGACCCGATCGAGGTGGGGCCCATCCGCCTTGTCGGCGTTGGCTTTTCAGGACTGTCGGAGGTTCAGCAGGAGTCGCTGTTCCCCGATCTCGAGTTGCTGGCGGAGGAGGTCTCGGGCTCGCAGTTGCCGCCGACGCTGACGGAAACCGCAGCCACGCCGCCGGCCTGGCGGATCGGAGACGACGTCGTGCACACCACCCACGGGCACGGGTGGATCCAGGGCGCCGGTCACGGCGTGATGACGGTGCGTTTCGAAACCCGCGGAACGGGACCGGGCCCGGTGCACACGCTGCGGGCGGACGATCCGGAGATCGCCCGGGCCAACCCCGTCGACAGCCTGGATTGGGCGGACTATCTCGACGAGCTCAGCCGCCACCAGAGTTAGCCGAACCGCAACGCTCACGATTCCTGCACATCAGCCCCAGCGCGCGAACACGTCCGCGACGGGCGAAGCGGCCGCCAGCGCGGCCATCAGCAGGACGCGGGCCTGGGGCGGACGCAGTCGCGGCACCATCACCGCGCCGGCGTCGGCGAGTTCGCGGCCCGGGCCGTACCCGGGGCTGACCCGTCCATCGGGCACGCGCGTCGACACCGCGACGGCGACACCGTCGCGGCGGTGCCGTCGTACGCCTTCGATCACGGCGGCGCCCGCATTGCCCGAACCCAGCGCCGCCAGTACCAGCCCCCGCGCTCCTGCGGCGACGCACGCGTCCATCGCCACAGCGTCGGCGCCCGGATACACCCCGATGGTGTCCACCCTCGGCGCATCCGCCGCCGAGGCGGCCGCAAGGAACGGGCGGTCCTTGGCGGCCTGTACCGCGAACGTCGCATCCGACACCGAGCCGATGGCCACCCCTGCGAAACCCCGCAGATCCGCCGTCGCAACCTTTTGCAGGCCGAGCGGTTGCCACACCGTGCCCGCGAAGCTCACCAGTGCACCCAGCCCCTGCGCGCGTGGACTCGCGGCGACCGTCAGCGCATCGCGCAGATTGGCCGGACCATCGGCGTCGGGGGCGTCGGCACTGCGCTGCGCCCCGGTGAGCACGACCGGGGCTCGCCCGTCATACGTCAGCTCCAGCCACAGCGCGGTTTCCTCCATTGTGTCGGTACCGTGCGTGATCACGACGCCGTCGGCGTCCGACGCAGAGCCCACCGCCGCGCTGATCCGGTCCCAGTCGGCGAGCGTGAGCATCGAGCTGTCCACCGCCATCAGGTCGACGACCTGCACGTCGAGCCCGGAAGTCAGGTCGGCGCCCGTTCGGGTCGGGCGCTTCACGCCGCGGTCGTCGGCGCTGGTGGCGATGGTGCCGCCGGTGGTGATGACGACGAGGCGAGCCATGGGTGGAATTCTTACGTATTCCGGCCCTGGAATGATGGGGGAGTGACTGATGAATCCCCGGCGTCGGACGAGGCCACGACTGGCACCGAGGCACCGACGCAGGAGGAGCAGCCCGCGCCGCGGCGCCGACTCCGGCTGCTGCTGACGGTCGCGGGAATTGTGTTGATCATCGACATCGTCACCAAGGTGCTCGCCGTCAGGCTGCTCACCCCCGGCCAGCCCGTCTCGATCATCGGTGACACCGTCACGTGGACCCTCGTCCGCAACTCGGGTGCCGCGTTCTCGATGGCCACCGGCTACACGTGGGTGCTGACGCTGATCGCTACCGCGGTCGTCATCGGGATCATCTGGATGGGCCGCCGCCTGGTTTCGCCGTGGTGGGCACTTGGCCTCGGGATGATCCTCGGCGGGGCGATGGGCAACCTGGTCGATCGATTCTTCCGGTCGCCTGGCCCCCTGCGGGGCCACGTCGTCGACTTCTTCTCGGTCGGGTGGTGGCCGGTGTTCAACGTCGCCGACCCGTCGGTGGTCGGCGGGGCGATACTGCTCGTCGCGCTGTCGCTGTTCGGTTTCGACTTCGACACCGTCGGGCGCCGTACGGGCGACTCGTCAGAGTGACCACCCGCTCGATGCCGGTCCCGGAAGGGCTGGCAGGCATGCGTGTCGACGCGGGTCTGGCGCGGCTGCTCGGGCTGTCGCGGACGGCCGCGGCGGCACTGGCCGAAGACGGCGGCGTCGACGTCGACGGTGCGCCCGCGGGGAAATCCGACAAGTTGGTCGCCGGGGCCTGGCTCGAAGTACGCCTGCCGGAAGCGCCTGCGCCGGTGGAGAATACGCCCGTCCAGATCGACGGCATGTCGATCCTGTACTCCGATTCCGACATCGTCGCGGTCGACAAGCCGCCCGGCGTAGCGGCGCATGCCACGGTCGGCTGGAGCGGGCCGACGGTGCTCGGCGGCCTCGCCGCGGCAGGTTTCCGCATCAGCACATCTGGAATCCATGAGCGCCAGGGCATTGTGCATCGACTCGACGTCGGAACCTCGGGCGTCATGGTGGTGGCGATCTCGGAACGCGCGTACACGGCGCTCAAGCGCGCGTTCAAACAGCGCACCGTCGAAAAGCGTTATCACGCACTGGTGCAGGGCCATCCCGATCCGTCCAGTGGCACCATCGACGCGCCCATCGGCCGCCATCGCGGACACGACTGGAAATTCGCGGTCAGCGAAGGTGGCAGGCACAGCATCACCCACTACGACACGCTGGAGGCACATCAAGCCGCCAGCCTGCTCGACGTCGAGCTGGAAACCGGCCGCACCCATCAGATCCGGGTGCATTTCGCGGCGCTGCATCATCCGTGCGCCGGCGACCTCACCTATGGCGCGGACCCGACACTGGCCCGCAAGCTCGGGCTGGAACGCCAGTGGCTGCACGCCTGCTCCTTGGCGTTCGCGCATCCCGCCGACGGGCGCCGCGTCGAGATCACCAGTCCGTACCCACCTGATCTGCAGCACGCGCTCGAGGTGCTGCGGCACCACGAGCTGTGAGAACGACGGGACTTCTCTACGGCATCGGCGCT
Organism: Mycobacteriaceae bacterium; assembly: GCA_019749805.1. Lineage (GTDB taxonomy): Bacteria > Actinomycetota > Actinomycetes > Mycobacteriales > Mycobacteriaceae > Mycobacterium. Next base: position 117,061 of record JAIEPH010000031.1, on the reverse strand, counting down.
TACGCGATGTGGGGTGTGTTCCCCGCGTTCTTTCCCCTACTGAAACCGGCGAGTGCGCTCGAAGTGCTGTCACACCGGATCGTGTGGACGAGCGTGCTGATGGTCTTCGTCATCGCCGCGGCGCGCCGGTTTCGCGACCTCCGCGCCATGACGGCTAGGGTCTGGCTGTTGCTGGTATGCGCGTCGGCGCTCATCTCCATCAACTGGGGCATCTACATCTACGCCGTCAACAACGGCCACGTCGTCGACGCGGCAATGGGCTACTTCATCACCCCGTTGGTCACTGTCGCGTTGGGGCTGTTGATCTTTCGCGAGAAGCTAAACCGTGCTCAGCTCGGCGCGTTGGCCATCGCCGTGGTCGCTGTCGTCGTGCTCACCGTCGAGGTCGGCGCACCCCCGGTCATCGGACTCGGGCTGGCGCTGTCGTTCGGACTCTACGGCGCCGTGAAGAAGGTGGTACCGACCGATCCGCGGGTCAGCGTCGGCATAGAGGCAGCGGTAGCCGCACCCTTGGCGCTCGCGTATATCGCCGTACTCGAGGGCTCGGGACCGGGTACCTTCACCGACTTCGGCGCCGGCCACATCGCGCTCCTCGTCCTTTCAGGTGCGGTGACGGCGCTGCCGCTGCTGCTGTTCGCCGCGGCGGCTCAGCGGCTGCCGCTGGTGACGATGGGGCTGCTCTTCTACTTGACCCCGGCGATGCAACTGACCTGGGGCATATTCGTCGGCCACGAACCGATGCCGCCCGCGCGCTGGCTGGGATTCGCGCTCATCTGGCTCGCCCTGTTGGTGTTCAGCGCCGACGCGCTGTGGCGGGCGCGCACCACGTCGCCGAAGGGCCCCCGCAACCCGGAACGCGAAGCAGAACATAGGGAAACACCCGATTCCTCGGCGCCTCCTGCGCCCTAGCGTTGAGGCATGCCCGGCTTCTGGTTCACCACGATGGTTGCGGGCCTCGTCGCAGCCGGCGTCGTCGCCCAAATCGGATGGCAACTGCCGCCGAAACCCGAGGTCAAGCGGTGGCTCAGGCTGGATCGGCTGCGTTCTGATCGGCGGCCCACTCATCTGCCCACGTCTGCAGCGGTCGTAGAGCCTCGATAAGGCCACTCCCGTGTCGGGTGAGCCGGTAGCCGCCCGCGTCATGTTCGACGATTTCGAGTGTGCGCAGTTCCTTCAGCCTCGTGTTCAACGAGCCGGGATTGCTGTCGCACGCGGTTTGAAGTGCGCGAAATGTCAAAGGGCCGCTTCGCAACTCCCACAGCACGCGCAGCGCTCCGCGTCTGCCCAGCATGTCCAGCGCCACCATGATCGGTCTGCCCGATTGCGACCCGCGGGCCGGGGAGCCGATCTTCGGCGACGTCATGCTTTACATTTTGTAGCAGAGACGCTTAAAGTCGCAAGCATGATTAGCTATAAAACTCATAGCGCCCGCATCGGACCGGCGCCGATGCCGCTACCGCGCGATGTGCAGGAAGCCGTCGATGCCGTCATGCGGGGCGCCCCGCCGCTGACGCTCTTCACGACCATGGCCCGTGATCGGCGTCTATTCTTCAAACTCTTCAATTCGGGACTGCTCGATCGGGGCCATCTGACGATCCGGCAACGCGAGATCGTCATCGATCGAGTCACCGCATCCTGCGGAGCCGAATACGAATGGGGTGTGCACGTCGCCGTCTACGCAGCGAAGGCCGGCCTCACCGAGGCCCAGATCGCGTCGCTGGTCACCGGGGGACCCGATGACGCCTGCTGGGACGACGCCGATCGACTGCTGATTCGGCTGTGCGACGGGCTGCAGGAGAATTGCACGATCGATGACGTCCTGTGGTCGGCGTTGGCGGCCGATTACAGCGACGAGGCGATTATCGAGCTGATCATGCTGGCCGGCACGTACCGAACGGTCAGCTATCTGGTCAACGGATTGAGGCTGCCACTGGAGGCCGGCGCGCGGCGGTTTCCGGCCAATTGACAGGCGGCAAGACACGCAACGCGACACGCCGAGATCTGTCGGAGGACGGCCATAGACTGGCGTCCCTATGAACTCGTCGTCCTTCGTGCACCTGCATAACCACACCGAGTATTCGATGCTGGATGGCGCCGCGAAGGTCACGCCGATGCTGGCCGAGGCGCAACGGCTGGAAATGCCCGCGATCGGCATGACGGATCACGGAAACATGTTCGGCGCCAGCGAGTTCTACAACGCAGCGACCGATGTGGACATCAAGCCGATCATCGGCGTCGAGGCCTACATCGCCCCGGGTTCACGTTTCGACACCAAACGCGTCCTGTGGGGTGACCCGTCGCAGAAGTCCGACGACGTGTCGGGCAGCGGGGCCTATACGCATATGACGATGGTCGCCGAGAATGCGACCGGTTTGCGCAACCTGTTCAAGCTGTCGTCGCTGGCGTCCTTTGAGGGCCAGCTCGGCAAGTGGTCGCGCATGGACGCCGAGATCATCGCCGAAAACGCCGATGGCATCATCGCGACCACCGGTTGCCCGTCGGGCGAGGTGCAGACGCGGCTGCGGCTCGGACACGAACGGGAGGCCCTCGAGGCGGCCGCCAAGTGGCGGGAGATCTTCGGACCCGACAACTATTTCCTCGAGTTGATGGACCACGGCCTGGACATCGAGCGCCGGGTCCGCGAGGGCCTGCTGGAGATCGGCCAGAAGCTCGGCATCCCCCCGCTGGCCACCAACGACTGCCATTACGTCACCCGCGACGCCTCCCGCAACCACGAGGCGCTGCTGTGTGTGCAGACCGGCAAGACGCTGTCGGACCCCAATCGGTTCAAGTTCGACGGCGACGGCTACTACCTGAAATCGGCCGCCGAGATGCGCGCGCTGTGGGACGGCGAGGTCGCCGGTGCATGCGATTCCACACTGCTGATCGCCGAACGGGTGCAGAGCTACGCCGACGTCTGGACGCCGAAAGACCGAATGCCGATCTTCCCGGTTCCCGAGGGTCACGACCAGGCGAGCTGGCTGCAGCATGAGGTCGACGCCGGTCTGCAGCGCCGCTTCCCCGGCGCGGCGGTACCCACCGAGTACATCGAGCGGGCCGCCTTTGAGATCAAGGTCATCTGCGAAAAGGGTTACCCGTCCTACTTCCTCATCGTCGCCGACCTCATCAACTACGCGCGCTCGGTCGAAATTCGGGTGGGGCCGGGACGAGGTTCGGCCGCGGGATCGCTGGTCGCCTACGCGCTGGGTATCACCAACATCGACCCCATCCCGTACGGCCTGCTGTTCGAGCGGTTCCTGAACCCCGAACGTGTGTCGATGCCCGACATCGACATCGACTTCGACGACCGTCGCCGCGGTGAGATGCTGCGCTACGCGGCCAACAAGTGGGGCAGCGACCGGGTGGCGCAGGTGATCACCTTTGGCACCATCAAAACTAAAGCGGCGCTGAAAGATTCGGCCCGAGTCAACTACGGCCAGCCCGGCTTTGCGATCGCCGACCGGATCACCAAGGCGCTGCCGCCGCCGATCATGGCCAAGGACATCCCGCTGTCCGGCATCACGGACCCGAACCACGAGCGGTACAAGGAGGCCGCCGAGGTTCGCGGGCTGATCGACACCGACCCCGACGTGCGCACCATCTACGAGACGGCCCGCGGTCTGGAGGGCCTGGTCCGTAACGCCGGCGTGCACGCGTGCGCGGTGATCATGAGCAGCGAGCCGCTGGTCGACGCGATTCCGCTGTGGAAGCGGCCGCAGGACGGCGCCATCATCACCGGCTGGGACTACCCCTCGTGCGAGGCCATCGGTCTGCTGAAGATGGACTTCCTCGGCCTGCGGAACCTCACCATCATCGGCGACTGCCTGGAGAACATCCGCGCAAACCGCGGAATCGATCTCGACCTCGAAAGTGTGCCGCTCGATGACCCGGCCGCGTATGCGCTGCTGGGCCGCGGTGACACGCTCGGGGTGTTTCAGCTCGACGGCGGCCCGATGCGTGATCTGCTGCGCCGCATGCAGCCCACCGGATTCGAGGACGTCGTCGCGGTCATCGCGTTGTACCGGCCAGGACCGATGGGCATGAACGCCCACAACGACTACGCCGACCGTAAGAACAACCGCCAGGCGATCAAGCCCATCCATCCAGAGTTGGAAGAACCGCTGCGCGAGATCCTCGCCGAGACCTACGGTCTGATCGTCTACCAAGAGCAGATCATGCGCATCGCGCAGAAGGTCGCCGGCTATTCGCTCGCCCGAGCGGACATTCTGCGAAAAGCCATGGGCAAGAAGAAGCGCGAAGTCCTGGAGAAGGAATTCGAGGGCTTCTCCGAGGGCATGAAGGCCAACGGATTCTCGGCGGCGGCCATCAAGGCGCTGTGGGACACGGTGCTGCCGTTCGCCGACTACGCCTTCAACAAATCCCACGCCGCCGGCTACGGCCTGGTGTCGTACTGGACCGCCTACCTGAAGGCCAACTTCCCGGCCGAGTACATGGCCGGGCTGCTGACGTCGGTCGGCGACGACAAGGACAAGGCGGCGGTCTACCTCGCCGACTGCCGCAGGCTCGGCATCACCGTGCTGCCGCCCGATGTCAACGAGTCGAGCCTCAACTTCGCCTCGGTGGGGGAGGACATCCGGTACGGGCTGGGCGCTGTGCGCAACGTCGGCGCGAATGTCGTTGCCTCGCTTATCGGTTCGCGCACCGACAAGGGTAAGTTCATCGACTTCTCGGACTACCTCAACAAGATCGATATCGCCGCCTGCAACAAGAAGGTCACTGAATCGCTGATCAAGGCGGGCGCGTTCGACTCGCTGGGGCATCCGCGTAAGGGGCTGTTCCTGATCCATACCGATGCGGTCGATTCGGTGCTCGGGACGAAGAAGGCCGAGGCGATGGGTCAGTTCGACCTGTTCGGCGGTGCGGACACGGCCACCGACGCGGTGTTCACCATCAAGGTGCCCGACGAGGAGTGGGAGGACAAGCACAAGCTGGCGCTGGAGCGCGAGATGCTCGGCCTCTACGTGTCCGGGCATCCGCTCAACGGCATCGCGCATCTGCTGTCGGCGCAGGTCGACACGGCGATTCCGGCGATTCTCGACGGCGATGTCGCCAACGAGACGCAGGTGCGGATCGGCGGAATTCTGGCGTCGGTCAACCGGCGGGTCAACAAGAACGGGTTGCCCTGGGCGTCAGCGCAATTGGAAGACCTCACCGGCGGTATCGAGGTGCTGTTCTTTCCGCAGACGTACTCGACGTTCGGCGCCGAGATCGCCGATGATGCGGTGGTCCTAGTGGGGGCCAAGGTTGCGATCCGTGACGACCGGATCTCGCTGATCGCCAACGACCTTGTCGTACCTGATTTTTCGAGTGCGCAGGTCAATCGTCCGGTGGCCGTCACGCTGCCGACCCGCCAATGCACGGTCGACAAGGTGACCGCACTCAAGCAGGTGCTGGCCCGTCATCCTGGAACCGCGCAGGTGCACTTGCGGCTGATCAGCGGCGAGCGCATCACCACACTGGAACTCGACGCATCCCTGAGGGTGACGGCGTCATCGGCGTTGATGGGTGATCTGAAGGCGCTGCTGGGCCCCGGCTGCCTGGGCTGATGTCGTTTCGCGAACTGCACGAACGCGGCTGCTTCGTCATTCCGAATCCGTGGGACCGCGGGACGGCGATCGCGCTCGCGGCCATGGGCTTTCCCGCACTGGCCACGACGAGTGCCGGTGCCTGTTTTGCACGGGGGTTACCCGATACGCCGACCGCGCTGGGCGTGGATGGCGCGCTGCGGAACATCGCCGAGATCGTCGACGCGGTCGAGTTGCCGGTGAACGCCGACTTCCAGGCCGGATACGCCCATGATCTGGACGGGCTGGCCGCCAACGTTCGGCGATGTGTGGCAACCGGTGTCGCCGGCTTGTCCATCGAGGACACGAGAGGCGGCGCCGAGGAGCCGCTGTATTCGTTGCCGGAGGCCGTGGAACGGGTACGCGTCGCGTACGCCGCCATCGACGGCGCCGATGTGCTCCTCACCGCACGCGCGGAGTGCTTTCTCTACGATCGCCCCGATCCGCTGCGCGAGGCGATCACTCGGTTGCAGGCTTTCTCGGAGGCGGGAGCAGATGTGCTCTATGCACCGGGAGTGCGGACGCGAGAAGACATCTCCGCCCTCGTCGACGCGCTGCGCCCCGCGCCCGTCAACGTGCTGATGTCGTCGGACACGGGGCTGACGGTCAACGATCTGGCGGAACTCGGGGTGCGGCGGGTCAGCGTCGGATCCGCGTTGACGCGTGTCGCGTGGGGCGCGTTCCTCTCGGCCGCACGCCGCATCTTCGACGAGGGGTCGTTCGCGGGGCTGGCAGAATCGGCGAGCTTCTACGAGCTCAACAGCCTGTTCACCAATCGCTAGAAACGCGTAGCAGTCAGCCCAAAACGTTCACCGCCCTTGCGATTACGAGTCCAGCAGTGGATAACGCAACCATCGCCTGCACGGTCATCAGCAGCTTGGCCCAACGAGCCAATGGCATGGTGTCAGTCGGCGAGAACGCCAATACGTTGGTGATGCTGAGGTACAGATAGTCGACGAATGTCGGACGCCAACCCGGTTTGGCCAGATTTGGACTCGCCATCTGCGGGAACATGAAATCAGGATAGGGGCGTCCGCCGGTGTGTCGCGCGAACGGGCCGCCGCGGTCGAGTTCCCAGTAGAGGATGCCGAACACGATGATGTTCGTGATGAAGATCGCCGTTCCACTGCCAAGGAGAACCGCCGCGTCGTTGCTCACTTGACCGGTGAGAATGCTGACGTCGAGCACGATCGCCGACAGTGTGTTGTCGACGGCGATGGCGGCCAACAGTATCCACGCAGAACACCTTCCGAGCAGCGTCCGACGGCGCATCACCAGTGGGTTGACGCCCAAGAGCACGACCAGTAACAGAGCCTCCAACACCAGCAGCGGCCAACGCGGCAGCAGTGTGTAGCCCTTCGGAATCCACAGTTGCAGCGCCATGGCTGTCAGCACTGCGACGACGACGGGCAGCACGCTTTCGGGGTTCGTCGGTCCCGACCACGATGGGGAATGGCGCTCTGGCGGTGAGGAAGTGTCCATCAGGCAAGTGTGTGCGCCACGATGGAGGTATGGAATCGCGACACGTCAGTATTTGGATCGACGTTGCACCCGAGGTCGTCTACGAATTCGCGGCGGATCCGCAGACCTGGCCGCACTGGGCGGCCGGCCTGGCCGCCGGCGAGCTACGGCAGTGCCCGGAGGGCTGGGTCGCCGATTCGCCGATGGGAACGGTGACCGTCGAGTTCTCGCCGCCGAACCGGTTCGGGGTGCTGGATCATGTGGTGCGGATGCCGTCGGGGGAGCAGGTGTACAACCCGTTTCGAGTCGTCCCAGCCGGGGTGGGTGAGGCGGCATGTGAGGTGGTTTTCTCCGTTCGCCGGCGCCCGGGCATGACCGATGAAGAGCTCACCGACGATGTCGCCGCTGTCGCAGCCGACCTGGCCACGCTGAAGGGTCTGGTTGAGGCGTAGTCGTCGGTTCCCCCGATCGGCGGACACATGGATTCCCCCGGTGTAGCGGCCGATCGGCGGACAGACCGAACAGCCCGGCCACGGCATTCTTTAGGTCATGCCGGCACACCGGCGCGAAGCACTAAAGCAGGAGCACCGAAATGACCACCAACTTCAAAACCCGGATCGCCCGTTTCATCGCACTGCCGATCATGTCCGCCGGCATCATCGGCGCAGCCGGCCTGGGAATGGCGGGGATGGCCAACGCAGCCCACTCGACCGCACCGAGCGGGCCGGGCTACTCGTACGCGCCCGTCGTCAAGGCCCACCCCGCGCCCGTGCACCACCTGCACGGTGTGGCACGCGTCGAGGCCAAGGTCCCGGGCTACCACCGCTGATCCAGATACCAGTCAGGCCCTCCCTATTCGGGGAGGGCCTGATTTGTCATCAGCTCAGTCAGTCGATTGAAAGGCGCCGAGGCCCAGCCACACCACGGTGCCGGCGGCTGCTGCGGCCAGCACCGCCGGTGCAGCGCTTGCCGTCGCGACGGCAACGATGACGAGCACGATTGCCGCCACAGCCAGGGCGAGCACCTTGTACACCGGCCAGGGCACTCCGGCGACACTGACTTCGTCGCGCACGGTCATGGTTTGACGATAGCTCGTAAGCGAGTTTTCGGGCAACCGAAACACCGGATGAGGTGACTCACTTTTTGTAGTCGGCCTAAGCTGTCTGACATGCCACTTTCCGGAGAATACGAGCCCAGTCCGTGGGATTGGGTCCGGGACCACGCCGACAAGATCATGCAAACAGGCAGCACCGAGGGCATCGAGCTGAAGGACAAGCCCCTCATCCTGCTGACCACTATCGGCGCCAAGACCGGCAAGATCCGGAAAACCCCGCTCATGCGGGTGGAGCACGATGGCCAGTACGCGGTTGTGGCATCGTTGGGCGGTGCGCCGAAGAACCCGGTCTGGTACTTCAACGTCAAGGCGCACCCTCGCGTCGAACTCCAGGACGGCGCTGTGACGAGGGATTACGAGGCTCGTGAAGTCTTCGGCGACGAAAAGGCCATCTGGTGGGAGCGTGCGGTCGAGGCGTGGCCCGACTATGCGGAGTACCAAACCAAGACCGACCGGCAGATCCCGGTGTTCGTGTTGACCCCGGTTGGCTAACGGGTCCAATTCGGAGAACGGCTAGGTAGGTGGCACCATTGATCGGTGTCCGCTGAACTGAGCCAGAGCCCGATCGCGTCGTCGCTGTCCGCGGCCGACATCGATGAGGCCGCTCAGCGCATTTCCGACGTGGTCCTGCGCAGCGCGCTGCAGTTCAGCGAGCGGTTGTCCGAGGCCACCGGCGCGAACGTCTACCTCAAGCGCGAAGATCAGCAGGCGGTGCGGTCTTACAAGTTGCGTGGCGCCCACAACCTTCTCATGCAGCTGTCGGCCGAGGAGATCGCTGCCGGTGTCGTGTGCTCATCGGCGGGCAACCACGCGCAGGGCTTCGCGATGGCCTGCCGCTCGATGGGTATCCGCGGCCGGGTCTATGTGCCGGGTAACACGCCCAAGCAGAAGCGTGACCGCATCCGATATCACGGACGCGAGTTCATCGAGCTGGTCGTGACGGGCCATACCTACGACGAGGCTGCGGCAGCGGCGCTGGACGACATCGCGCGCTCCGGGGCAACCCTGGTCCCGCCGTACGACGATCTGCGCACGATGGCGGGGCAGGGCACGATCGCCACCGAGATACTCGACCAGCTCGACGACGAACCGGATCTGGTCATCGTTCCGGTCGGCGGCGGCGGCTGCATCGCCGGCATCACCACCTACCTTGCCGAACGGACCAGGAACACGTCGGTGCTCGGCGTCGAGCCGGCAGGTGCGGCGTCGATGATCGCCGCCCTGGCCGCGGGACAGCCGGTGACCCTCGAGCATGTCGACCAGTTCGTGGACGGCGCGGCGGTGAACCGTGCGGGCACGCTGACCTACGCGGTCCTGGCCGCGGCGGGAGACATGGTTTCGATCACCACCGCCGACGAGGGCGCAATCTGCACCGCAATGCTCGACCTGTACCAGAACGAGGGCATCATCGTCGAGCCCGCGGGCGCGCTGTCGGTGGCGGCCCTGCTCGAGGCGCGGGTGGAGCCCGGATCGACTGTGGTGTGCGTGATTTCGGGCGGCAACAACGACGTGTCCCGCTACGGCGAGGTGCTCGAACGCTCGCTGGTGCACCTCGGACTCAAGCACTACTTCCTGGTGGACTTCCCGCAGGAGCCGGGTGCGTTACGGCGGTTCCTCGACACGGTGCTCGGCCCCAACGACGACATCACGCTGTTCGAATACGTCAAGCGCAACAACCGCGAGACCGGTGAGGCGCTGGTGGGTATCGAACTCGGCTCGGCCACCGACTTCGACGGTCTCCTCGAGCGGATGAAGGCGTCCGACATTCACGTCGAAACGTTGGAGCCCGGCTCGCCGGCGTATCGCTACCTGCTCTAGGAGCGACGAAGGACCGCGAACGACCGGGCGGGCAACGTTGTCGAATTCGCGTCGACGGCCGCCGGGTCATCCCACGCCAGCACCACCTCGCCGGCGACGGGCACTTCGACGGCCTCGGCCCCGAGGTTGCACGCGATGACCAGCGAACCGCGCTGCATCACGATCCACCGCTGGTCCTCGTCGTAGTCAACCTGCATATCGTCCAGCCACGGATCGGCGAGGTCGGGTTCCTTGCGCCGCAACGAGATCAGCTGCCGGTACACGTGACGCAGCCGGCGGTGATCGCCCTCGTCGATCTCTTCCCACTTCAGCTTGGAACGTTCGTAGGTGGCGGGGTCCTGTGGATCGGGGATCTCGTCTGCATCCCACCCGTGCTCGGCGAACTCGCGCTTGCGACCCTCGGCGGTGGCTCTGGCCAATTCGGGCTCGGGGTGTGAGGTGAAGAATTGAAAGGGTGACGACGAGCCCCATTCCTCGCCCATGAAAAGCATTCCGGTGTAGGGAGATCCGAGTACAAGAGCAGCCTTGACCGCCAGCTGGCCGAAGGTGAGGTTCTGCGACGGGCGATCGCCGCACGCTCGATTACCCACCTGATCATGGGTCAGCGTGTAGGCGAGCAGCCGGGTCGCCGGGATCGTCGCCGTATCCAGCGGGCGGCCATGTCGCCGGTGCCGGAACGACGAGTACGTGCCGGCGTGGAAGTACCCGTGCCGCAACGTCCGCGCCAGCGTTTCAACCGAACCGAAATCCGAGTAATAGCCCTGACGTTCGCCCGAGACGGCGGCGTGGATGGCGTGGTGGATGTCGTCGTCCCACTGTGCGGTCATGCCCAAGCCGCCGTGGTCGCGCGGGGTGATCAGTCGAGGATCGTTGAGGTCGCTTTCGGCGATCAGCGACAGTGGCCGGCCCAACTCTTCAGCCAGAGCATCGGTTTCGGCGGACAGCTCCTCGAGAATGTGGATGGCCGTCGTGTCGACGAGGGCGTGTACGGCGTCGAGGCGCAGGCCGTCGGCGTGGAAGTCACGCATCCACCGCAGTGCGCAGTCGAGGATGTAGGTGCGCACTTCGTCGGCGTCCGATCCGCTGATGTTGATCGACTCGCCCCAGGGATTGCTGCCCGAGGAAAGGTAGGGACCGAACCGCGGTAGGTAATTACCCGACGGGCCGAGGTGGTTGAATACCGCGTCGATCAGCACACCAAGCCCGCGCCGGTGGCATGCGTCAATGAAGCGAACCAGCGCGTCGGGCCCGCCGTACGGTTCGTGCACCGCGTACCAGAGCACCCCGTCGTAGCCCCAGCCGTGCGTTCCGCCAAAGGCGTTCACGGGCATGACTTCGACGAAGTCGACGCCGAGATCCACCAGATAGTCCAGCTTCTCGATCGCCGAATCGAATGTCGCACCCGGCGTGAACGTCCCGATGTGCAGTTCGTAGATCACCCGGCCTTCGATCGATGCGCCGTCCCAGTCGCCGTCGGTCCATGCGCTGGGGTCGGGCTGCCAGAGCGCCGATCGGGCATGTACACCATCGGGCTGACGCGGGGACCGCGGATCCGGCAGGACTGTCGGGTCGTCGTCGAGGACGAAACCGTAGCGTGCCCCGGTGCCGGCGTCGACCTCGGCACGCCACCACCCGTCGGCCGATCCGGTCATCTCGTGCAGGGTGCCGTCCACGTCGACCCGGACCCGCTCGGGAATGGGCGCCCACACCGCGAATTCAGCCATCGGTGCGCTCCAGCAGGGCAACGGGCAGTTCCGCGAACAACTCGACGGCGAGCACCCGGCCGCTGAACCGCGCTCCCGAGATGCGGTCGATCCACTGCCCGCCGGGCAACTCCAACGCGGTGTCGTCCCAACCGGTTTCCGACAGCTGCACCGTGTGCCGGCTGACAACGGTCAGCACGGCGTCGCCGCGAAGAAATCCCACCAGATGGTCGGCTGCTGGGCCGTCCGCCCGCACCGGTGTGTAGCCACCGTCGGTGAAGCTGGCGGCGCGCTCCCGCCGGAGCTGCAACGCCGCGGCCACGATCCGAATCTTCGGATGCCGCAACGCTTCCAGTGCGTGCCTGCGGGCTGTGTAGTCCACCGGCCGGCGATTGTCGGGGTCGACGAGGCTGTCCTCCCACAACTCGGTGCCCTGATAGATGTCCGGAACGCCGGGTGCGGTGAGTGCGATCAGCTTCTGGCCAAGGGCGTCGCTGCGCGCGTGAAGGTCAACGCGTGCCACCAGCGACGTCATCTCGGCACCGGCGGGGCCGTCCAGTACGGCGTCGATCCAGGTGTGAACTGCGGACTCGAATTCGTCGATCGGCTCGTTCCAGGTCGTGTGCGTCCCGGCCTCCCGGATGGCCTTCTCGGCATAGGCGTGCAGCCGTTCGCGTAGCTCGGCGCCGATGGTGCCGTCGACGGGCCACACCCCGAACATGTTCTGCAGCAAGAACAGTCCGGTCGCGGCGTCCGGTGGTGGGGCGGCCAGCACCCACTTGCCGGCCAGCTCCGCCCACAGCGCCGATATTTGCGAAAGCACTCCGATGCGCGCGCGCACATCCTCGCCGCGCTTGGTGTCGTGGGTCGTCAAGGTGACCATGGCGTGCGGCCACATCTGCGCGCGCACCGCGGCACGCTGGTGGAACTCGGCGACGCTGACACCGAAGCGCTGCGGTTCGCCACCGACCTCGTTCAGCGACACCAACCGCGCGTCGCGATAGAACAGGCAGTCCTCCATCGACTTCGCCGTCGCCGCACCACACAGCTGCTGCAGCCGCACGTTCGTCTCGGTGCTGACCGCCAGCGCGGACGCGATGATCGCGAAAGCGGCTGCAAGCTCAGGCCGTTCGGCGGCGGCATCGGCGAAGGCGATCGGCAGTACCAGCGACAGCCCACGGTAGTCGGAGCGGTAGACCTCGATGTGACTGAGCAGCGCCGCGACCGCGATGGGCACATCGGGGTGGTCGGTGCCGGTCGCGGCCGTGATCGTGCGGCACAGCCGGGCCAGTTCGCTCTTGAGGGTGTCGGTGACGGCCTGGACCTTGAGCTCGGTGGCCACTGCGGGCAACGTGTTGTAGGCCTGCCCCGCGGAGTCGAAGAGACCGGTCAGGGTGCCCGCTCCGGCGGGGTCGACGAATATGCCACCGATTTCGCGTAGCGCGTCGTACCCGGTGGTGCCTGCGACAGGCAACGTGGGTTCCAGCGGTTCGTCGACGGCGAGGATCTTCTCGACGACGATCCATGCCTGCGGCCCGACCAGCTCGCGCAGCCATCCGAGATAACCTGCGGGATCGGATAATCCGTCGGGGTGGTCGATCCGGATACCGTCGACAAGCCCCTCGTCGAACCAGCGCTTGACCTCGGCGTGCGTCGCGTCGAAGACGGCTCGGTCCTCCTGACGCAGGCCGGCCAGCGACGTGATGGAGAAAAAGCGCCGATACCCGCAGATGCCGTTGCGCCAGCCGATCGCTCGGTAGTGCGTGTTGTCGGCGGGATAGCCCGGCGGCGGGTCGTCGCCGTCCTCGCCCAGCACCGGTAGCACGATGCGGCCCTCGGGATCCAGGTCCCAGTCGATGTCGAAGTAGGAGGAGTACGGCGAATCACGGCCGCGCGTCAGCACATCCAGCCACCACTGGTTCTGCTGCGGATCGTCCACGCCGACGTGGTTGGGGACGATATCAACGATCAGGCTGATGTTCCTTTTGCGGGCCGCCGCCGACAATCGGGCCAAACCGTCAGCACCACCGAGCGCGGCCGAGACCGTCAGGGGGTCGGTGACGTCGTAGCCGTGGGTCGAACCTTCGGCGGCGGTGAGGATCGGGGAGAGATAGAGGTGGGAAACGCCGAGCGCATCGAGGTAGTCGAGGTGGTTCTCCGCATCGGCGAATGTGAAGCAGTCGCCACGCATTTGGAGTCGGTACGTAGACAGTGGATGCATGAGCTACGCGGTCTTACGCAGCACCAGCAGCGACCGCGAGGCGAGCGTGAGTCGCTCACCCGCAGCTATGACGAGATCGGTGTCGCCCCTGGGGTCGGCGGTGTCGATGTCCGCGGTCCACTCGGCGGCATAGCCGAGATCGGGCGCGACGAACTCCACCGGCTTGCTGTGTGCGTTGAAGCAGAGCAGGAACGAGTCGTCGACCACGCGTTCGCCCCGTTCGTTCGGCGCCGTGATCGCTTCACCGTTGAGGAACACGGCCACGCACTTGTCCAGGCCCGAATCCCAGTCCTCAGGTGTCATCTCGCTGCCCGCCGGAGTCAGCCACGCGATGTCGCGAATCTGGTCGCCGCTGCGGATCGGCGTGCCGTCGAAGAAGCGTCGCCGGCGAAACACCGGGTGCCGCTTGCGCAGCTTGCTCACCTTGCGGGTGAAGGTGAGGAGGTCGGCGTTCTTGTCGCAGAGCGACCAGTCCATCCAGGAGATCTCCGAGTCCTGACAGTAGGCGTTGTTGTTGCCTCGCTGTGTGCGTCCGATTTCGTCGCCGTGGGAGATCATCGGGGTGCCCTGCGACAGCATCAACGTGCCCATGATGTTGCGCATCTGCTTACCCCGCAGCGCGAGGATCTCGACATCGTCGGTGGGGCCCTCGACACCGCAGTTCCACGACCTGTTGTGGCTTTCGCCGTCGCGGTTGTCCTCGCCGTTGTCCTCGTTGTGTTTCTCGTTATAGGACACCAGGTCCGCGAGCGGGAAACCGTCGTGGCAGGTGACGAAGTTGATGCTCGCGCCGGGGCGCCGACCGGTCGCCTCATAGAGGTCCGACGACCCGGTCAGCCGCGAAGCGAATTCGCCGAGGGTTGCGGGCTCGCCCCGCCAGTAATCGCGCACAGTGTCGCGATACTTCCCATTCCACTCGGTCCACAAACCTGGGAAATTGCCGACCTGATAGCCGCCCTCGCCGACGTCCCACGGTTCGGCGATCAGCTTGACCTGACTGATCACCGGGTCCTGCTGTACGAGGTCGAAGAACGCGCTCAGCCTGTCGACTTCGAAGAACTCGCGGGCCAGCGCGGCCGCCAGGTCGAAGCGGAATCCGTCGACGTGCATCTCGATCACCCAGTACCGCAGGGAGTCCATGATCAGCTGCAGGGTGTGCGGATGCCGCGGGTTCAGGCTGTTGCCGGTGCCGGTGAAGTCGCGGTACAGCCGCTTGTCGTCGTCCATCAGCCGGTAATAGGCGGCGTTGTCGATGCCGCGCAGATTGATCGTCGGCCCGAGGTGGTTGCCTTCGGCGGTGTGGTTGTAGACGACGTCGAGGATGACCTCGATACCGGCCTCGTGGAAGGCCCGCACCATCGCCTTGAACTCCGCGACGGCTGCACCGGCGTGCTTGTTCGCCGCGTACTGGTAGTGCGGCGCAAGGAAGCCGAATGTGTTGTAGCCCCAGTAATTTCGTAGTCCGAGGTCGAGCAGCCGATGGTCGTGCATGAACTGGTGTACCGGCATGAGTTCGATCGCCGTGACGTTGAGCGACTTGAGGTGGTCGATGATCACCGGATGCGACAGTCCCGCGTACGTCCCGCGCATCTCCTCGGGGATGCCCGGATGAGTTTGCGTCATGCCTTTGACGTGCGCCTCGTAGATGACCGTCTGGTGATACGGCGTTCGCGGCGCGCGGTCGGATGCCCAATCGAAGTAGGGGTTGATCACGACACTGGTCATGGTGTGGCCCAGCGAGTCAACCATCGGCGGCGTCCCGCCGCTCGCCGGGTCCTCTGCGTTCAAGTCATAGGAGAACAGCGCCTGGCTGAAATCGAAGTCACCGTGGAACGACTTTCCGTACGGGTCGAGTAGCAGCTTGCTCGGGTCACAGCGATGTCCCGCGGCCGGCTCCCATGGTCCGTACACCCGGAACCCGTACCGCTGCCCGGGCGTGACGGTGGGCAGGTAGCAGTGCCATACGTAGCCGTCGACCTCTTCGAGGTTGATGCGCTCCTCACTGCCGTCCTTGCCGATCAGGCATAACTCGACCCGGTCGGCGATCTCCGAGAACAGCGAGAAGTTCGTGCCTGCACCGTCGTAGGTGGCGCCGAGGGGGTACGTGGTACCCGGCCAGACGGTAGGTACCGAGGCCGGAGCGCCGGATGTCATCAGTCGACCCACCAACCGGTGGCGGCGGCGATCTGGCGTCCGAGTTCGGTGGTCATCGTGCGCATGTAGGTCGTCGAGATGTGGTGGGCATCGTGATACAGCAACACATTTCCCTCGACTGCGCGACAGATGTCCTTACGGCACACCGCGTCGCTCATGTCCAGAGGCTTGAGCAGTGGGAACCGCGCGACGAAGTCGAGGGTGGGGTTGTAGGGCGAAAGAACGTCGGACCGCTTGACGCCGCAGGAGATGGCGTTGCCGCCGTCGGCCAGGCAGTCGGCGGGGAAGTACGGCTGGCCGTTGCGTACCAGCCAGGGGGTATCGCGCATCCCCAGAATCGGAATGTTGTTGTCGGACAGCGTCTGCCAGATCCCGAGGTAGGTGGAAGGCATCACGTCGCCCGGTTTGATGTTCCACGGTCGCGTCGCGGTGGTGAACACGTAGTCCGGGCGGTCGGCGATGATCTTGTCCATCACCCGCTCGTTCCACTCGCGGCACTTGGGGTACGGACGGTTGTCTCCCATGACCAGCGGGACTTCCTCCGTGGTCAGCGGGCAGCCCATCTTCAGGTAGGTGACGACCTTGAAGTTGTGCATCCGACCGAGCAGGTCCAGGGCGGTGATCCAGTGTTCGGCATGGGAACCGCCCGCAAGTGCGATCGTGCGGGTCGCGGAATCATCGCCGTAGTTGCAGGTGATGACACCGACGTTGTCGAAGTCGCTGATGCATCCGTCCTCGGTGGTGCGGGGGAGGTCGTTTCTGGCCTCGAGCACCGTCGGGCGCATCGGTAGCTTCGGCACCTTGGCCTTGTTGATGAGTGCGCGGGCACCGGGATAGTCGCGCGACGAAAGTCCGGTCAGCTCTTTGCCGGTCGAGCGTTCGATGGTGACGTGCTCGCGCCAGGTGAACGACGTCGCGGTCAACGCCACCGCCAACAGGACGACCACTGAGCCGAGCGCCATCGTCGGCCTGCGCAGGCGGGCGCGCAGCGGAACCGTGGGAGCTGACGCGGCGGGCGCGCGATAGCGCAGCGGGTTCTCGATGTACTTCGTCGTCAGCCACGCCAGCACACCGGACACCACCAGGATGACCGCGCCCTCGACGAAGTTGACGCGCGTGTGTCCGAGGTAGGACAGATAGAAGATCAGCAGCGGCCAGTGCCACAGGTAGAGCGAGTACGCCATCGCGCCCAGCGCGACGAACGGCGCGGTGGCCAGCAGGCGGTTGGGGGCGGGCATGCGACCGTCGGTGTGCGGGTCGGCCACCCGGTTCGCCGCGGACAGGATGAACAGCATGGTCGCGCCGACCGGCACCAGCGCCCACGGACCGGGGAACTCGTGCACTCCGTCGATCAGGGCGCCGCAGGCGAGGATCGCGGCCAGCGCGATCACCGCAGCTGTCGTGCGCAGCCACATCGGCCAGCGGAGGTTCGTCACCAGTGCACCGACCAATGCGCCGAGCAGCAGCTCCCACGCCCGGGCGAAGCTGTTGTAGTACGCGGTGGCCTGATCGGCGTTGTGGGCGAAGATCGCGTACACGAACGACGCGATGGTCAAGGCGCTCAGCAACACGATGAACGCGATCCGCATATGGCGGCCGAAGATGCGGCGAAACAGCAAGGCGCAGCCGAAGATCAGGGCTAGGAATGCGATGTAGAACTGGCCTTGCACGGACATCGACCAGATGTGCTGCAGGGGACTCACCGCTTCGCCGGCACGAAGGTAATCCGATGCGGTGTTCGCCAATTCCCAGTTCTGGTAGTAACCCAGGCTTGCCAGGCTCTGGTCTGCGAATGTCTCCCAACGGGTTTCGGGCTGAATGAGGATTGTCAGCACCGCGGCGGCAGCAAGCACGACCACGAGTGCGGGCAGCAGCCTGCGAACCAGTCGGATGACTTCGGGCATCGGCCACAGCGACGCGCCGGGCGTCATGGCGGTGCGCAGCAGGCGTCCACCGAAGAAGAAGCCCGACAGCGCGAGGAAGACGTCGACACCACCGGAGACGCGGCCGAACCACACGTGGAAAACCGCGACGAGCAGGATCGCGACACCGCGCAGTCCGTCGAGGTCGTGCCGGTAGCTTTCCGACGCGCGCGTGGGCCTCGTCGCGGTGGCTTCGCGTGACGGTGGTCCCGGGTCGGCGGCGGGCGCCGGCCGGGCAGGGGCGAGGGTCATCATGGTCGACGGATAATCTACCGAAGGTGGCAGCACTGACGCCCGCCGAGATCAGCGCCATCGACGCCGCCCACGTCTGGCATCCGTACAGCACGATCGGCGCAGAGGCACTGGCCCCGCTGGTCGCGATGGGAGCCCACGGGGCCTGGCTGACCCTGCACCGCGACGGGCAGGAGCTGCGGGTCCTCGACGCGATGGCGTCCTGGTGGACCGCGATCCACGGACACGGACACCCGTCGCTGGACGCGGCGATCACCAGCCAGCTCGCGACCATGAACCACGTCATGTTCGGCGGTCTGACCCACGAACCGGCGGCACGGCTTGCGCAGCTGCTGGTGCAGCTGACACCCGACGGTCTGGACGCCGTGTTCTTCAGCGACTCCGGGTCCGTCTCGGTCGAGGTCGCCGTCAAAATGGCGCTGCAGTACTGGCGCAGCACCGGACGCTGGGACAAACACCGGCTGATGACGTGGCGTGGCGGCTATCACGGCGACACGTTCACCCCGATGAGTGTGTGCGACCCCGATGGCGGCATGCATGAGCTGTGGACGCACGGAAACTCAGTGCTCGCCCCACAGGTGTTCGCGCCGCCGGTACCCACCGGGTACGACGCGGCCTACATCGCGGACTTCGAAAAGTTGCTGGCCGAGCACGCGCACGAGCTCGCCGCGGTGATCGTGGAACCGGTGGTGCAGGGTGCCGGCGGAATGCGGTTTCACGATCCGCGCTACCTGGCCGACCTGCGCGAGATCTGCACCCGCCATCAGGTGCTGCTGATCTTCGACGAGATCGCCACCGGGTTCGGGCGCACCGGTGAGCTTTTCGCTGCCGACCACGCCGCGGTGACCCCCGACATCATGTGCGTGGGTAAGGCGCTGACGGGCGGATATCTGACGCTGGCCGCGACCCTGTGCACGAACGACATCGCGCAGACCATCAGCGGCAGCGCTGCGGGCGCATTGATGCACGGCCCGACGTTCATGGCCAATGCGCTGGCGTGCGCGGTCTCGGTGGCCTCGGTCGAGCTGTTACTCGCCGGGGACTGGCGCGCGTCGGTGCGCGCTATCGAATCCGGCCTGCGCGACGGCCTGTCGCCCGCGGAGTCGATGCCGGGAGTGGCCGACGTGCGGGTGCTGGGCGCCATCGGCGTCATCGAGATGGAACAGCCCGTCGACCTGCGGATCGCGACGCCGGCTGCGCTGGACCACGGGGTATGGCTGCGGCCGTTTCGCAACCTCGTCTACGTGATGCCGCCCTACATCTGCACGCCCGAGGAGATCGCACAGATCACCTCCGCGATGGTCAGCGTGGCGCGTGCACTAACCTGAACGGTGTTCAATTGCCGGCCCCGCCGGCGTGTTCAATTGCCGGCCCCGCCGGCGAGTTCAAGTCGTAGGAGCGTGCCGTGACCCGCACCGGTCTTTCACCGCTGGCGTGGCTCGACGAGATCGAACAGCAGCGTCGTGCCGCGGGTTTGCGCCGATCGCTGCGCACGCGTCCACCCGTCGGAGCCGAATTGGACCTGGCCTCCAACGACTACCTCGGCCTTTCACAGCATCCTGATGTCATCGACGGTGGCGTGGCCGCGCTGCGGACCTGGGGCGCCGGGTCGACGGGATCACGCCTGGTCACCGGCAACACCGAGATCCACGAAGGCTTCGAGTCTGCGCTCGCCGACTTCGTCGGCGCCGAGGCCGCGCTGGTGTTCTCGTCGGGGTACACCGCGAATCTGGGCGCTGTGGTGTCACTGTCCGGAGCCGGGTCGCTACTGGTCTCGGACGCCCTGACGCACGCGTCCCTGGTCGACGCGTGCCGGCTCTCGCGCGCCCGGGTCGTGGTGACCCCGCACCGTGACGTCGCGGCCGTCGAGGCGGCACTGGCCGACCGTGACGAGGAGCGCGCGGTCGTGGTGACCGATGCGGTGTTCTCTGCGGACGGCGTGGCCGCCCCGTTGCGGGCGCTGCACGACGTGTGCCGTCGGCACGGCGCACTCTTGGTCGTCGACGAAGCCCACGCGCTGGGGGTGCGGGGGGCCGGGGGTCGCGGTCTGGTGCACGAGATCGGTTTGGCCGGCGCGCCGGACGTGGTGATGACGACGACGATGTCCAAGGCGCTGGGAAGTCAGGGCGGCGTGGTGCTGGGACCCGCCGCGGTGCGCGACCACCTGATCGATGCCGCACGGCCGTTCATCTTCGACACCGGGTTGGCGCCCGCGGCGGTGGGAGCGGCGTGGGCGGCGCTGGACGTCCTGATCGCTGAGCCCTGGCGCGCGCAGGCGGTACTGGATCATGCGGCGGTACTTGCCGCGGTGAGCGGTGTCGCCGAACCGCCTGAGTCGGCGGTGGTGTCGGTGATTCTCGGTGAGCCCGATGTGGCGCTGGCCGCCGCCGTCGCGTGTCTGGACCGCGGTGTCCGGGTGGGCTGCTTCCGGCCTCCCACCGTCGCACCGGGCACCTCGCGGCTGCGGCTGACGGCCCGCGCGTCGCTCTCCGGTGACGAGATGGCTCTGGCGCGTGAGGTTCTCACCGACGTTATCTCCGCGGGCGCGTGAGCACTCTCGTCGTCACCGGGACCGATACCGGCGTCGGCAAGACGATGGCAACGGCCGCCGTGGCGTGTTGCGCGCGGCTGGCGGGCATCGATGTCGCGGTGTGCAAACCCGTACAGACCGGCAGCCCCGCCGATGACGACCTCGCCGATGTCGCCCGACTTTCCGGTGTGACCAATCTGCGCGGCTCGTGGCGATACCCGGAGCCGCTCGCCCCGGTCGCGGCAGCACAACGAGCGGGTATGGCGTTGCCGACGCGCAGCGAACTGGTCGGCTCGGTGCGCGAGGCGGACGCCAAGCTGGTGCTTTTGGAGGGCGCCGGCGGCCTGCTCGTCGAGCTCGGCCAGGACGGGGTGACACTGCGTGACGTGGCGGCGGACCTGGCCGCGCCGGTACTCGTCGTGGTCGCCGCTGGTCTTGGCACGTTGAACCACACCGCGTTGACGTTGGAAGCTCTTGCTTCCCAAGGGGTTCCGTGCGCCGGACTGGTGATCGGCGCGTGGCCGTCGGAACCGGGTCCCGCCGAGGAGGGCAATCACGAGGCGTTGAGCAGGCTGGCGCCGCTGCGTGCGGTACTGCCTGCGGGCCTCGGCGGTGCGAGTCCTGCCGAGTTCGAGGCGGTCTGCTCGTCGGCGTTCGATCCCGCCTGGATCGCGAGTCTTTAGGGATGGTGCATTCCGTCGAGATGCTGTTCGATCCGGACACCGATGCGGCGATCCGGAGTAGCTGGGACGACCTCACCGAGGCGGGCGTGCGAAGTCAGGCCGCGCACACCGCGCCCAGCAACAGGCCGCACGTCACCCTGGCGGTAGCCGAAAGCATGGACGAATCGGTGCATGACGCGCTGCGGCCGGTGCTAAGACTGCTGCCGCTTGTCTGCACCATCGGCGCACCCATGCTCTTCGGTCGGCGAGATTTCACGCTGGTGCGGCTGGTTGTGCCGTCGGCCGAGTTGCTGTCCTTGCACGCCGAGGTGCTCGATGCCTGTCTGCCGCACATGCCGAACGGTCCGTTGCCGCACTCGCAGCCCGGCCAGTGGACGCCGCATGTGACGCTGGCGCGCCGGGTGGCCGTCGACCAATTGAAACCGGCGATGGCGCTGCGGAGTGTGTCGCAGCACTTGTCGGCAACCGCGGTTGGCCTGCGGCACTGGGACGGCAATGCCAAACGCGAGTACCGAATCTAAGACACTTCTGCTCCAACGCTTTTCGGTACGCACATCCGCCAGCCATCGATCAAGAGCTCGCGCAGCTCGTCGAGTTCGATCGCGTCGAGCCGTACCAGAATCCAGTTGTATCGCATCTCCGATTTGCGCGGCAGCATGAACTTGTCGGGTTCGGCGGCGACCATCGCCGCGCGCTCCTCCTTCGGAAAGGCGACGCCCATCGCCGTCTCGTCGCGTGAGAACGCGGCGTACACGAGCCGTCCCGCGCGGAACCGGATCTCGTCGCGTACGACGGCTTCGTATGACCTCGGCAGGGTCGAGGTGATCCGCCGCACGTCGTCGACGGTGATCACGGCCCGAATGCCAGCGGGGACTTCTGCGAGACGTTGATTCCGTCGACGAACAGCCGCAGGCCGAAGGCGAACCGGGCGTTGGCGTCGTCGGCCAGGACCGACTGCCACTCCGGCAGCTCGGCGCCGGCGGCATCCCATTGCAGACGCGACTGCTCGTCCACGGTGAAGCCGAGCACGTAGTAGACGACCGTGCGGGCGGCCAGCTCGGCGTGTGCGGCGTCCACGCCGACCTCGGCTACCGCCTCGGTCAGGACGGCCAGAACCTGCTTCATCGCCGACGACTGGCCTGCCGCGAAGCTGGCCGACACCAGCTCGGCGCCGTCGGTGTGCGACAGCAGCGCGTCACGAAGCCGGTTGCACACCTCGACGACGCCGCGGGCCGCCGGGACTCCCTCCAGAATGCGGTCGGCAATGGCGCCGAGGAGCTCCTGCTTGTTGGCGAAATGCCAATACAGGGCGCCGGGGGACACGCTGAGCTCCCGCGCGAGCCGTCGCATCGTGAGGTCAGCGATGCCGTACTCGTCCAGTAGGGCTGCCGCCGCCTCGACCACGTCGCGTTTGTGGAGCTGCACCCCGGTAGCCTAACCTGAACACCGTTCAACTGTCGGCTCGCCGACGTGTTCAACTGTCGGCTCGCCGACGTGTTCAAGACGAGAGGACTCACGGGTGAGCGACATTCTGGCGAAGGCACGCGACCAGGTTTTGGAGCGCGGCGAAGGCCTCGACCAGGATCAGACGCTTCAGGTGCTGCGGCTGCCCGACGAGAACCTCGACGAGCTGCTCGCACTCGCCCACGAGGTCCGGATGCGCTGGTGTGGACCCGATGTCGAGGTCGAAGGCATCATCAGCCTCAAGACCGGTGGCTGCCCCGAAGACTGCCACTTCTGTTCGCAGTCGGGCCTTTTCGCCTCGCCGGTGCGCAGCGCCTGGCTCGACATCCCGAGCCTGGTCGAGGCCGCGAAGCAGACTGCGAAGACCGGGGCCACCGAATTCTGCATCGTCGCCGCGGTGCGCGGCCCCGACGAGCGACTGCTGGCGCAGGTGGCGGCGGGCATCGAGGCGATCCGCAACGAGGTCGACATCCAGATCGCCTGCTCGCTCGGCATGCTCACCGCCGACCAGGTCG
Organism: Mycobacteriaceae bacterium; assembly: GCA_019749805.1. GTDB lineage: Bacteria > Actinomycetota > Actinomycetes > Mycobacteriales > Mycobacteriaceae > Mycobacterium. The sequence continues at coordinate 93,639 of JAIEPH010000031.1, read as the reverse complement.
AGCGCCTCTCCGAGATGGGCGTCCACCGCTACAACCACAATCTGGAGACAGCGCGGTCGTTCTTCACCAACGTCGTGACCACCCACAGCTGGGAAGAGCGGTGGGACACCCTGCAGATGGTCCGTGAAGCGGGCATGGAGGTCTGCTGCGGCGGCATCCTCGGCATGGGTGAAACCCTGGAACAGCGAGCGGAATTCGCCGCAAACCTCGCCGAACTCGATCCTCACGAGGTGCCGCTGAACTTCCTCAACCCGCGGCCGGGCACGCCGTTCGGTGACCTCGAGGTGCTCCCCGCCACCGAGGCCCTCAAGGCGGTGGCGGCCTTCCGGCTGGCGCTGCCGCGCACGATGCTTCGGTTCGCCGGCGGTCGCGAGATCACGCTCGGCGATCTCGGCGCCAAGAAGGGCATTCTCGGTGGTATCAACGCCGTGATCGTCGGCAATTATCTGACGACGCTGGGCCGGCCGGCCGAGTCCGACCTGCAGCTGCTCGATGATCTGCAGATGCCCATCAAGGCACTCAACGCCACCCTCTGAGAACCGTTCAGTGATGGCGTTCAACGTCTATACGGGTGAGCCTGACGGCACGCCGCTGCCGGCGGCGGCGCAACTGGGCCTCGAACCCCCCCGCTTTTGCGCGGAGTGCGGCCGCCGGATGATTGTGCAGGTGCGTCCTGACGGGTGGTCGGCGAAATGTTCGCGGCACGGTCTGACGGACTCAAAAGATCTGGAGCAGCGATGAGCCTGGGGTCACGATGAGTGAGCTTGTCCCGCCGCGTGTTTCGCGCGGACGCGCGGCCCTGATCGTCGTCGCCGGACTAGCGTTCACTGGCGTAGTGATCGGTGCATTGTGGGCGGCGGTTGCCCCAGCTGTGCGCGGCGTGGTGGCGTTGACGAAGAGCGGCGAACGGGTCAGGGCGCACCTCGGCAACGAAGCCGACCACTTCTTCGTCGCTGCCTTCCTGGTGGTCGGCATGCTGTGTGTGATGGCGGTCGTGGCGGCCGTCCTGGTGTGGCAATGGCGTGCACACCGCGGCCCGTTGATGGTCGCGGCACTCGGTCTCGGATCCGCGGCAGCAGCCGGTGTGGCATCGGGAGTCGGCGCGGCACTGGTGCATTGGCGTTACGGGACCATCGATGTTGCCAGTGCGCCGATTTCACCCGACCATCGCGTGCACTACGTGATCGAGGCGCCCCCGGTGTTCTTCGGGCACTCACCTTTGTTGATCGCGCTGACCATGCTGTTTCCCGCGGCAATAGCGGCGCTGGTCTACGCGCTGATCGCGGTGTCGATCCCGCGCGACGATCTGGGCGCCTGGCCGCCCGTCGAGTCCGAGCTCGACGATGCGATCGCTAAAGCGGGGACCGTTCTACCGTCCGACCCGTGACCACCTTGGCGACGATCTTCGCCAGACGTGCCATGCCGACGTAGGTCATCGGATTCAGCAGCGTCGGCCACTTCGTCCGAACCATGTGCTCGGACACCGGCTTTCCGGCGAACCGATCGATGAGCCAGCGCAATGCCATCGGTGCGGACATGGGGTGCAGCAACATGTGCTCACTGAACATGTCCCGGTGGTAGGTCACCGACGCGCCACCCGATCTGTACATCTCCGCGAGCTCGTCGATGTTCTCGACCGAGATCAATTGGTCGTGGACCGCCTGCACGATCAACACCGGCGGAGCCGGTGCCGCGACGCCGAGCTTGATGTCGGCGAAGACGTGCTGGACGGCAGGGCTGTTGAGGATCCGCTCCAGGGGCCAGTCGAGCAGGTCGCCCATGTCCTTCTTGGCCATCCGGACCATCGCCTCGGCGGTCGTCATCGTGTGCAGTCGCTCGAGGAGCACCTTGCCCTCTTCGGTGACGTGCTCCTGGATGAGCCGGTCGAGATCGGGATAGATGTGGGACAGCGCGGCGACGACGAGTGCGGGGAGCCCGGACGCGAACGTGCCGTTGAGTCGGCGGAACGTATGGCCGAGATCGCCGACCGGTGACCCGAGTACAGCGCCGACGATGTTCAGGTCTGGCGCGTAGGTGCCGCTCATCTCGGCGGCCCAGGCGGTGGCCAGGCCGCCGCCGGAGTAGCCCCAGAGGCCGATCGGCGCATCGGCTGACAACCCCAGCCGTTTGGAGCTGACGGCGGCGCGCAAGCCGTCGAGCACGTGGTAGCCGGGTTCGTACGGGGCGCCCCACATGCCCAGGCGGCCCTCGTGGTCCGGCACCGACACCGCCCAGCCCTCGGCGAGGCACGCGGCGACCAGGAGAAACTCGAATTGTGCGACGGACCCCGTTGCGTGCGCGTGGCGCCGCAGCGCGTACGAGGGGAAGCAGCGTGAGGTCACGGCGTCGATGGCGCACTGGTAGGAGATCACCGGTGTGACGGCCGACGGCGCGCGTTCTGCCGGCACGATCACGGTGGTCGCGGCCGCGTCGGCGTTGCCGTGCATGTCGGTGGTGCGATACAGCAGCTGGGTGGCCCGTGCGCGCTGTGGGATCAGGCCCATGAACGCCAACTCGACGTCCCTGCTGCGCAGGACGGTGCCCGGAGTGGCGTGCTGGAACCCCGGGGGCGGTTCGTAGAAAGGGTCATCGGACGGCAATTGCGGCCGGGCACCGCCTACCAGCTCCTCGTGGGGGACGTGCCCGATCCACTCTGCACCAGCTGCTGGCGCGACGCTGCCCAGATCCATCCGGCCATTCTTGCTTAAGAGAGCCCTAAGAAGCCAGCCGACTCACCCGGGCAGGCGTAACGCGGCGAATTCGTCGGTCACTCGGTAGCGGGAGTCGGTGAACCGGTACAGCGCCGCGGGACGACCACCGCTGCGGCCCGATCGAGCGGTCGTACCGGTGCGGGTGATGACGTTGCGTCGTTCCAGCACGCGTTGCAAATTGGTCGCGTCGACTGAGTGTCCCAGCGCAGCGCTGTAGATGTCGCGCAGTGTCGACACGGCGAATTCAGTTGGCGCCAAGGCGAACCCGATGTTCGTATACGACAGCTTGGCGACGAGGCGCGCAACCGCGTGCTCGACCATCGGGCCGTGGTCGAACGCCATCTGCGGCAGATCGTCGACCGGATGCCATCGGGTGTCCGGCGGCAATTCCGGGGTAGCGGGGGAGGGCACCAACCCGAGGAATGTCGACGCGATGGTGCGGGTGCCCGGGACGCGGCACGGATCGGAGAAAACCGCGAGCTGTTCGAGGTGGGCAACCTCACGCAGGTCGACCTTTTCGGCGAGCTGGCGCCGAACGGAGCTGGTCAGATCCTCGTCGTTACCCAAGCTGCCGCCCGGCAGAGCCCATTTTCCGGCCTCCGGCTCCAGTGCACGCTGCCACAACAGCACGTGAAGTGCGGGTTTCGGGGAGTCGACAGCTCGAACCTGGAACACGGCGGCCAGCACCTCATGCGCGGTGTTACTATGGGGCATGTTTTCGATTGTAAGTCGAAAACCTCGAGAAGCCTAAGGAGGCGGCTATGACGGTTCTGGATCGCATGCCCGCTAACGATCTGGCGGACCACATCGTTGCTGGTCCCAACGGATATTCCGGCGTCGACGGCGATCAGGAATGGGCCGCCGAGGTGCGCCGCCTGGCCGATCTGCGCGGTGCGACGCTGCTGGCGCACAACTATCAGCTGCCGGCGATCCAGGACGTCGCAGACCACGTCGGCGACTCCCTGGCGTTGTCGCGCATCGCCGCGGAAGTCCCCGAGGACACCATCGTGTTCTGCGGCGTGCACTTCATGGCTGAGACCGCGAAGATCCTGTCTCCGGGCAAGAGCGTGCTGATACCCGATCAACGGGCGGGATGCTCCCTGGCCGACTCGATCACCGCCGACGAACTGCGCGCCTGGAAAGCCGAACACCCGGGTGCGGTGGTCGTGTCGTACGTCAACACCACCGCCGCGGTGAAAGCCGAGACCGACATCTGCTGCACGTCGTCGAACGCGGTCGAGGTCGTTGCCTCGATCCCGGCCGACCGCGAGGTGCTGTTCTGCCCGGACCAGTTCCTCGGCGCTCACGTACGCCGCGTCACCGGCCGCGAGAACCTGCATGTGTGGGCTGGTGAATGCCACGTGCACGCAGGGATCAACGGCGACGAACTTGCCGACCAGGCCCGCGCCCATCCGGACGCCGAACTCTACGTACATCCCGAATGTGGTTGCGCCACTTCGGCTCTGTACCTGGCGGGGGAAGGCGCGTTCCCCGAGGACAGGGTCAAGATCTTGTCCACGGGCGGCATGCTGGACGCCGCCCGCGACACCCGGGCCCGCCAGGTGCTGGTCGCGACCGAGGTCGGGATGCTGCACCAATTGCGCCGCGCCGCACCGGAAGTCGACTTCCAAGCGGTCAACGACCGGGCGTCGTGCAAGTTCATGAAGATGATCACCCCGGCTGCGCTGTTGCGCTGCCTCGTGGAAGGCAAGGACGAAGTCGACGTCGATCCCGATACCGCCCGGCTGGCCCGTGCCAGCGTGCTGCGGATGATCGAGATCGGACAACCCGGCGGCGGCGAGTGAAGCGCCAGGCCGCTTGCGGCGGCTCAGGCCGGCTAGCCGGCTACTGGCAGCAGCGTGCCGACGTCGTCGTCATCGGCACCGGTGTGGCGGGTCTGTGCGCCGCGCTCGCCGCACACCGTCGGGGCCAGAAGGTGATGGTGCTCAGCAAGGCCGGCGACACCGCCACGTTCTACGCGCAGGGCGGCATCGCGGTCGTGTTGCCGGAAGTCCTTCGGGAAGAAGGCGATTCGGTCGAGGCGCATGTAGCCGACACGTTGGCAGCGGGGGCCGGATTGTGTGACCCGGAAGCGGTGCGTTCCATCGTCGCCGATGGCTACCGCGCGGTGCGTGATCTCGTCGAAGACGGTGCGCGGTTCGACGAAGCGGCACCCGGACAGTGGTCCCTGACCCGCGAGGGTGGTCATTCGGCCAGGCGGATCATCCACGCCGGAGGCGACGCAACCGGCGCGGAAGTGCAGCGTGCCCTCGACGTCGCCGCGGCTCGGTTGGACATCCGTCGCAGCCACGTCGCGCTGGAGATCCTGCACGACGACGGTGCGGTCACCGGTGTCCTGACGCTCAACGACGATGGTCCAGGAATCATTCACACCCGATCGGTGATTTTGGCGACCGGCGGATTGGGGCACCTCTACTCGGCGACCACGAATCCCGACGGTTCGACCGGTGACGGCGTCGCGCTGGCCATGTGGGCCGGGCTGCCGGTGTCCGACCTCGAGTTCATCCAGTTCCACCCGACCATGCTGTTCGACGGGCATGCGGGCGGGAGACGGCCGCTGATCACCGAGGCGGTTCGTGGCGAAGGTGCGGTCCTTGTTGACTCACAAGGTCGCTCGGTGACCGAGGGAGTGCACCCGATGGGCGACCTCGCGCCGCGCGACATCGTCGCCGCTGCGATCAACGCCCGGATGACCGAGACCGGCGACCCCTGTGTCTACCTCGACGCGCGCGGCATCAAGAGTTTCAAGAAGCGCTTTCCCACCGTCACGGCGGCGTGCCGGGACGCGGGTATCGATCCGACGCGTCAAGCCATCCCCGTCGTCCCGGGTGCGCACTACAGCTGCGGCGGAGTGGTGACCGATGTCCATGGGCGCACCGAATTGGCCGGTCTTTTCGCGGCAGGGGAGGTGGCCCGCACCGGGATGCACGGCGCGAACCGGCTGGCCTCCAACAGCCTGCTCGAAGGCCTCGTCGTCGGCGGCCGGGCCGGAATTGCCGCAGCGGCACACGCTTCGGATGCCGGAACCGCCACCGCGGCAGCGCCGGAGTCCACGACTCGACGCGCACTCCCGAGGGCCGATCTGCAGCGGGCGATGACGCGGTGCGCGGCGGTGGTCAGAGACGATGTCGGCCTGCGCTCGCTGGGGCATGTCTTGGAGACCGCGACTCCACGGAGGCTCAACTCGCGCAGGGATTTCGAAGATGTAGCGCTGACATGCGCGGCGGGTGCGGTGATGACGGCCGCATTGGATCGCACCGAATCGCGGGGTTGTCACCACCGCGCCGACTATCCGGATGCCGACCCGACGATGGCCCGCAGTCTGGTGCCCGCGGTGGTGTGCGCGTGATGGAACTGACTGCCGATGAGCTGACCGAGGCTCGCCGGGTCATCGCCCGTGGACTCGAGGAGGACTTGCGGTACGGCCCCGATGTCACCACGCTGGCGACAGTCAGCGCGGGTGCCACGACGACCGCGTCGATGGTCGCCAGACAACCCGGCGTCATCGCCGGTGTGGGCATCGCGCTACTGGTACTCGACGAGGTGATCGGTGCCGGCGGGTACGTCGTCAAACATCGTGTCGACGACGGTGAGCGGCTCGACGCGGGCGGGGTGGTGCTGGCCGTCGAAGCGCCGACGCAGGGCTTGCTGACCGCCGAACGGACCACGCTGAACCTGGTGTGTCACCTGTCGGGTATCGCCACCACGACCGCACAGTGGGTGACCGCCGTTGCGGGTACCGGAGCCAAGATCCGGGACACCCGCAAAACGTTGCCCGGACTGCGGGCTCTGCAGAAGTACGCGGTCCGGGTCGGCGGCGGTGTGAACCACCGGATGGGGCTGGGCGACGCCGCGCTGATCAAGGACAACCACGTCGCGGCCGCCGGCTCGGTGGTGGCCGCGCTGCGTGCCGTACGGGCGGCCGCACCGGGTCTGCCATGCGAGGTGGAGGTCGACTCTCTGGAGCAACTCGATGAGGTGTTCGCCGAGAACCTGGGGGATCAGGCACTCGTGCTGCTCGACAACTTCCCGGTATGGCAGACGCAGATTGCGGTTCAGCGCCGTGATGCGCGCTCGCCCGCAACCGAGCTGGAATCTTCTGGCGGGTTGTCGCTCGAGACCGCGGCGGAGTACGCCGGAACAGGTGTGGATTACCTGGCAGTCGGTGCGCTCACCCACTCGGTGACGGTGCTCGACATCGGCCTGGATCTCTAAACAGCACAGGCCATTACGATGGCGCATCGTGAACGCCGTTTCGCGCCGCCTCGTGGTGCTGACCGTCATCAGTCTGGTTGTCGCGGTCGCCGCGCTCATGCTGGCCGCCTGGTCGGTGTACAGGTCGAACCCCGCGAACAGGGACTATGACGCGGCACAAGTCGCCGATGCCGAGGCCAGGGCCTGCGCGGCCGTCGACATCGTACGACGGGGTGTTTCGCTCAACACCAACCTGATGCCGGCAGGCGGGGCGGGTGACGTCACCGGCGCGCAGGCGGTGGCAGCCAATGCGCGGGTTTCGCTGAACGACGGCGGCCAGTACCTCATCGCGCGGCTGGACCCCGCGACGCCGGAAAATCTGGCCGCCAAGGTTCGCGAATTCGCCGAGACCTTGATGGATATCGGCGCCAACGCGACGGCCGGCGTCACGAACGACGAATCCGCGCAGGCGCAGCGACTGAAGAACGCGGACGACGTGAACGCCAGCCTCGAAGAGTTGTGCAAATAGCTATCTGGTGAGCAGCGTGCGTGCGCCCGCCTTCGCGGCGTCGAGCGCCGCACTGTCACCCGCGATACGCGACAGGATGAGCGCCCCTTCGAGCAGCGCGATGACGGCGAGCGCCGTCTCAATCGCGTCGGCCTCGGCCCACCCGTCCTCGCGCAGTCGGTCCCCGATGGCCATCTGCCACGCGCGAAACGCCCGAGACGATGCTTCACGAACGAGCGGGCTCGCATTCACCGATTCGGTCGCGATCGGTTCGATGGGGCAGCCGTCGCGCCGGTCCATCGCCAGCCCCGAGGACATCAGATCGATCCAGCCGTCGACGATGTCGGACACGGGCAATCCGCTGCTGAGGAACTGCCGCAGTCGCGTCTCGATGCCGGTTCCCGCGCTGTCCACCACGGCGGCGGCCAACTGCTGTTTGCCGTCGGGAAAGTGGTGGTACAGCGATCCGGCCTTGACGTCAGCGGTTTCCAGAATCTGATTCACACCGGTTGCCGCATAGCCCTGCCTGCGAAAGAGCAGGGCGGCGGCGTCGACGAGGGCGGCGCGGCTCCGATCGGGGCGGGGCATCCCTTGACTTTACTTGAAAGGTCACTCAAGAATAGTTGAACAGTCGCTAAAGAAGGGGCGCCGATGCAACAGCTGGTATTCGAGGAGATGGGCACGTATGCCTGGCGCGAGACCGCCGAGCCCGAGATTCAATCTCCTGAGCAGGCCATAGTTCGCCCGACCGTGGTGGCGTGTTGCGACCTCGACGTCGCCGTCGCCGAGGGCAGGCTCCCGATGCCACCCGGACACGCCGTCGGGCACGAGGGCATCGGCGAGGTCGTCGCTGTGGGTGATGCCGTACAGGGCGTGGCGCCCGGCGATCAGGTTGTGATTCCGTTCCAGATCAGCTGCGGGCAATGCCGCGAATGCCGAAGGGGAGTGACGGGATCCTGCGGCGCGCTGCCGCTGATGGCCATGTACGGAATGGCGCCGCTCGCCGGGCTCGACGGTGGTGGATTCCTGGCCGATCTGGTGCACGTGCCGTACGCCGACGCGATGCTGGTGCCCATTCCGCCCGGGCTGGATCCCATCGGCATCGCGTCGCTTTCGGACAACATCGTCGACGCCTGGCGCGGTGTCGGGCCTTACCGGACCGAACTCGACGCGCTCGATGACGTGGATCGACGTGTCCTCGTTGCCGGACGGCAATCCATCGGCCTGTACGCGGCGGGACTTGGCGTCGCGCTCGGCTACCGCGTCGACTATGTCGACATCGATCCACACCGGCTGGCCGCAGCCGAAAAGCTGGGGGCCACAGTGCATGACATACCTAAACCGGACAAGTCACTGGGCAGCTACCCGGTCACCGTCCACACCTCCGCCGACCCCGACGTGCTGGCGGCGGCGCTACGCGTGACGTGGCCCGATGGAGTGTGTACCGACACCGGCATCTATTACCAGGGCACGGTGGAGGTGCCGTTGCTCTCGATGTACACGCGCGGGGTCAGGTTCGTCACGGGGCGGGTCAACGCCCGCGCCGCCATTCCCGAGGTGATCGAACTACTCCAGGCGGGCTGCGATGTCACTCCCGCGGTCGACCGCGTGGCGCCGTGGGATGCGGCGGCCGACGTCTGGCCCGTGATGACGGGCAAGACGGTCTTCATGCGTTAGCTCAGGCGATATCGGCGACGAGGATCGCCATCTTCTTCGCTTGTGCGCGCGCCATGAACGGCAGGTCCTCGGCTCCTCCGCTACCCGCGGGCAGGATGCGCGGGTTGACGATGTGGACGGTGCGCGAGCCGAAGATCACGTCGGCCTCGTTGGCGGCGAGCACGTTCTTGACCCAGTCGGTCTTGCCATGGCCGAGCGTGATCGCGAGGGTGTTGCCCTTGCGGAAGGGGGTGACGACGGTTTCGTAGCTCTTGCCGGACTTGCGGCCGCGATGCCGGATCTTCGCGACGCCGGGCATGAACCGCGCGATCCGCTTGACCATCGGGTTCATGTACTTGATCTGCAGGCGCTCGAACGTGGGCGGATAGATCATCGGGACGCCCGGCGCATTGTTGGGGTGATCCTTGGCGGACATGAATCTGGACACTACGTGACTGTGAGAATCGAATCGAAGATCCCGAAGCTGGCACTACTGTCGGCCGCATGTCTGAGACAGCGGCGTCTGCCAAGAGCTCTATCGTGTCCGTCCTGGCCCTGGTCATCGCGCTAATCGCGGTGGGCCTGGCCGCCTGGGTATTGATCAAGGAATCGAAGTCGTCCCAGACAGCTCAGTCAGATGAAACGGCATCCGTCTTCACCGGCGATGCCGACGACAACCCCAAGGGCACCATCTGCGAGGCGTTCAACCTCGTTCGGACCGGCGTCCAGACGAATACCCACCTCCAACCCCCGGGCGGTCCCGCGGACGTCACCGGCTCGATGGCCGTCGCCGCCAACGCGCGCCTGTCGCTCGTCGAGGGTGGTCAGTACCTGCTGGCTCGTCTGCAGCCGGATACATCGCAGGATCTGACGGATGCCATCCGCAATTTCGCCAACCAACTGATGGATATCGGGGCGCACTCGATCGCGGGCATCCCGAACTCCGATCCGGCCCAGTCAGCGAGGCTGAAGGAAGCCGACGCGTCCAGTGCCGAGATCGCCGATCTCTGCAAGTAAGCACGCTCTCGTGCCACCAGCGGCGACGGTGCGTGGCGCAGCCGATAACGATTTGGCCTGTTCTGGGACAATGGCTACGTGAGTGATTCGTCAGTGCTGCTCGCCCGCATCGATCTGCGGGGCACCGAGTTATCGGCTGCGCGCCTGAGGTCGGCGCTGCCGCGCGGTGGCGTGGACGTCGACGCGGTGGTGCCCAAGGTTCGGCCCATCGTGAAGGCGGTGGCCGATCGCGGCGCTGAAGCTGCCCTCGAATTCGGTGAATCGTTCGACGGCGTGCGACCCGCGCAGGTTCGGGTGCCCGCGGCTCATCTGCAGAGCGCGCTCGACGAACTGCCCTCCGACGTCCGTGCCGCGCTCGAAGTGGCGATCGACCGCGCCCGTGCTGTGCACGCCGACCAGCGCCGTACCGACACCACGACGACGCTCGCCCCCGGCGCCACCGTGACCGAACGGTGGGTGCCGGTCGAGCGCGTCGGCCTCTACGTCCCGGGCGGCAACGCGGTTTATCCGTCCAGCGTCGTCATGAACGTCGTGCCCGCCCAGATGGCCGGTGTCGATTCGTTGGTGATCACCAGCCCGCCGCAGGCACAGTCGGGTCCCTTCCAAGGCCTGCCGCACCCCACGATCCTGGCTGCCGCACGGCTCCTGGGTGTCGACGAGGTGTGGGCCGTCGGCGGCGCGCAGGCCGTCGCGCTGCTGGCGTTCGGTGGCACCGACACGGACGGGACCGAGCTGGCCCCGGTCGATATGGTCACCGGACCGGGCAACATCTGGGTCACCGCGGCCAAACGGATCTGCCGTTCACAGGTCGGAATCGACGCAGAGGCCGGCCCGACCGAGATCGCGATCCTCGCCGACCACACCGCGAACCCCGTGCACGTGGCCGCCGACCTGATCAGCCAGGCGGAGCACGACGAGATGGCATCCAGCGTCCTGGTCACCACCAGCACCGAGCTGGCCGACGCCACCGACAGGGAACTGGCGATCCAGCTCGAGACCACGGTCCACCGTGAGCGGGTGACGGCGGCGCTGAGCGGTAAGCAGTCTGCGACCGTTTTGGTCGACGATCTCGAGGCGGGCATACGTACGGTCAACGCCTACGCGGCCGAGCACCTGGAGATCCAGACTGTCGACGCCCGCGACGTGGCCCGCCGAATCCGTTCGGCCGGTGCGATATTCGTCGGTGCGTACGCGCCGGTGAGTCTCGGCGACTACTGCGCGGGATCGAACCACGTGCTGCCCACCGCCGGCTGCGCCAGGCACTCCAGCGGACTGTCCGTGCAGACGTTCCTGCGCGGCATCCACGTCGTCGACTACGACGAGGCCGCGCTGAAGGACGTGTCCGGGCACGTCATCACGCTCGCCGAGGCCGAGAACCTGCCATCCCACGGCGAAGCGGTCCGGCGGAGGTTCGAAAGGTGATGAACCGCTTGCGCGAAGAAGTGAAAGCGCAGCCGCCCGGTCGATCAGTTTCACTGGACGACCTCCCGTTGCGCGAAGATCTGCGCGGTAAGTCGCCGTACGGTGCGCCGCAGTTGCAGGTGCCGGTGCGGCTGAACACCAACGAGAATCCGCACCCCCCGACGAAAGCTCTCGTTGACGACGTGACCGAATCGGTCCGGGCAGTCGCGGGTGAGTTGCACCGCTACCCGGATCGTGACGCGGTGGCGCTACGCGCCGATCTGGCCGCGTACCTCAGTGCGCAGACCGGTGTCGCCCTCGATGTTGAGAACCTCTGGGCGGCAAACGGTTCCAACGAGATCCTGCAGCAGCTTCTGCAGGCGTTCGGTGGCCCCGGACGTAGCGCCATCGGGTTCGTGCCGTCGTACTCGATGCACCCCATCATCTCCGACGGGACGCAGACGAAGTGGCTCGTCGCGAACCGCGCCGACGACTTCAGCCTCGACGTCGACGTCGCGGTCGGGGCGATCAAGGAGCACACCCCGGACATCGTGTTTCTCGCCAGCCCCAACAACCCTTCGGGACAGAGCGTTTCGCTGGAGCACCTGCGGCACCTCCTGGGAGCGATGTCCACCGGAATGCTCATCGTCGACGAGGCCTACGGCGAGTTCTCGAGCCAGCTCAGCGCGGTCAACCTGATCGACGAGTACCCGAGCAGGCTCGTCGTCACCCGCACCATGAGCAAGGCGTTCGCGTTCGCCGGCGGACGGCTCGGCTATCTCATCGCCGCCCCCGCGGTAATCGATGCCATGCTGCTGGTTCGGCTGCCGTACCACCTGTCGGTGGTGACCCAGGCGGCCGCCCGCGCAGCGCTGCGCCACGCCGACGACACCCTGGGCAGCGTGGCCACGCTGATCGCCGAGCGCAACCGAGTCGCGGAAGCATTGAGCGGCATGGGTTTTCGCGTCATCGACAGCGATGCCAACTTCGTATTGTTCGGTGAATTCGCCGACGCATCCGCCACGTGGCAGCGTTATCTGACTGCCGGGGTCCTCATCCGGGACGTCGGCATTCCCGGCTACCTGCGCGCCACCACTGGACTTGCCGAAGAGAACGATGCGCTGCTCGAGGTCAGCGCTCGACTGGCGGCTACCGAACTCGTATCCATAGGAGCACAGTGACCATGTCCCGTATCGCGAAGATCGAACGCAAAACCAAGGAATCGGACATCGTGGTCGAACTCGACCTCGACGGCACCGGCAACGTCAGCGTCGAAACCGGTGTGCCGTTCTTCGACCACATGCTGACCGCATTGGGCAGCCACGCCAGCTTCGACCTGACCGTGCGCTCGAAGGGCGACGTCGAGATCGAAGGCCATCACACCATCGAGGACACCGCGATCGTGCTAGGCCAGGCGCTCGGGCAAGCACTGGGTGACAAAAAGGGCATCCGTCGCTTCGGCGATGCCTGGATTCCGATGGACGAATCGCTTGCGCACGCCGCGGTAGACGTGTCCGGCAGGCCCTACTGTGTGCACACCGGCGAGCCGGATCACATGCTGCACTTCACCATTGCCGGATCCGAGGCGCCCTACCACACGGTGGTCAATCGCCACGTGTTCGAAACCATCGCGATGAACGCGCGCATCGCGCTGCATGTGCGGGTGCTGTACGGCCGCGACCCGCACCACATCACCGAGGCGGAGTACAAGGCTGTCGCGCGGGCGTTGCGTCAGGCCGTCGAGTTCGATCCGCGTGTCACGGGAGTGCCGTCGACGAAGGGCGCACTGTGACAGCTAAAGTCGTCGTCCTCGACTACGGCTCCGGAAATCTCCGGTCGGCTCAGCGTGCGCTGGAGCGGACGGGCGCAGCCGTCGAGGTGACCGCGGATGCCGACGCGGCGATGAACGCCGATGGTCTGGTGGTACCGGGCGTCGGCGCATTCGAGGCGTGCATGACGGGTCTGCGGCAGATCGGTGGGCAGAAGATCATCGCCGAGCGGGTCGCCCTGGGGCGCCCTGTGCTCGGGGTCTGTGTCGGGATGCAGATCCTTTTCGCGCGCGGGGTCGAATTCGGCGTGGAGAGCACCGGCTGCGGTCAGTGGCCCGGTGCGGTGATCCGGCTGGATGCCCCGGTGATCCCGCACATGGGCTGGAACGTCGTGGACGCGCCTGCGGGCACCCGGCTGTTCAAGGGATTGGATCCCGACACCCGGTTCTACTTCGTGCACTCCTATGCCGCGCAGCAGTGGGAAGGCAGCCCGGATGCGAAGTTGACGTGGGCCACCCACACGGTCCCGTTCCTCGCCGCGGTTGAGGACGGACCGCTCGCTGCGACACAGTTCCACCCGGAGAAGAGTGGCGACGCCGGGGCTTTGCTTTTGGGCAATTGGGTTGAGGGGCTCTAGGTTGTCGGCCGTGACATTGATACTGCTTCCCGCCGTTGACGTGGTCGAGGGCCGCGCCGTTCGCCTCATGCAGGGAAAGGCGGGCAGCGAGACCGAATACGGCTCGGCGCTCGACGCCGCGATGAACTGGCAGCGGGACGGCGCGGAGTGGATCCACCTGGTTGACCTCGACGCCGCATTCGGCAGGGGCAACAACCGTGAACTGCTCGCCGAGGTGGTCGGGCGGCTCGACGTCGCGGTGGAACTGTCGGGGGGGATCCGCGACGACGACTCGCTGGAGGCGGCCCTGGCCACCGGATGCGCCCGCGTGAACCTCGGCACCGCCGCGCTGGAGAATCCGCAGTGGTGCGCGAAGGTCGTCGCCGAGCATGGCGACAAGGTGGCCGTCGGGCTCGACGTGAAGATCTCCGGCGACGACCACCGGTTGCGGGGCCGCGGGTGGGAAACCGACGGCGGTGACCTGTGGGACGTGCTGGAACGCCTTGACCGCGAAGGATGTACGCGCTTCGTCGTCACCGACGTGACCAAGGATGGCACGCTCAACGGCCCGAACCTCGAGCTGCTGGGCAAGGTCACCGATCGCACCAATGCACCGGTGATTGCGTCCGGCGGGGTGTCCAGTCTCGACGATCTGCGCGCGATCGCGACCTTGACCGACCGTGGCGTGGAAGGCGCGATAGTCGGAAAGGCGCTGTACGCGGGGCGGTTCACGCTTCCCGAGGCGCTCGCGGCGGTGGCACGGTAGATGGCCCTCGATACGGCGGACCTCGATGGGTTGGTCGCCGTGGCCACCAAGATCCTCGACGATGCGGCGAAGCCGTTCATCGAAGGTCACCGTGCCGATTCGGCAGTGCAGAAAAAGGGTAACGACTTCGCCACCGAAGTGGACCTCGCAATCGAACGCCAGGTGGTCGAGGCGCTGCGGCGGGAGACCGGCATCGAGGTGCACGGCGAGGAGTTCGGCGGCGCCGATGTCGATTCGCCGCTCGTATGGGTGCTCGATCCGATAGACGGGACGTTCAACTATGCGGCCGGATCTCCAATGGCGGCGATCCTGCTCGGGCTGTTGCGCGACGGCGAGCCCGTCGCTGGGCTGACCTGGATTCCGTTCACTGGTGAGCGTTTCACCGGTGTCGTCGGTAAACCGTTGCGCAGCAGCGGTGTCGAGCAGCCGGCGCTGCGGCCCGCGCAGCTATCCGAGTCCATCGTCGGGCTCAGTACGTTCAATGTCGATTCGCGAGGCAAGGTGCCCGGGCGGTACCGACTCGCGGTGATCGAAAGCCTGAGCCGCAAATGCTCGCGCATGCGGATGCACGGTGCCACCGGCGTCGACTTCGCCTACACCGCGTCCGGAATCCTCGGCGGTACCATCAGTTTCGGCGCGCACCTGTGGGACCACGCCGCGGGTGTCGCGCTTGTGCGCGCGGCGGGCGGCATCGTCACGAACCTGGACGGCACCGATTGGACCACCGAATCGCGTTCAGCGTTGGTCGGGGCGCCGGGCGTGCACGGGGAACTACTCGAACTGCTGCAATCGGTCGGCGCACCGGAGGATTACTAGATGGACCTTGCGGTGCGCATCATTCCCTGCCTGGATGTCGATGACGGCCGGGTCGTCAAGGGCGTGAACTTCGAGAACCTGCGCGACGCCGGGGATCCCGTCGAACTGGCCGCCGCATACGACGCCGAGGGCGCCGACGAGCTCACGTTCCTGGACGTCACCGCATCGTCGACCGGACGGGCGACCATGCTCGAGGTCGTCAAGCGCACGGCAGAGCAGGTGTTCATCCCGCTGACGGTCGGCGGCGGTGTGCGGTCGGTGGCCGATGTCGACGTGTTGTTGCGCGCGGGTGCCGACAAGGTCGCGGTCAACACGGCCGCCATCGCCAGACCAGAACTGCTGGCCGAGTTGTCGCGCCAGTTCGGTTCGCAGTGCATCGTGCTTTCGGTCGACGCACGCACGGTGCCACAGGACCAGGAGCCGACGCCGTCGGGCTGGGAGGTCACCACCCACGGCGGGCGACGCGGCACCGGCATCGATGCCGTCGAATGGGCGGCCAGGGGAGCCGAGCTCGGTGTCGGCGAGATCCTGTTGAACTCGATGGACTTCGACGGCACCAAGGCCGGGTTCGACCTGCCGATGATCGCGGCGGTGCGCGGGGCGGTCAACGTCCCGGTGATCGCCAGTGGTGGCGCAGGGGCGCCGGAACATTTCGCGCCCGCGGTTGTTGCAGGTGCTGACGCGGTGCTGGCTGCGAGCGTGTTCCATTTCCGGGAGCTGACGATCAGCCAGGTCAAGGCGGCGATGGCGGCAGAGGGGATCGTCGTGAGATGAGCGCACTGGACTCCGACGTCGCCGCCCGGCTCAAGCGCGACGCCAACGGATTGTTCGCCGCGGTGGTGCAGGAGCGCGGTACCGGTCAGGTGCTGATGGTCGCGTGGATGGACGACGACGCGTTGGCGCGGACATTGGAAACCCGTGAAGCGACCTACTATTCGCGGTCGCGGGGCGAACAGTGGGTCAAGGGCGCCACGTCGGGACACACCCAGTATGTGCACTCGGTGCGACTGGATTGCGACGGGGACACGGTGCTGCTGGAAGTCGACCAGGTCGGTGCTGCATGCCACACCGGCGCGCACAGTTGCTTCGATGCGGACGTGTTGCTGACCGCGGAGGACTGAGATGAAGCGGATTGCGGCGGTCATCGGACTGACGCTTGTCGCAGCGATGGTGCGCAGCCATCTCGCGGTCCGTGATGGGTTGTCACGCGTCGCACCCGACCTGCGAAGCCCGGTACTGCCGTATGTGGCGGGGCCGTTGACCGCCAAGAACCTGTGGGTGCTCCGGTTGATCTTCAAGATCCGCACAAGGCCGGGTTCCGACGTCACCGTCACACAGCGCTTCGTCGGCCGGTCCTCAGTTCGCACATTGGTTTTCATGCCGAAACATCGCCTCACGCCAAGTCCTGCTGTGTTGTGGATCCACGGGGGTGGGTACGTCGTCGGCACCCCGGAGTTCGAGGCGGCAGGTACCGGCCGCCTGGCGAGCGATCTTGGGGTGGTGGCGGTTTCGCCCGATTACCGGTTGGCGCCCGAGCATCCTTTTCCCGCAGGGCTGGACGACTGTATGGCCGCGCTGCGCTGGATGCTCGCCAATGCCGACGATTTGGGGATCGATCCGAACCGAGTCGCGGTCGTCGGCGCCAGTGCAGGGGGCGGTCTGGCTGCGGCGGTTGCGCAACGCTGTCATGACGAGGGCATCGGGTTGCGGGCGCAGGTCCTCGTCTATCCGATGCTGGATGACAGATCCACGTTGCGCAGTGATCATCGGGGTGAGGGACGCTTCGCATGGACGCCCGAATCCAACGCGTTCGGCTGGACGGCGTATCTCGGCCGGGCCCCTCGGTTGTCGGATGCACCCGAATACGCCGCTCCAGCACGCAGACTCGACTTGGTGGGGCTGCCACCCGCCTGGGTCGGCGTGGGGGACCTCGACGTCTTTCACGCTGAGGACGTCGACTACGCGGCCCGGTTGAAAGCGGCCGGGGTGCCAACCGAGCTGGTGACGGTTCCCGGGATGTACCACGGCGCAGACGGTGTGAAGCCCAACGCGCCTTCGATGCGGGAATTTCGGGCCAGCATGGAGGCGTACCTGCGGGCCCACCTTTGACGCTCACCGGTCGATGATGCGGGTGACCTTGGCGCGTGCGGTCCATCGGCCTTCGTCGTAGCCGACGACCACCGGATGATCGAACGCGGCGCTGACGTTGTCGGTCGTCACCGTTGTCCGCGCGGGACCTACGGCAACGGTGCGCCCTTCGGCGATCAGCAAGGCGTGCGTCGTGGTGGTCGGCAACTCCTCGAGATGGTGGGTGACAAGGATCGACGCGACTTCGGGATGCGTCTCGTCGAGCGAATCGATGGTCTCCAACAGCTGTTCTCGCGCGGCGACGTCCAGGCCCGTTGTCGGCTCGTCGAGCAACAGCAGTCGCGGTTCGGACACCAGCGCGCGGGCGATGAGGGTGCGACCCCGTTCCCCCTGTGACAGGTTCGGCCACACGTCAGTCGCCTTGTGCGACAAGCCGACCGCGTCGACCATCGCGTCCGCACGACCGCGTTCCTCGGGACTGGGCGTCCAACGCATCGGGAGGTCGATGGTCGCCGTGATACCCGTCAGCACCACCTCGCGCACTGTCAACGAATACTGCAGCCGGTGACGGGGATTGACGTGACCGATGGAGTGACGCAATCGGGCGAGGTCCACGCGCCCCATCTGCTCGCCGAGAATGCGCACGGTGCCTGAGCTCGGGAACGTTACTGCCGCACAGAATCCCAGCAGCGTACTCTTGCCGGCACCGTTCGGACCGAGCAACGCCCAGTGCTCACCGGCGTTCACGGTGAGCGAGATGCCGTCGATGATCTGCCTGCCGTCGCGACGGAACGTCACGTCGGCAAGTTCGAGAACCGGTGTCACGCGGACTGACGTTGGCGCAGCACCTCCAGCGCCTTGTCTGCGTGGGTGTCCATGTTGACCTCGCTGGCTATCACCGCGAGGACCGTCCGATCGGTGTCGACCACAAACGTTGTCCGCTTGACCGGCGAGAGCTTGCCCAACAACCCGCGCTTCACCCCGAACTGTGCGGCGACGGCGCCGCCGGTGTCCGACAGCAACGGATAGTCGAAGCTCTGCTTGTCGGCGAATTTCGCCTGCTTCTCGACGGCATCGGTGCTGATGCCGACGCGGCTGGCGCCGACCGCGGCGAACTCCGCGGCGAGATCGCGGAAATGGCACGCTTCTTTGGTGCATCCTGGCGTCATTGCGGCGGGGTAGAAGAACAGCGCGATCGGTCCACCCGCGAGCAACTCCGTAAGGCTTCGCACAGTGCCTGTCTGGTCCGGCAATTCGAACTCTGCAACCTGGTCGCCACGTTTCATGATCGCCACGCTACGCCCACCGAAATTCGTTGGCGCGGGTTGCCGTGGCCGTGAGAGCGTACGTCAGGTGCTGGATGTCGACGAGTTCATGTCCAACGGCTACGCGAAGATCGAGCAGGTGGCTTCCCGCAGGGTCGCCGATGCGGCGCGCGCCGTGCTGTGGCAGCAGTTGGAGCTGTCGCCCGATGATCCCGCCGGCTGGTCGGAGCCCGTTCGCTGGGCGGCCGATCTGACGGGTCAAGGGCCGTTCGGTGAGCTGGTGCGCAGCCCGGTGCTGGCGCAGGCGCTGGACGTTGTCTGCGGTGTCGGAGGGTGGTTGCCGCGAGGCGCGTTGGGCAACATCCCCGTTCGGTTTCCCGTTGCACCGCCCAACGACGACCGCGGCTGGCACATCGATGCCAATACGCCGCAACCCGACGGGTCGTGGGCGGTGACCGGACGTCCGCACACCGTGCTGTTGCTCACCCTGCTTTCGGAGGTCGGTCCGGACGACGCACCCACTCGCATCCGGGCCGGATCGCACCGCGACGTGGCGCGAGTGCTGGGTCCGGATCCGGTCGAGTTGACCGAGATGGGTCGGCTGGTCGACGAGGCGAGCGCGCACCGTCCGGTGGTGCACGCCACCGGACGGCCCGGTGACATGTTCCTCGTTCACCCCTTCACGGTTCATGCGGCCGACGAGCACCGCGGCCGTACGCCGCGGTTCATGGCGCAGGGGCCGGTCGTGCTGACCAGTCCGCTGACCCCTGCGTCGTCGTCGCCGCTGGCACGCGTCTGGGAGAATCGATGAGTGCAAACGACCGCCAACCTCGCTGATGGCTCTTCGCGCAAGCGCTCATCGCTGGCCCCCACGACCTCACGCGAGGACTTCCGGGCGCTGGCCGCCGAACATCGCGTGGTGCCGGTGACCCGCAAGGTGCTGGCCGACAGTGAAACCCCGCTGTCGGCGTACCGCAAGCTGGCCGCCAATCGGCCAGGGACGTTCTTGCTCGAGTCGGCCGAGAACGGCCGGTCATGGTCGCGTTGGTCGTTCATCGGCGCCGGTGCGCCGTCGGCGCTGACGGTCCGTGACGGCGAGGCCGTCTGGCTGGGCACCACCCCGAAGGATGCGCCCACCGGCGGTGAGCCGCTCGCGGCGCTGCGCGCGACCCTGGAGCTGCTGAAGACCGAGCCGGTGACGGGCCTGCCTCCACTTTCGTCGGGTCTCGTGGGGTTCTTCGCCTACGACCTGGTGCGGCGTCTGGAGAAGCTGCCTGCGCTTGCCGTGGACGATCTGGGGCTGCCGGACATGTTGCTGCTGCTGGCCACTGACGTTGCCGCCGTCGACCACCATGAGGGCACGATCACGCTGATCGCCAACGCGGTGAACTGGAACGGCACCGACGAGCGGGTGGACTGGGCCTACGACGACGCCGTCGGCCGCCTTGATGTGATGACCGCAGCCCTCGGTGAGCCCCTCCCGTCGACCGTCGCGACGTTCAGCAGGCCCGAGCCGCTGCACCGTGCACAGCGCACTGTGGACGAATACACGGCGATCGTCGAGAAACTCGTCGGCGACATCGAGGCGGGCGAGGCGTTCCAGGTGGTGCCGTCACAGCGGTTCGAGATGGACACCGACGCCGATCCATTCGACGTGTACCGGATGCTGCGGGTGAGCAACCCGAGCCCGTACATGTATCTGCTCAATGTGCCCAACGATGTTGGTGGACTGGACTTTTCGATCGTCGGATCAAGCCCGGAAGCGCTGGTGACGGTCAAGGATGGCCGGGCGTCGACGCATCCGATCGCGGGCACGCGGTGGCGCGGGCAGACCGAGGAAGAGGATTTGCTGCTCGAGAAGGAGTTGCTCCACGACGACAAGGAGCGCGCCGAGCACCTGATGCTGGTCGATCTGGGCCGAAACGACCTCGGTCGGGTCTGCCGGCCGGGCACCGTGCGGGTCGAGGACTACAGCCACATCGAGCGTTACAGCCACGTCATGCACATCGTGTCGACGGTGCATGGCGAGCTGGCCGACGACAAGACCGCGTTGGACGCGGTGACGGCGTGCTTCCCGGCAGGCACGCTGTCCGGGGCGCCGAAGGTGCGTGCCATGGAGCTGATCGAGGAGGTCGAGAAGACCCGACGCGGGCTGTACGGCGGCGTGCTCGGCTATCTGGACTTCGCGGGCAACGCCGATTTCGCGATCGCGATTCGCACGGCGTTGATGCGCGCGGGCACGGCGTATGTGCAGGCCGGTGGTGGAGTCGTGGCCGACTCCAACGGGCCGTACGAGTACACGGAAGCGGCGAACAAGGCCCGCGCGGTGCTGAACGCCATCGCGGCCGCGGAAACGCTGACCGAACCGTGATTCGGATCGCGCAGCTCGGGCTCGTGCTGGCCGCGGCGGGGTTGTGGGGGGCGTCGCAAATGACGTGGGTCGACGTGACGTCGTTCGACGGGCTGGGGCAGCCCAGGACGATCGCGCTCTCCGGTGGGTCGTGGTCGACCGCCCTGGTGCCGCTGGCCGTTCTGCTGCTGGCCACCGCCGTCGCCGCGCTGGCAGTGCGGGGCTGGCCGTTGCGGGCGCTGGCCGTACTGGCGGCGATCGCCAGCGCCGGTATGGCGTACTTGGCGATCAGCCTGTGGGTGATGCGTGATGTCGGCGTCCGGGCGTCTGATCTGGCCGATGCGCCAGTTGCCGACCTGGTTGGGACTCAGCGGCACTACGGGGGTGCGCTGGTCACGGCGATGGCAGCGGTCGTCACACTTGCGTGTGCCGTGCTGCTGCTGCGCTCGGCGTCCAGGAACACTTCGAAGTTGGCTCGGTACGCACGCCGTACGGCTGTTCCAGCGGACGAAACGGACGACGCGATGTCGGAGCGACAGCTGTGGGAAGCACTCGACGAAGGCCGCGACCCGACCGACCCGGGCGAGGGGCGGTGACACCGGAGGGTGTGGCGACGGTTACCCTTCGATAGAGATCTGTGGGCATCATCCGAGAGGAATCAACACCCATGAGTTCGGCAACCGTGCTCGACACCATCATTGAGGGTGTTCGCGCTGATGTCGCAGCTCGCGAGGCTGTTCTACCGTTCGCAGACATCAAGGAAGCGGCCAAGGCCGCACCGTCTCCGCTGGACGTGTTGGCGGCTCTGCGCGAACCCGGCATCGGCGTCATCGCGGAAGTGAAGCGCGCCAGCCCCTCACGCGGTGAGCTGGCGTCGATCTCGGATCCTGCGGCGCTCGCTCGCGCATACGAGGACGGCGGCGCACGCATCATCAGTGTGCTGACCGAACAGCGCCGGTTCAACGGCTCTCTGGACGATCTCGACGCGGTGCGCGCAGCGGTGTCAATCCCGGTGCTGCGCAAGGATTTCATCGTAGGCCCGTATCAGATTCACGAGGCACGCGCGCACGGCGCCGACATGCTGTTGCTGATCGTTGCCGCGCTCGAACAGCAGGCGCTGGAGTCCATGCTCGACCGCACCGAATCGCTTGGGATGACAGCGCTTGTCGAAGTGCACACCGAAGAGGAAGCGGATCGAGCCCTGCAGGCCGGTGCGAAGGTCATCGGCGTCAACGCACGCGATCTCAAGACACTGAACGTCGACCGGGACTGCTTCGCGCGCATTGCCCCTGGCCTGCCGAGCGGGGTCATTCGCATCGCCGAGTCGGGTGTTCGCGGCACTGCCGATCTACTCGCATACGCCGGAGCAGGCGCCGATGCCGTGCTCGTCGGCGAGGGACTGGTCACCAGTGGTGACCCTCGCGGCGCCGTTGCCGATCTGGTCACCGCAGGTACGCACCCGTCCTGCCCGAAACCGTCACGCTGACAAGGCGATGAGCCGCTTGCGCGAAGAGCATCGTTGATGGCCGACCTTGCCGGGCCGGAGTTGCCGCGTTCCAGTGCAGCGGTGGCCGAACCGACGGTCCACGATCCCGATGCGCGCGGCCATTTCGGTGTTTATGGTGGACGATTCGTCCCCGAGGCGTTGATGACGGTGATCGAAGAGGTGACCGCGGCCTACGAGAAGGCTCGTGGCGATCAGGTGTTCCTCGATGAACTGGATCGGCTGCAGCGCCACTACACCGGCAGGCCGTCGCCGATCTACGAGGCGACACGGCTTTCTGAACATGCGGGTGGGGCGCGACTGTTCCTGAAGCGAGAAGACCTCAACCACACCGGATCTCACAAGATCAACAATGTGCTCGGTCAGGCGCTGCTGGCCAAGCAGATGGGCAAGTCGCGGGTGATCGCGGAGACGGGGGCCGGGCAGCACGGGGTGGCGACCGCTACCGCCTGTGCACTGATGGGCCTGGAGTGCATCATCTACATGGGTGCCGTCGACACCGCACGTCAGGCGCTGAATGTCGCGCGGATGCGCCTACTCGGCGCGGAAGTGGTGTCCGTCGAGGCCGGTTCGAAGACGCTCAAGGATGCGATCAACGAAGCCTTTCGCGATTGGGTCACCAACGCCGACAACACCTATTACTGCTTCGGCACCGCGGCGGGACCTCACCCGTTCCCGACGATGGTGCGCGACTTCCAGCGGGTAATCGGGCTCGAGGCACGCGTGCAGATCCAGTCGCAGGCCGGCCGCTTGCCCGATGCGGTGACAGCGTGTGTCGGCGGCGGGTCGAATGCGATCGGAATCTTCCACGCGTTCATCGACGATCCCGGGACACGGCTTGTCGGCTTCGAAGCGGCGGGCGACGGCGTCGAAACCGGGCGTCACGCAGCGACATTCACGGGTGGGACACCAGGGGCATTCCAGGGTTCGTTCTCGTACCTGCTTCAGGACGAAGATGGTCAGACCATCGAATCCCATTCAATTTCGGCTGGTTTGGACTATCCGGGTGTGGGTCCCGAGCATGCGTTTTTGAAGGACATCGGCCGCGCCGAGTATCGACCGATCACCGACACCGAGGCGATGGATGCGTTCGCACTGTTGTGCCGCACCGAAGGAATCATCCCGGCCATCGAGTCGGCGCACGCCGTCGCCGGAGCGCTGAAGCTGGGCAAGGAACTGGGTAGCGGCGCGATCGTTCTGGTCAACCTGTCGGGACGCGGCGACAAGGACGTCGAGACGGCGGCGAAATGGTTTGGCCTGATGGACGGTGAATCGTGAGCCGGTTGGCCGCAATGTTCGACACCTGCCGGGCGGAAGACCGCGCGGCTCTGATCGGTTACCTGCCGACCGGTTTTCCCGATGTGCCGAAGTCGATCTCGGCGATGACAGCGCTGGTCGAATCCGGCTGCGATCTCGTCGAGGTGGGCATCGCGTATTCGGATCCGGGTATGGATGGGCCGACGATCGCGGCGGCCACCGAAGTGGCGCTGCGCGGCGGTGTGCGGGTGCGCGACACATTGGCAGCGGTGGAGACGATCAGCAACGCTGGCGGTCGGGCCGTGGTGATGACGTACTGGAATGTGGTGCTGCGCTGGGGTGTCGACGCGTTTGCGCGCGATCTGGCCGCGGCCGGCGGACTGGGAATGATCACGCCCGATCTGATTCCCGATGAGGCGTCGGAGTGGATCGAGGTATCGGAAGCCCACGACCTGGACCGCATTTTTCTGGTGGCGCCATCGTCGACGCCGGAACGGTTGGCGGCGACGGTCGAGGCTTCACGCGGATTCGTTTATGCCGCATCGACGATGGGTGTGACCGGCGCGCGCGACGCTGTATCCAATGCGGCGCCCGCGTTGGTCAGCCGCGTGAAAGCGGTGTCGGATGTCCCGGTCGGCGTCGGCCTCGGTGTCCGGTCACGCGGGCAGGCGGCAGAGATCGGTGCCTATGCGGACGGGGTGATCGTGGGCTCGGCGCTGGTATCGGCCTTGCAGGAGGGGGAGGACGCGGTGCGGACACTTACCGCTGAGCTCGCCGAGGGAGTACGGCAGAGGGTTACCGCGTGACGACGACTGTGCTCGCCTACATTCCGAGTCCGTCGCAGGGCGTCTGGCATATCGGTCCGGTTCCGATTCGTGCGTACGCGTTGTTCATCATCTTCGGGATCGTGGCGGCGCTGCTCATCGGCGATCGCCGATGGGAAGCCAGGGGCGGTGAGCGTGGCGTCATCTATGACATCGCGCTGTGGGCGGTGCCGTTCGGTCTGATCGGCGGCCGGCTCTATCACGTCATCACCGATTGGTCGAAGTATTTCGGAGAGGGCAAGCCAGGGATTCTCGGGGCGCTGCGAATCTGGGACGGCGGCCTGGGAATCTGGGGCGCGGTAGCGCTTGGTGGCGTTGGAGCCTGGATCGCGTGCCGGAATCGTGGCATTCCACTGCCCGCATTCGGCGATGCGATTGCGCCGGGAATCATTCTGGCGCAGGCGATCGGCCGATTGGGCAACTACTTCAACCAGGAGTTGTACGGCCGGCCGACGACGGTGCCGTGGGGTCTGGAGATCTACGAGCGCGAGGGCGCCAACGGTGTGGTCAGCCCGGACCTGGCCAATGGTGTGTCTACGGGCCAGCTGTATGAGGTCGTACATCCGACGTTCCTGTACGAATTGGTGTGGAATGTCCTGATTTTCGCGCTGTTGATCTGGCTGGATCGACGGTTCAAGATCGGTCACGGCCGGTTGTTCGCGCTGTACGTCGCGGGCTACTGCTTGGGTCGCTTCTGGATCGAACTGTTGCGTAGCGATCAGGCCACGCTGATCGCCGATATCAGGGTCAACTCGTTCACGTCCACATTCGTATTCATCGGTGCGATGGTGTACTTCATGGTGGCGCCGAAGGGTCGCGAGGACCCGGCGACGCTGAAGGGTAAGCCGCGCGATGAGTCGCTCGTCGATGAGGTGGCCGACGAACTGGTCGCGGTTGCGGCGACTTCGGGTGTGGTGGCGGCGGCAAAGGTGGCCGGGCAGGACGACGACGAAGACGCTCGAGCCGACGCGGATGAGCACTTCGACGTGGAAGATGTCGAACCTGACGATTCCGTCGATGAAGAGACTGCCGCCGAAGCCAAACTGCTCGCGGCGGCGGTAGCGGCCGACGCTGAGGAAGCCGCAGCCGGCGAGGAATCTGAGGCCGACTCCGTCGGTGGCGTGGGCGCTGTGGAGGGTGAGGACGCGATCGAAGCGCAGGAGGCTGCCCCCGAGGCTCACGAAGCCGCGGTTGAAAGTGCCGACGAGGCCGAGGAAGTCGCCGCCGAGGTAGCCGCCGATGACAATGCCGACGCCGACGAACCCGCGGGGGAGCTGGCCGAGGCCGCAGAACACGTCGAGGACGAGACCGACGATTCACCCGATGAGGCCGACGCCCAGGACAGCACGGAGGACGAGGCCGACTCCGTCGGTGGCGTGGGCGCTGTCGAGGGTGAGGACGCGGTCGAAGCGCAGGAGGCTGCACCCGAGGCTCAAGAGGCCGCGGTTGAAAGTGCCGATGCGTCCGAGGAAGTCGCCGCCGAGGTGGCGGCCGAGGATTCAGCGACCGACGAACTCGCGGGGGAGCTGGCCGAGGCCGCAGAACATGTCGAAGATGAGACCGACGATTCACCCGATGATGAGGCCGAGACCGAGGGCAGCACTGACGACGAGGCCGACTCTGTCGGTGGTGTGGGTGCTGTCGAGGGTGAGGACGCGGTCGAAGCGCAGGAGGCCGCACCCGAGGCTCATGAGGCCGCGGTCGAAAGTGCCGACGAGGCCGAGGAAGTCGCCGAAGAGGTAGCCGCCGACGACGATGCCGACGCCGACGAACCCGCGGAGGAGCTGGCCGAGGCCGCAGAACACGTCGAAGATGAGACCGACGATTCACCCGATGATGAAGCCGACGCCCAGGACAGCACTGACGACGAGGCCGACTCCGTCGGTGGCGTGGGCGCTGTCGAGGGTGAGGACGCGGTCGAAGCGCAGGAGGCCGAGGAAGTCGCCGCCGAGGTAGCCGCCGATGACGATGCCGACGCCGACGAACCCGCGGGGGAGCTGGCCGAGGCCGCAGAACACGTCGAAGATGAGACCGACGATTCACTCGATGAAGCCGACGCCCAGGACAGCGCGCAGGACGAAGAAGAAACTGTCGGTGGTGTTGGCGCTGTCGAGGGTGAGGACGTCGTTGAGGCGCAGGACGCTGCGCCCGCGGCTCTCGACGCCGCGGTCGAGGGCGCCGACGAGGCTGAGGAAGTGGCCGCGGAGGTAGCTGCGGAAGAAGCCGATGCAGACGCAGCAGAGCAAGAAGCCGAGAGTGACGCTGAGACTCCGATCTCGGACACTGACGCCACGGTTAAGCGGCCGACGGCCGAAGCACCGGCCCAGCCAGAAGAGCGCGGCAGTCGCCTTCGTCGGATCTTCCGGCGCCGCAACAGCTGAGCGTCGCGCATCGCCCAGAGCCAAGACTTGTCAGTGGGTACGGATAGTGTCGAAGCATGCTCGATACCGCAACGCGGAACTTGGTGGATTCGCTCGCCGACGAGGCTGAGTTGATCGGTCGGATCGCCGAGCTTGAGCGACTGAAGTCAGCCGCGGCGGCCGGGCAGGCGCGCGCTGCGGCCGCCTTGGACGAGCGTCGACGCGCTGTGGAAGCTGCTGAGGGCATGCCGGCCGCTAAGCGGGGCAACGGTGTGGCCAGCGAGGTGGCTCTGGCGCGACGTGATTCCTCGTCGCGCGGCTATCGTCACCTGGGATTCGCCAAAGCCCTGGTGCACGAAATGCCTTATACCCTAGCTGCTTTGGAATGTGGTGCTCTCTCAGAATGGCGCGCCACACTGATCGTGCGCGAGTCAGCCTGCCTTAGCGTGGCGGACCGCCGAGCGTTGGACGCTGAAATGTGCGCCGATGTCGGTAGTCTCGACGGAAAGGGCGACGCTCGGATCACCGCGATTGCCAAAGACATCGCCTATCGCCTCGATCCCCAGGCGGTTGTTGACCGGGCAGCCAAGGCAGAGACCGAACGAAATGTGAGCATTCGTCCAGCGCCCGACGCCATGACGTTTTTGACCGCACTGCTGCCGGTCAAGCAGGGAGTGAGTGTGTACGCGGCACTCAGACGCGCCGCCGATACGACGTTTGACGATCGGTCTCGCGGCCAGGTAATGGCGGACACCTTGGTCGAGCGGGTGACCGGTCGACCTGCCGAGGTTCCGGAGCCGGTCGCGGTAAACCTGGTGATGTCGGATGAAACATTGTTCGGCGGAGACAATTGCCCGGCGTTGGTGGATGGCTACGGCCCGATCCCCGCTGAGGTGGCCCGGCAGTTGGTCGACGCCGCGGTTGGCGACGCGCGTTCGACGGCCACCTTACGACGGCTCTACCGCCATCCCAAGTCTGGATCCCTCGTAGCGATGGAATCGCGGTCACGATGCTTCCCAAAGGGATTGGCGAAATTTATCGCGTTGCGGGATCGAACGTGTCGAACGCCGTATTGCGATGCCCCGATTCGGCATCGCGATCACGCCGTGCCCAGAAGTCGCGGGGGACCAACTCATGCACTCAATGGCCTGGGTATGTGTGCACACTGCAACTACGTCAAGGAGTCACCGGGCTGGGAGGTGAACACCTGTGAGGAAAACGGAGTCCACACTGCCGAATTCGTCACGCCCACCGGCGCGCACTACCAGTCGATGGCGCCGCCGCTGCCGGGATCTCGATTGATCACCGTGAGCGAAGTCGAAGTCAGAATTGGCATCGAGCTCGCTGACCTACACGCCGCGTAAGTGATAACGCCGCTCGGGTCTGCCTGCGCCGTACTGCAATCGCAATTCCAGCACGTCGGTGCTCAGAAAATGCTCGAGATAGCGCCGCGCGCTAACTCGCGAAATCCCAACCAGATCCGCGCACTCGGCCGCAGAGACCTCGCCGGCGCTGCGGACCGCGTCCAGCACCAGTTGGCCCGTTTCGGCGCCGAGGCCCTTCGGCAGAGCCTGTGTCGCTCCGCCGGGCCGACCAAACAAGGAATCGACCAGCGACTGGTCGATCCCACCGGCGGACTCCAGGGTGTCCGCCCGTGCCGCGAACGCCTCCAACTTCACCTTGAATTGCGGAAACTCGAACGGCTTGATCAGGAAATCGGCGGCCCCACCGTCCAAAGCACCTTTGACGGTGTCCAACTCCCGCGCCGCGGTGATCATGATGACGCCGACCAGGTTGCCATCCGACCGCAATTGCTGCAGCACCTCGAGGCCAGTCATATCCGGCAGATACACGTCCAGCAGCACCAGGTCGGGCTGCAAGTCCTTTACCGCGGTCAACGCTTCCGCGCCCGTCCGCGTTACCCCGGTCGCCCGAAAGCCATCCACTTGTTCGACAAATCGCCGATGGATCTCGGCCACCATGAAGTCGTCGTCGACGATCAGCACGTCACGCATGGGCCGCCTTCTCAGCGACGACGCTCGCAGGCAACTTCACCACGAAAAGTGCGCCACCGAAGGGATCGTCGCTCACCTGCACCGTTCCGCCGTGCTGCGATGTCACGATCCGCACCAGTGCCAGTCCGATACCCCGCCCGCCGGGGACCTCAGACTTGGAGGTCACACCCCGCGCAAAGATCGACTCCCGAAGATGCTCGGGTACACCCGGCCCCGAATCCGCGACAGAGATCATCAAACCCTCACGGTCACCGATGCTGACCGTGACCCGAGCCGACTTCGACCCCACCGACACATCGACCGCATTGTCGATGAGATTGCCAAGGAGTGTGATCACGTCGGTCGCCAGCGCGGGCGGCAACGCCGCCAGGTGCGACTCCGGGGAGATCTCGAGCGACACACCGCTCTCGGCCGCCAGCGTCGTCTTCGCGATCAACAAAGCCGCCACGGCGGGATCGGAAATGCGTTGTGTCACTGCATCACTGATTTCTGCCCGCCGTCGCGTCAGAGTGCCGACCAGATCACGCACCGAATCATATTCACCCAGCTGGACCAAGCCAGAGATGGTGTGCAGCTGGTTCGCGAACTCGTGCGTCTGCGCGCGCAGCGTGTCCGTCACGCTCTTGTGCGACGACAGCTGGCCCTGCAGAGCCGCCAGCTCGGTGCTGTCACGCATCGTCGTAACCGTGCCGATCCGCTGGCCCTGGCTCGTCGCCGCCCTCCGGTTCAACGCCAGCACCCTTGTCCGCGTGACGATCACGGTATCGCCGGCGGACTGGCCGTCCTCACCCGACAGTAAGAAGTCGACGACCGCGGGATCCAACCCCACACTGTCCACCGGACGCCCCACCGCATCGTCGGTCACCCCCAGCAGATCCTGCGCACTGTCGTTGAGCAGCGTGATGTCGCCCTCGTTGTTCACCGCAACAACGCCCTCGCGAATGCTGTGCAACAACGCTTCGCGATGATCCGCAAGCCCGGCGATCTCGGCGATCTCCAATCCACGGGTGTGCCGTTTGATCCGCCTCGACAGCAGCCAGGATGCCAGTAGGCCCAGCGCCGCGCCCAAGCCGAGATAGAACAGCAGACGTTCGCCGGACGCGCCCATCAACTCCCAGACCGACGGATAACGCTCGCTGACCGACGCCACCGACACCACGTCGCCGGTGTCGGCGAGGATGGGCACCTCGCCCACGAGGCTGTGCACCCCGTCGATCGTCAGATCGCCGAACCAGGCTCGCCCTTCGTCCGCCCTGGTCGGCCCCATGTCGACCTGCGCGCCGATGCGCGACGGATCCGACGACACCCGCACCGTGCCACCCGGGTCGATGATCTCTGCAAGCCCCGCACCCGATAGGGCCACCGCACGGTCGACCTCTGGCGCCAGCACCCTGGCGGCTCCGGGGTCGGCATACCTGTCTCGCACGACCGGCGTGGACGCCATGTTCTCAGCGACGGCGATCATTCGCGCGCCACGCACCTCACGGAACTCCCGTGTCGACTGCGCCACCGACACCGCTGCCACCGCGATCAGCACGATCGCGACGACCAGCAACTGAAAGACCAGGAACTGGCCAGCCAGGCTGCGGAAGCCTCGAGCCGGACTGCGGAGAAGTTTCACAACGACCAAAACGTCCTTTGCGTACTCATGCGTGACCTGGGTCACTGTACGTTCCAGTATTGCTGAGCATCACAACTGACGTGATTGGGGACGACGTGAAAAGCACGCACACCCGGCCGATGCTCGTCATCGTCCTGATCGCCGCGCTGCTGGCTACAGCCTGCGGCGTCACCCGCGACGGCGGGGAACTCGGCTTGCACCGGCTGCGCATGATGGTGCCCAACAGCCCCGGCGGCGGCTACGACCTGACCGCTCGCACCGCGGTGAAGATCATGCAGGACGACGACATCACCGGTCGCATCGAGGTCTTCAATGTGCTCGGCGCCGGCGGCACCGTGGCGATGGCCCGGCTGATGAACGAAAAGGGCAACGACGACCTCATGATGACGATGGGCCTGGGTGTCGTCGGCGCCACGTACACCAACGGATCCAAGATCAACGCTTCCGATGCCACCGCCCTCGCGAAGTTGATCGAGGATCCCGGAGCGATTTTCGTTCCCGCCGACTCACCCTTCAAGACGGTGCAGGACTTCGTCGCAGCATGGAAAGCCGATCCCGCGAAGGTGACGATCGGCGGCGGCTCGTCACCAGGTGGACCAGACCATTTGTTCCCCATGGAACTGGCGAAGACGGTCGGCCTCGATCCGAAATCGGTCAACTTCGTCACCTATGACGGCGGCGGAGATCTGCTGACCGCGCTGCTGGGCAAGAAGATCACGGTCGGTACGTCGAGTCCCGGCGAGCTCATCGATCAGATCGAAGCCGGCCAATTGCGCGTGCTCGCCGTGTCGAGCGACGAGCGGGTCGAAGGCATAGACGCTCCGACCCTCAAGGAGTCGGGCATCGACATGACCTTCGCCAATTGGCGCGGCGTCCTTGCGCCGCCGGGCATTTCCGACGACGCCAGGAGATCGATGATCAAGGTGCTCGAAGACCTCCACGCCACCCAGGGGTGGAAAGACGCATTGGTGAAGAACGGCTGGACCGACGCGTTCATGACGGGCGAAGCGTTCGAAGAGTTTCTCGTGGAACAAGACAACCGGGTCTCGACGACCCTGACCGAGTTGGGGCTGCTATGACGACCACAGACGATGCGGTGACCGCACCGCCCGAGAAACGAACAGACAAAGCGCAGTACCTCGTCTGTGTCGTGCTCGTCGCGGTCGGCGCATTCGTGATCTACGACGCGCTCACCCTCGAGGCGGGCTTTGCGAAGGTCGACCCCGTCGGTCCGAAGATGTTCCCCGTCGTCATCGGCGTCGTATTGATCGCTCTGGCAATCGTGTTGGCCATCGCGATCCCGCGCGGGTCGGTGGGGGAGGCGGAAGCCGGTGAGGACGTCGACCCTGACGCGCCGGCTGACTGGCGCACCGTCGGCCTACTCGTCGGCATCTTCGTCGCCACGATCCTGCTCGTGATGCCGCTGGGCTGGGCGATCACCGGCGCTCTGCTGTTCGCGGGGACGGCGACAGTTCTGGGCAGTAAGCACTACGTCCGCAACATCGTCATCGGAGCGGTGCTCTCGGTCGGCAGCTTCTACGCGTTCTATTCTGGGCTTGGAATCCCTTTGCCCGCAGGCATTCTGGATGGAATCCTCTGACATGGAAAATCTTGACTGGCTGATCCAGGGGTTCGAGCAGGCCGCGACCCCGATGAACCTGCTGTACGCCGTCATCGGCGTGCTGCTGGGCACCGCGGTCGGAGTCCTGCCCGGCATCGGCCCGGCGATGACGGTGGCGCTGCTGTTGCCCATCACCTACAACGTCAGCCCCAGTGCGGCCTTCATCATGTTCGCGGGCATCTTCTACGGCGGAATGTACGGCGGCTCCACGACCTCGATCTTGTTGAACACACCGGGGGAGTCCTCATCGGTCATCACGGCGATCGAGGGCAACAAGATGGCCAAGGCCGGGCGAGCCGCACAAGCGTTGGCCACCGCCGCCATCGGATCATTCGTCGCTGGCACCATCGGCACCGCACTCCTAGCCGCCTTCGCCCCGCCGATCTCGCGGTTCGCCGTCACCCTTGGGGCGCCGTCATATCTGGCGATCATGCTGTTCGCCCTCGTCGCCGTCACCGCAGTGCTGGGATCCTCGAAGCTGCGCGGCGCCATCTCACTGTTCCTCGGCTTGGCGATCGGCGTGGTCGGCATCGACTTCCTCACCGGGCAGCCGCGTGCCACATTTGGCATCCCGCTGCTGTCCGACGGCATCGACATCGTGATCATCGCGGTCGCGATCTTCGCGGTCGGCGAAGCTCTGTGGGTCGCAGCACATCTGCGTCGCCGCCCCGCGGACGTCATCCCCGTCGGCAGGCCCTGGATGGGAAAGAGCGACTGGCAGCGGTCCTGGAAACCGTGGTTGCGCGGCACCGCGTACGGGTTTCCATTCGGCGCGCTGCCCGCAGGCGGCGCCGAACTGCCGACATTCCTGTCCTACATCACCGAGAAACGACTCTCCAAGCACAAAGAGGAGTTCGGCAAGGGAGCCATCGAAGGTGTCGCGGGCCCAGAGGCTGCCAACAATGCCTCGGCCGCAGGCACTCTCGTGCCGATGCTGTCGCTCGGTCTGCCCACCAACGCCACCGCTGCGGTCATCCTGACGGCGTTCGTCTCGTACGGAATCCAGCCCGGCCCAACGTTGTTCGAGAAGGAGCCGCTGCTGATCTGGACACTCATCGCCAGCCTCTTCATCGGCAACCTGCTCCTGCTGCTGCTCAACCTTCCGCTGGCGCCGCTGTGGGCCAAGCTCCTACGCACACCGCGGCCCTACCTCTACGCCGGCATCCTGTTCTTCGCCTGCCTCGGTGCGCTCGCGGTGAACGTACAGCCGCTGGATCTCGCCCTGCTGTTGGTGTTCGGACTCCTCGGCCTGATGATGCGCAGGTTCGGGCTACCGGTGCTCCCGCTCATCATCGGCGTCATCCTCGGCCCGCGCATCGAACGTCAACTCCGGCAGAGCCTGCAGCTCGGCGGCGGCGACTGGACCAGCCTGTTCACCGAGCCCGTCGCGATCGTCGTGTACGTGCTGATGGTGATCCTGCTGCTCATGCCGCTGGTGCTCAAGCTCATGCACCGCAGCGAGGAAACCCTGCTCATCGTCGAGGACGACAAGGACCAACGCGAGAAGGCGGCCCAGTCATGATCGTCATCGGATACAGCGCGGACGCGTTCGGCCGGGCCGCGCTCGAACACGGAATCGCCGAGGCGAAACTCCGCGGCACCACGCTGCTGGTCATCAATTCGACATCGGGGGACGCGTACGCCGACCCTCGATTCGCTCAGTCCGGTGAAGTGCACGACGTCGAGCGCCATCTCGACGAGTGCGGCATCGAGTTCGAGCTCACCCAGCCCGTGGGGGTGGACACCGCCGAGGAACTGCTCACAGCCATGCGCCGAGATGACGCCGAATTGCTGGTCATCGGCATCCGGCACCGCAGCCCGGTCGGAAAGCTGCTGCTGGGCAGCGTCTCGCAGCACCTGCTGCTCGAATGCCCAAAACCGGTGCTGGCGGTGAAGCCCGACGGGCTGTGAGCCGAGTCTCATTTGTTGCGGGTTCATTTCGCCGAGAATTCCATCATGAGTCCCGCGGCTGACAACTGCTTTGTTGAGCGGATGAGGACAACTTTCCAGAGGCGTAACAGCGACCAACAAGTGTCGTAACAGGCGATTTCTACCGTCAGGACGATCGATGTTGATTATCGACGCCCATCGCTGATCTCTACGTCCTGACAGGAGTTCTCTTGATGACTGTTACGGGTTCTACACCCATCACAGTTGCGCCGCCGGCACCATCGCGGCCACATTGGATCGACGACTGGCGCCCTGACGATCCGGAGTTCTGGACCACCACCGGCAAGCCCATCGCACGCCGCAATCTCATCTTTTCCATTTTCGCCGAACACATCGGATTCTCCGTCTGGCTGTTGTGGAGCATCGTCGTGGTTCAAATGACCGCCGGCGCCGATGGAAGTCCCGCGGCTTCCGGATTCGCCCTCACGGCAAGCGAAGCGCTGTGGCTCGTCGCCGTGCCGAGCGGTGTCGGCGCCTTCTTGCGCCTTCCATACACCTTTGCGGTGCCCGTATTCGGTGGTCGCAACTGGACGGTGGTCTCCGCTCTGCTCCTTGTCATCCCATGTCTGGGGCTCGCATGGGCGGTGTCGAACCCTGACATCTCGTTCGCACTGCTACTGCTGATAGCTGCCACAGCCGGTTTCGGCGGCGGAAATTTCGCGTCATCGATGGCGAACATCTCATTCTTCTACCCCGAGAAGGAAAAAGGTTGGGCCCTGGGCCTGAACGCCGCAGGTGGAAACATCGGGGTAGCCGTGGTGCAAAAGGTGATCCCCATGGTGATCGTCATCGGAGGCGGCGTCGCGCTCTCGTATGCGGGGATCTTCTACGTGCCCTTCGCCGTCGCCGCCGCCGTCTGCGCGTACCTGTTCATGGATAATCTGTCCGAGGCCAAGGCAGACGTGGGATCCGTCTGGGAATCGCTGCGTCACCCCGACACATGGGTCATGTCGTTCCTGTACATCGGCACCTTTGGCTCGTTCATCGGCTACTCTGCCGCGTTTCCGACCTTGTTGAAGGCCGTCTTCGACCGTGGTGACATCGCGTTGGCGTGGGCGTTTCTCGGCGCCGGCATCGGCTCCATCGCAAGACCTTTCGGTGGCTGGCTTTCCGACCGAATCGGTGGCGCCCGGATTACCGCGGTCGCATTCATAGCGCTGGCTGTTGGCGCAACCGCGGGATTGTGGTCGGTGCAGGCAAAAAACATGCCGATGTTCTTTGTCAGCTTCATGCTCATTTTCATTGCCACCGGCATCGGCAACGGCTCGACGTACCGCATGATCTCGAAGATCTTCCGAGTGAAGGGCGAGGATGCTGGAGGCGCGCCCGAAACCATGGTTGAGATGCGCCGGCAGGCCGCAGGTGCTCTGGGAATCATCTCTTCGGTCGGCGCATTCGGAGGCTTCGTCGTTCCGCTCGCATATGCGTGGTCGAAATCACAGTTCGGCAGCATCGAGCCTGCGCTCCGGTTCTACGTCGCAGTGTTCGTGGTGATGCTCCTGGTCACGTGGTACTTCTATCTTCGAAAGAGCACCCGCATGGCTCAGGCAGGGGTGTAGCTGGGTGGCGGTTGGCGCCGGATCGATGGGCACCCGGACGGCGTGCTCCTATTGCGGAGTCGGTTGCGGTATCGAAGTCCACACCACGACGGACTCCAATACCGGCCGGCCCGTCATAGCGCGGGTCTCCGGAGACAAGCTGCACCCCACCAACTTCGGCCGGCTCTGCACCAAAGGGTCGACACATGCCGAAATGATGGCCGCGGTCGACGGCCGGCTGACCTCCGCGCTGCTGCGGCCCGCTCGAGGCGAGGAGGCAGTCCCCGTAGCGGTCGACGACGCGGTCGCCGAGGCGGGCCGGCGGCTGCGCGCCATTGTCGACGAGCACGGACCCGACGCGGTCGCGCTCTACGTATCGGGCCAGATGTCCATCGAAGCGCAGTATCTGGCCACCAAACTGGCCAAGGGCTTTCTGCGCACCGTGCACATCGAGTCGAACTCGCGGCTGTGCATGGCAAGTGCGGGAACCGGTTACAAGCAGTCGCTCGGTGCCGACGGCCCACCGGGGTCGTACACCGACTTCGACTCTGCCGACCTGTTCTTCGTCACCGGCTCCAACATGGCCGACTGCCATCCGATCCTGTACCTGCGGATGGTGGATCGGCTGAAGTCCGGCGCCAAGCTGATCGTCGTCGACCCGCGCCGCACCGCCACCGCCGAACGCGCCGACCTCTTCCTGCAGATCAGACCCGGTACCGACCTCGCACTGCTCAACGGGCTGCTCAACCTGCTCGTCGAAAACGATGAGATCGACGCCGATTTCATCGCCGACCACACCGAAGGCTGGGACACCATGCCCGCCTTCCTTGCCGACTACACACCCGAGGTGGTCGCCCAGATCACCGGCCTCGACGAAGAAGACATCCGCACCGCAGCGAAGATGATCGGCGAGGCAGGCGAATGGATGAGCTGTTGGACGATGGGGCTGAACCAGAGCACCCACGGCACCTGGAACACCAATGCGATCTGCAACCTGCACCTGGCCACCGGCGCGATCTGCCGACCGGGTAGCGGCCCGATGTCACTGACGGGGCAGCCCAATGCGATGGGTGGCCGCGAAATGGGTTACATGGGGCCCGGTTTGCCCGGCCAGCGGTCTGTCCTCTCGGCTGCCGACCGAGCCTTCGTCGAGCGGCAATGGGGACTGGAGCCGGGTAGCATTCGGAACGACGTCGGACCCGGCACCATCGACATGTTCAGCCAGCTCGCCGACGGCCGCGTCAAGGCATGCTGGATCATCTGTACCAATCCCGTTGCCACCGTGGCTAATCGCGCGACGGTGATCGCCGGGTTGGAAACCGCTGATCTCGTCATCACACAGGACACCTATCGCGACACCGCCACCAACCGGTACGCCGACATCGTGCTGCCCGCCTCGTTGTGGGCCGAGTCCGACGCCGTGATGGTGAACTCCGAGCGTAACCTCACGTTGTTGGCGCAGTCACTGCCGCCGCGCGGGGAGGCACGGCCCGATTGGCAGTTGATCTGCGAGGTCGCAACACATCTGGGATTCGGCGAATATTTCGCCTACGGGTCCAGCGAGCAGATCTTCGACGAGATCCGTCGCTTCCACAACCCGAAGACCGGATACGACCTTCGTGGTGTGAGCTACGCACGGCTGCGCGAGACATCGTTGCAATGGCCGTGCCCACCCGGTGACGACAACGACCGTCACCCGATCCGCTACCTGAACGACGGCATCAGCCAGGAATACTTTGTCGATGAGAACGGCCACGCACCACGGCTGGCCTTCCCGACGCCGTCTCGGCGCGCGGTCTTTCATGCCCGACCGCACATGAATCCGCGCGAGTTGCCCGATGACGACTTCCCGATGGTGCTCAATACCGGCCGCCTGCAACATCAGTGGCACACCATGACCAAGACCGGCAAGGTCGACGCGCTCAACAGACTGAACAGCGGACCGTTCGTGGAGATCCACCCATCCGATGCCGTCGCGCTTGACATCGTCGTCGATCAACCCGTCGAACTCAGCACGCGGCGCGGTCGCGCCGTATTGCCCGCGGTCGTCACCGATCGAGTACGTCAGGGCACGTGCTTCGTGCCATTCCACTGGAACGACGAACACGGTGAATATCTGACGGTCAACGCACTCACCAACGACGCCGTCGACCCCGACTCTCTGCAGCCCGAATTCAAGGCCTGTGCCGTCAGCCTGCGACCGTTCGCCGCACCGCTGCGCAAGACCGAGCCTTTGACGCCTCCGGAACTGACCGAGGGGCCGCTCGTGCTGTGGGCGTCGCAGACCGGCACCGCCGAGGAGTTCGCGGGCAAGGTGGCCGCCGCCATCGGCGCGCCGAACCTGGTCAACATGAACGACATTGCCCTCGCCGACCTCGCCACGCGCGACGTTCTCATAGTCACCAGCACCTTCGGCGACGGCGGACCGCCCGACAACGGTGCCGAGTTCTGGAACCGGCTGAACTCCCCGGACGCTCCCACGCTGACGGGTGTGCGCTACGCGGTTCTCGGCATCGGTGACCGCACGTACGACAACTTCTGCGGCCACGCCAAGGCCATCGACAAACGGTTGGACGCGCTGGGCGCCGCACGGTTGCTCGAACGTGTCGAATGCGAGGCTTACGACGACGAACCGATGAGCCGATGGGTGGATCAGGTCGCCGCCCTGCTGGGACGCTCGGTGTCCTCGACGCACGCCGTTGTCGCCGAACCGTTCACCCGCGCGCATCCGATCGTCGCACCGTTGTGCAGGAACGTTCTACTGAGCTCGTCTACGGCGCTAAAAGAGGTGCGCCAGTTCGGCTTTGACATCTCCGGGTTCGACGTCGGCTACGCGGCGGGTGACTCACTCGGCGTGTACCCGACGAACGATCCGGCCGCCGTCGATTCCTGGCTGGCCGCCACCGGTATGCACGGCGAGCACACCGTCGTCGTGGACGGCACCGAGCTGTCGATGCGCGAGGCACTGACAACGCGTTACGACTTCTGTCGCGTGACACCGGACCTGCTGCGGTTCATCTCGGAGAACTGTCGCGACGCGAAGGCGCTACGCGCCCGCAAGGACAAGCTCGACAAGTGGCTCGTCGGCCGCAACGGAATCGACCTCGTACAGGAATTCGTCGTGCACGCCGACCCTGACCAATGGCTCGAGGTGCTCGTGCGGTTGACCCCGCGCAACTACTCGATATCGTCGAGCCCATTGGTGAGCCCGCACGAGGTGCAGCTGACGGTCTCGGTGGTGCGATACCGAGGCGCCGACGGCGGCCGGCGTGGGGGAGTGTGCTCGACGTTCCTCGCCGACCGTGCGACGACGGCTCCGGTGTTCCTGCAACGATCCCCGCACTTCCGGCCACCGGAGGACAGCGGAACACCGATGATCATGGTGGGTCCGGGAACGGGTATCGCGCCGTTCCGTGGCTTCCTGCAGGAACGTCGCGCGCTCGGTCATGCCGGCCGCAATTGGCTGTTCTTCGGCGATCAACATCGCAGCGAAAACTTCTACTACCGAGACGATTTGGAGGACATGGCCCGCGCCGGCTTCCTCAGCCGCCTCGATGTCGCGTTCAGCCGGGACCAGGCCAAGCGGGTCTATGTGCAGCACAAGATGCTTGATCGCGGCGCCGACGTGTGGCGGTGGCTCGACGACGGCGGGCACTTCTACGTGTGCGGCGACGCCTCCCGGATGGCCAGCGACGTCGATGCGGCGCTGACGACGATCATCGAAAAACACGGCGGCATGTCACGCGAGCGGGCCCACGACTACAAACGCGAACTCGTCGCCGCGAAACGCTACGTTCGCGACGTGTACTAGAGATCCGGTTTCATTGCGGCGGCGACTTCGGCCGCCTCGTAATGACTTTCAGCGAGCAGACCGGCCACGACACCGCGACGGTCGGCCTCTGAGCGGTTCTGGCTCAGCTTCGCCTTGCCCTCGACGCGGGTGACGGCGATCTCGAGCCCCACGATTCCGCCGAGCTGGCCGTCGACGTAGCGCTCGGGTGCGTCGCCGACGTGCCACGGCTCACTACGCAGGTTCTCGTGCACGCCGGTCAATCGGGTGACGACGTCGCGCAGCCAATCCCTGTCCTCGTGGACCCGCACCGTGCCGGACAGGTGGACAGCGCTGTAGTTCCACGTGGGCACCACCCGTCCGTGCTCGGCCTTGGCCGCGTACCACGACGGGCTGACGTAGGCCTGCGGCCCCGTAGAGATCAGCAGCGCCGGGCTGCCGGGTGCGATGGACTTCCACTGCGGGTTGGCCTTCGCCATGTGCGCGACCACGACGTCGCCCTCCCACATGATCGGCAGCAGGGTCGCGACAGGAACCCCGTCAGGATCGACCGTGACGAACTCGGCCGATCTCGCCGCGGCTACGAAGCGCCGAATCTCGCCGTTGCCGTCGATCCGGTTGAAAGACGGGATATACATCTTGTGTCCGAGGGGGGACTTGAACCCCCACGCCCGTTAATAGGGCACTAGCACCTCAAGCTAGCGCGTCTGCCATTCCGCCACTCGGACCAGTTCGAAGGCAGCTTAGGTTATCGGATCACCCAGGCCGGACCCAAACCCAGGCAGGCACGACCTTGGGGCGGGGCGCAGCCCCTGGGAAGAGCCGAGTGGTACGAATGGTCACTGTGAGCCCTCCGTCTGCAGCCGAAGCCGAGGTCGTTGATCTCGTCAGCGCGCTCATCCGCTTCGACACGTCGAACACCGGCGAGCCCGAAACCACCAGAGGCGAGGCCGAATGTGCCGCGTGGGTGGCCGCACAACTGCAGGAAGTCGGCTACGAGACCGAAACCATCGAAGCCGGCGCTCCCGGACGCGCCAATGTGTTCGCGCGGCTGGAAGGGGCTGATCGCCGGCGCGGCGCCCTGATGCTGCACGGGCACCTCGACGTGGTGCCCGCCGAAGCCGCCGACTGGAGCGTCCATCCGTTCTCGGGTGCGGTCGAGGACGGCTACGTCTGGGGTCGCGGTGCGGTCGACATGAAAGACATGGTCGGGATGATGATCGCCGTCGCCCGCCACTTCAAACGCTCGGGCATCGTCCCCCCACGTGACCTGGTCTTCGCATTCGTCTCCGATGAGGAGGCGGGTGGCAACTACGGCTGCAAATGGCTGGTCGACAAGCGTCCCGACCTGTTCGAGGGCGTCACCGAGGCGATCGGCGAGGTCGGCGGTTTCTCGCTGACGATCCCGCGCCGGGACGGCGGTGAGCGGACGCTGTACCTGATCGAGACCGCCGAGAAGGCGATGCTGTGGATGCGGCTGACGGCGCGCGGACGTGCCGGCCACGGGTCGATGATTCACGACAACAACGCCGTCACCGCGGTCGCCGAAGCGGTCGCAAAGCTCGGCAGGCACCAGTTCCCGGTGATCCTCACCGAGTCGGTGGAGCAGTTTTTGACCGCCGTCGCCGACGAGACCGGCTACACGTTCGACGTCGACTCACCCGATCTCGAGGGCGCCATCGCCAAACTCGGCCCGATCGCCCGCATCGTCGGCGCAACTCTGCGTGACACCGCCAACCCGACGATGCTCAAGGCGGGCTACAAGGCCAACGTCATCCCGGCCACGGCCGAGGCGGTCGTCGACTGCCGTGTACTGCCCGGCCGGCTGGCCGCCTTCGAACGCGAGGTCGACGAGATCATCGGCCCCGACGTCACCCGCGAATGGATCACCAACCTGCCGTCCTACGAGACCGGCTTCGACGGCGAGCTGCTCGAGGCGATGAACGCCGCAATCCTGTCCGCGGATCCCGACGCCCGCACAGTTCCGTATATGCTGTCCGGCGGTACCGACGCGAAACACTTTGCGCGCCTCGGCATTCGCTGCTTCGGCTTCGCTCCGCTCAAACTACCGCCGGACCTCGACTTCGCCGCCCTGTTCCACGGCGTGGACGAACGGGTACCCGTTGACGCGTTGACGTTCGGCACCCGGGTTCTCGAACATTTCCTGCTGAACTGCTAAACCGCACGATTGACCACTCGAAAGGATCGAAAATGGCGTTTGACTACAACCCCTACGACTTCCTGCCGCAGCTTCCGACGTTCACGGTGACGTCGCAGTCGTTCGAAGACGGCCAGCCGTGGTCCAACGACCAGGTCAGCGGCATCATGGGCGCCGGCGGATCCGACATCTCACCGCAGTTGTCGTGGTCGGGCTTCCCCGAGGAGACCCGCAGCTTCGCGGTCACCGTCTACGACCCCGATGCGCCGACGGCGTCGGGATTCTGGCACTGGGCGGTCGCGAACCTACCCGCGACCGTCACCGACCTGCCCGCCGGCGCCGGCGACGGGAGCACCAGCGGATTTCCCGGCGACGCACTCACGTTGGCCAACGACGCCGGCCTCAAGCGGTTCATCGGTGCCGCGCCGCCCGCCGGACACGGTCACCACCGCTACATCGTCGCGGTGCACGCCGTCGGTGTGGAGAAGCTCGACCTGCCCGCCGAGGCCACCCCGGCCTATCTGGGCTTCAACCTGTTCGGGAACGCGATCGCCCGTGCCATCATCACCGGGACCTACGAACAGAAGTAATCGCGCCGGATATCTGGCCGGGCCCCTGAGGATCTTCGACGGTCTTTATCCAGCGCAGCGGTTTGGGGTCCTCGTTTCGATGCGTGCAACTCGCAGAGGTCGTACTGCGGTGCGGCAACGCTTTGTGGACACCGCGGCGCAGGAGTGGTCAGTGCGTGCTGAATGGGGCCGGGCTGATGGGCACACCAATTCTCCCAGCTCAGAGCCGTCTTCATCGTTGCGACCACTCTGAACCCGTCGGTCGATCGAGGCTGAGGACGGGTGCTTGGCAACGCCAAGGCCGCTAGCGCTGGGCAATTCCGAGTTTGTGCAAAGCAGTTATTCCCGTTCGCCTCTTGGGCTACCTTCGCCGGCATAACAGATTGCAGCGCAGCGGGGCTGTTGCCTCCAAATCGGCTGACGGAGCCGGCTTCCGCTCCACCGACCGACAGGGACCAGGAATGATGAGAGCTGTTGCAGCAACATTGATTACAGGCGCCACGGTAGCCATGCTCACGGCCGCACCAACGTCTGCTCAACCGGGCTGCCAAACGCATGGCCTTACCTTGCAAACCATCTGCGGGCCAGAACCGGCGAGCAATGCAAACCCGCATGGGGTGCCGTACTGGTGGGAGACCGATCCCGGTGTGCGCCGTTGGTGCCCACCGGATTGCTTGTCCTGAAGTTGCATCAAGGAGGCCACTAAGCTGCGACTAGCCAAGCAAGTAGGTCCCCTAGGCCGCGGCCCTGGGTAGTTCGGTTTGCGGCCCCAGGCTGGCGGCGAACGCCCTCAGCCGCCGGACAACGCATCGATGTCCTGTCGTTAACTTTGAGCGGAGGCGTTGTCCATCATCTTGGTCACAATTCTGTTTGTCTGATCAGTCGGCGCGTGAGTTCCACATGCCACTGCCTCAGCTATCAGGTTTGCGGCAACGGCCATCGTGTGCTCGCAGCGCCAGCTCGCATTCACCTTCGAAAATGGCTGAGTCATCATCGATTTACCGATTTCGGTGAGGGGAGACACACTCCATGTGGCATCTTGATCGCTGGTCGTCTGGCTTCCACACATGTGCCAATTGTTGAGTGAATATCGGTAGAACTTCGCAGCGTCATCTGCGGATGAGAAGAGCACTGCCGCCTGCGAGACAAGGTGTGCAACAGGGGTCGTCGGCGTCTCAAGGTTCTGGGTGCGCGCATGGGTCCAATCGGTGCCTTTGTAGACGGATGCCTGAGCGACGAACAGGGTGCCCACACATGTCTGGTCTTTGACGATCACGATGTCGTCTTTCAGGATGGAACTCGAACCCGTTTCTCGGAGAGGGCCATCCACGATTGACGCGGCGTCGGCGGCGGTCACCAGGATCCTGTCCAACGCACCTGGTGGTAGCAGAGGTTCGGGGGGCGCCCGTTCGGGCCAACTCAGCACGAGGACCAACGCGCATATGAGCGCCGCGGATAACACGGCGACTGGGAGAACATGGGTTTTGCGGCGCCACCATCCCGGCGAGGCTG
The DNA here is from genome assembly GCA_019749805.1 of Mycobacteriaceae bacterium. Classification (GTDB taxonomy): domain Bacteria; phylum Actinomycetota; class Actinomycetes; order Mycobacteriales; family Mycobacteriaceae; genus Mycobacterium. The sequence continues at coordinate 49,742 of JAIEPH010000031.1, read as the reverse complement.
CCCGGCCAGGGGCAGCGTGACGCTTAAAAATACGGCGCCGCCAATCAACCAATACCGCGCTGATGCTCGCAATGATCGGGTCTATGCGTCGCCACCAGGGCTTGGCCGTCGGTGGGGGTGACGGCCGTGGAATTGAGCGAGCCGGCTTGAGGCCGGGGTCGTTTCGCGACAGGTGATTCGGGACTGCAGGAGATGCGGGGCGCGCCGGGTGGAGACGAGCTTGTTGCAGCGCTTGGTCGTAGTCGTAGACCCGCGAGGACGGCGACACCAGCGGGCGGCGTGGAGAGGCCGAAGGCGACGGGGGCTTCAGGGCGGCACGCGCGGCGCTGGCCAACTCCACGGCCATGCCGTACCGGTGTTCGGGCTTCTTGGCCATCCCGGTGGCGATCACTGCGTCGAAAGCGACGGGTACGCCGGGGTGGGACCTCGACGGGCGCGGTGGCGGAGCGGTCAAGTGCGCGGTGACCTGTTGCTCGAGCTTGTTTCCCGGATAGGGCGGTTGGCCGGTCAGGCACTCATACAGCACACAAGCCAGTGCGTAGATGTCTCCGCGGCCATCGTCATGTCCGCTTTGCAGCCTTTCCGGGGCGATATAGTGCCAGCTGCCGATCACGTTGCCGGTGCCGGTCAATCGGGTTTCTTCTGCGCCGCGAGCGATCCCGAAGTCGATCAGGTATGCGAAATCGTCCTCGTCGAGCAATATGTTCGACGGTTTGACATCGCGGTGCACCAGCCCGACCTTGTGTGCAGCATTCAAGGCTTTTGCGATCTGCTCGATGACGCGCACCGCCCGCTCAGGTTCGAGCGGTCCTTCGATCATCACCGTCTGCTGCAAATCGCGGCCTTCGACCAGCCGCATGTCGACGTACAGCCTTCCGTCGATTTCGCCGTAGGTGTGGATGGGAATGATGTGCGGATTGTTCAGCTGCGCCGCGGCGTCGGCTTCCCGGCGAAACCGCCACACGAACTCTTGGTCGTTGGCCAGGTGTGCCGGCAGCAGTTTGATCGCCACTATGCGGTTGTTGGTTGCCGTGTCTCGAGCGCGCCACACTTCGCCCATACCCCCGCGGCCCAGCAGATCGATTAACCGATAACGGCCAAACGGTGTCCCCTCCACCAGACCTCTCCTGGAGTTCACAGGCAACTATCAGCAACACCCTAAGCGGCGTCTCAGGCCAATAGCTGAAATTTGTCGATCCTGAGCAAGCTCCGGCTACTTGCCGGCATTCGGTCACGACTCACTAAGGCTTTCAAGCCGCGTGCGTCGCTCGTCGATTGAGTGGGTCGGATCTGCAGGCCGACACGCGCTACCGGGTTGATTCCGTGCATCAGGCGCGTGCAGTCAACCCGTTACCGGCTATCGGGGCGAACAGAACTAGTTCTCGCGAACGGCCGAGCCCACCGCATCGGCCAACGACGCGAAACCGCCGTCGTGCAGGCGGTGAGCCAGGCCGTCGTGAATGCGCTTGGCCCACAGCCCGCCGCCGTAGATGAAGCCGGTGTAGCCCTGCAGCAGTGATGCGCCCGAAACGATGCGGTCCCAGGCATCCTCTGCGGTCTCGATGCCGCCGACGCTGATCAGCACCAACTGGCCGCCCACGCGCCGGTACAGCCGTCGCAGCACCTCCGCGGACCGCTGCGCGACGGGTGCTCCGGAGATGCCGCCCGAACCCAGCTCGTCGACTCCCGGTGTCTTCAGTCCCGCTCGAGACACCGTGGTGTTGGTGGCGACGATACCCGCCAATCCCAATTCGACTGCAAGATCAGCGATCTCGTCGATCTCCTCGTCGGCCAAATCGGGCGCGATCTTCACCAGCACGGGATTCGTCGTCTCCGCCAGGACCGCCGCGAGGATGGGCCGCAGCGATTCCACCGCCTGCAGATTGCGCAGACCCGGCGTGTTCGGCGAGCTGACGTTCACCACCATGAACGACGCCAATGGCCCGAGCAGGCGGGCACTCTCGGCGTAGTCCTCGACCGCCAACTCGGCGGGCGTGGTCTTGGTCTTGCCGATGTTGACGCCGATCGGCACCTCGGGGTTATGGCGTGCGAGTTGAATGGCCAACTCACCGGCCCCGTGGTTGTTGAACCCCATCCGGTTGAGCAGGGCCCGGTCCTCGGGCAGCCGGAACATCCGCGGCTGCGGGTTGCCCGGCTGCGCCACCGCGGTCACCGTGCCGACCTCGGCGTAACCGAAACCCAGTGCGCCCCAGGTCTTCAACCCCCGGCCGTCCTTGTCGAAGCCGGCGGCCAAACCCAGGGGAGCCGGGAACGTCACCCCGAACACCGTGCTCGCCAATACCGGGTCGCGGGGCGCCAGCCATCGCGTCAGCGGACGGCGCGTGACCGCCAAGGCCGTGACGGCCCGCAACAGCGCGAAGATCCAGGTGTGAATGCGTTCGGGCGCAATCAGAAACAGCACCCGCTGCAGCGCGCGGTACATCATGAGCTCACAGCGCGGGCTGCTCCGGGACAACAGTTTCTCGAGCCGCAGACTTCTTGCGGCGCAGCAGCACCCGCCGCGACCCATCGGTGTACAGCCGCACGCGGGTCAGCTCCCATCCGCGGTATTCCGCCTCGATCGACAAGCGAGTCGAGGCGTTGATCCGAGTCAGATCGGGCGGCAGCCGCAACGGAATCCATTCGTAATCGTCGGACAGATCAGCCGCAATCACGTCCGCCCAGCCCTCGGGCATCCGGCCGCGCTGCATCGTCGTCACGAGCCCACCGCCGCACCCGGGATCATCTGCACACCCGCCCCTGAGCCCGACACCACGTAGAGGGTGCCGGACGATTCATCGAATACCAGGGAGTTCGGCTGTTGCACGGTTCGATAGCGCACCTTCTCGACGGGGATGCCGGTTGACAGATCGTAGCCAACCACGGCGTTCGACGCAGTCTGCGACACCCAGGCCAGCGTCGGAGTTCCGGCCAGACCATACGGCGCGTCCCGCACCGGATATGCCTGGCGAAGAATCAGCGGGTCGAGACCGTACACCAGCAGCTGGCCGCCGCGAGTGTCGGCCACCAAAACCCTGCCCGCGTCGTCCGCCGCCATCGTGGTCGCGCCCTCGCCGGCGCGCAGTGCGTGCTCGCCCTCGGCGCCGTCTTCTGACAGCGCAGTTACGGATGTCTGCCCACGGTCCAGCACCACCGCGGTATTTCCTTGTGTGACAAGATCATCCACCCGGGCGAAGATCTTCAGCTGCGTGCCGACAGCGGTGTCGGAGCTCAACGTGAAGACGGTGCCGTCGGCGCTGCCGAGCACCAATTTGCCGTCTTCGCGGCGCGCTATCGCGGTGAAGTCGGTGCCCTGCTGCCCGTCGACATCGACCCGCGTCGCGGTGTCATCGACGAGGTCGACCCGGAAGTAGCCTCCGCGTGTCGACACGTACAGCAGACCCTCGTCGTCTCCGGTCATCGCGGTGGCGTTTCCCGGTAGGGGTACCGCCCGGGAGCCGTCGAGCTCGCCGAGGACTGTGACCGCAGACTCCTCGGCGGATTTTGGGCTGAGCACGGCCAGCGACGCGGTTCTCGCGTCGAATATCGCGGCGATCGCGCGGTCGGGCAGCGGCTCCACCGAACCGTCCGGTTTATCCGCCGCCGCCGGCGACACTGCGGCCCGAGCAGGGGTGATAGTCGGTGGAGGCGCTTCGACGGAGGTCGATGTGCATCCCGAAAGTCCGCCGATTGCGACCGCGATGGCCAGAAAACGAAAGACGTGACGTCTGCTGTTTACGCGAATCGGCAAGGGGTAGCTCTCGGACGTGCGAATTGGATCTTCTCTCGACCTGCAGTCTAGGCGGACCCCGAACCGAGATATTGCGTGCAGCTTCTCGCGCCGGCCTGTCTCAAGGGCATGAGTAGAGTTATGGTCAATGTCATGACCCTTGCCGCAGACCGTGAACTGGGAAGCCAAGAGTTTGCTATTGAAGACATTTCCACTGGTGTACACGCTAGTGGGTTTGGCCAAGTTGGCGACGGCCGGAGCTTTTCATTTCACGTCGAACACCAGTCACTGATGATCGAGGTGTACCGCCCACGGCTGACCGGGCCCGTTCCGCAAAGCGAGGACATTGTCGCGGTCGGCACCCGCAAGCTGATCGACATCGACCTCTCTGACAGGCGGAGCCTGGCGGCGGCGGTACGTGACGCGGTGGCCGAAGCGCAACCGGTGCGACCCATCCGCTGACGCAGCATCCCGGTACGGTCGTCGTCGTGACGGACGTAGCGGCGATGTCGTGGGTCCAGGTGATTGTGCTCGCGATGCTGCAGGGTCTGACGGAGTTCCTGCCGGTGTCGTCGTCCGGACACCTGGCGATCGCGTCGCGGGTCTTCTTCACCGACGACGCCGGCGCTTCGTTCACCGCGGTCACCCAGCTCGGCACCGAGATGGCGGTGCTCATCTACTTCGCGCGTGACATTGGCCGCATCATCAAGGCGTGGTTCAACGGCCTCTTCGTGACCGCCCACCGTACCGTCGACTACTGGTTGGGCTGGTGGGTCATCATCGGAACGATCCCGATCGGCGTGCTCGGTCTGTTGTTCAAAGACCAGATCCGAACGGGCGCACGCAATCTGTGGTTGATCGCGATCGCTTTGATCGTGTTCTCGGCAGTCATCGCCGCGGCGGAGTACTACGGCCGCCAAGAGAGACAAGTCGAACAGCTCACGTGGAAGGACAGCATCATCGTCGGCCTCGCGCAGTGCCTTGCGCTGATACCGGGTGTGTCGAGATCCGGCGCGACGATCAGCGCCGGCCTGTTTCTCGGCATGAACCGTGAGCTGGCCGCACGCTTCGGCTTCCTGCTCGCCATCCCAGCGGTGTTCGCGTCCGGCCTGTATTCGCTGCCCGATGCGTTTCATCCGGTCGGTGAGGGAATGAGTGCGACCGGTCCGCAGCTGTTGGTCGCAACGTTGATCGCGTTGGTCGTCGGCTATGCCGCCGTCGCCTGGTTCCTGCGATTCCTCATCCGACACAGCATGTACTGGTTCGTCGGATACCGCGTGCTGCTCGGCACCGTCGTGCTGATCCTGCTCGGCACTCAGGTGGTGTCGGCGATATGACGGTCATCCTGCTGCGTCACGGGCGGTCGACGTCGAACACCGCCCACACACTCGCCGGCCGCAGCGAGGGTGTCGACCTGGATGACAAGGGCCAGGAACAGGCCCAGGGGCTGATTGCGCGCATCGGCACTCTGCCGGTCCGCGCGATCGTGCGATCACCGCTGCTGCGGTGCGAACGCACTGTCGCGCCGCTGGCTGCCGCGCTGGGCCTCGATCCCGTCGTCGACGAGCGCATCTCCGAGGTCGACTACGGCGCGTGGACGGGGCGCAAGATCGGCGAACTGGTCAAGGAGCCGCTGTGGGCGGTTGTGCAACAACAGCCCAGCGCGGCGGTGTTCCCCGACGGGGAAGGCCTCGCCGCGGTCCAGGCGCGCGCTGTGTGCGCGGTCCGCGAGCACGACCGGCGGCTGGCCGAACAGCATGACGGTGACGTGTTGTGGATCGCCTGTACGCACGGCGACGTGATCAAGGCCGTCGTCGCCGATGCGCTGGGAACGCATCTCGACAGCTTCCAGCGGATCACCGCGGACCCCGCCTCGATGAGTGTGATCCGTTACACGGCGATGCGTCCGTTCGTCATCCACGTCAACCACACCGGTGATCAACTGACCGCAGGCCTGCTGGCAAAACCGCCGAAAGACGGGGCCCAGGATGCGTCCAAAGACAGCGGCGTGCCACCTGAAGACGCGATCGTGGGTGGCTCGACCGACTGACCGGTGAACCCCCGGGATTGCGGCTGACGCTGCCGTTACCGGTATTTTGGAGATGCCATGGCCCGCGCTATTCACGTCTTCCGAACACCCGACCGCTTCGTGGCCGGGACCGTTGGGCAACCGGGAAACCGGACCTTCTACCTGCAGGCCGTTCATGACAAGCGGGTGGTGTCGGTGATCTTGGAGAAGCAGCAGGTTGCGGTGCTCGCCGAACGTATCGCCGCGTTGCTGCTCGAGATCAACCGGCGATTCGGCACGCCGGTGCCGCCCGAGACCGGCGAGGTGGACGACCTGAGTCCGCTGATCACCCCTGTGGACGCCGAATTCCGGGTCGGGACCATGGGGCTCGGCTGGGACTCCGAGGCGCAGACCGTCGTAGTCGAGCTGCTTGCGGTGTCCGAGACCGAGTTCGACGCGTCCGTGGTGCTCGACGACGCGGAAGACGGCCCCGACGCGGTGCGGGTCTTTCTGACGCCGGAATCCGCGCGTCAGTTCGCGACGCGCTCCAACCGGGTCATCTCGGCGGGCCGTCCGCCATGCCCGCTGTGCGACGAACCGCTCGATCCCGAGGGCCACATCTGCGTACGCACCAACGGTTATCTGCGTGGCGCCATCACCGGTTCCGACGATGACGCCGTCGAGTAGCGGATCGGACTCCGCTGGTGAGACCAACGAGGTGCTGCGGCGCGGTGAGCTGACCGTCATCGGACGGATCCGCTCGGCAAGCAACGCCACCTTTCTGTGCGAGGCGCATCTCGGTGAGCGGCAAGCGCATTGCGTCTACAAGCCGATCAAGGGGGAGGCGCCCCTGTGGGACTTCCCGGACGGCACCCTGGCCGGTCGTGAACTCGGCGCGTACCTCGTGTCGGACGCGCTGGGGTGGAACATCGTGCCGTACACCATGATTCGGGATGGCCCCGCCGGGCCGGGCATGTTGCAGCTTTGGGTCGACCAGCCAGGCGAGAGCCTCGGAGAGGTCGGCGATGAACCCGATGCGGGACCGGACCTCGTCGACCTGTTGCCCGCCGGGCGGATTCCGCCGGGCTTCCTGCCGATCCTGCAGGCCTACGACTACGCAGGCGACGAGGTGACGCTGGTGCACGCCGACGACATCCGGCTGCGCAGGATGGCTGTCTTCGACGTACTGATCAACAACGCCGACCGCAAGGGCGGCCACATCCTGTCCGGAGTCGACGGGCATGTGTACGGCGTCGACCACGGCGTCAGCCTGCACGCCGAGGACAAGCTCAGAACGGTGCTGTGGGGCTGGGCGGGCAAGCCGGTGGACGCGGAGAGCCTGGAAGCTGTCGCTGCGCTGCACGACCAGCTGGCCAATGGCTTGGCGGACACGCTCTGCGCGCACATCACCGAGCGTGAGATCGCGGCCCTGAAAGCGAGAACTGTTGCACTGATTGATGATCCGGTGATGCCCACCCCGGACCGACGACGCCCGATACCGTGGCCGGCGTTCTAGTCCCAGTTGTCACAGCGGATCCTGTGGTGAGCGCAACCGGGTCGTTGGCGATACTGACCGGATGACTCTCACCGATGCCGCGCTGGCCGCCGAGGTGGCCAAAGGCGCCGGTGAGATGTTGCTGGGGGTGCGTGAGGAGATCGGTTTTTACGATCCCTACGAACTGGGCGACGAGGGTGATAGGCGCGCCAACACCCTGATCCTCAAGCAGCTGCGGGCCGCGCGTCCCGACGACGCGGTGCTGTCCGAAGAGGCGGCCGACGACATTTCCCGTGTTCAAGCCGATCGCGTCTGGATCGTCGACCCCGTCGACGGCACCCACGAGTTCTCGCTGCCCGGCCGAACCGACTGGGCCGTGCACATCGCACTGTGGCAACGCAACGACGGCCCGAACGGCGGCGGCATCACCGACGCCGCGGTGGCCCTGCCCGCCCGCGGCGAGGTGTACCGGACCGACACGGTGGTCCCTCCGCCGCCCCGTGCCGAAGGACCGATCCTCATCACGGCCAGCGCAAACCGTCCACCACCGGTGCTGTGGTGGTTACGGGACCGGCTCGACATCAGGCTGGTGCGGATCGGGTCGGCGGGCGCCAAGGCCATGGCCGTGGTCCGCGGCGACGTCGACGCATATCTGCACGCCGGCGGTCAGTGGGAATGGGATTCTGCGGCCCCCGCTGGTGTGGTGGCGGCGGCCGGCATGCACGCGACCCGCCTCGACGGCTCGCCGCTGATCTACAACCGGGCCGACCCGTACCTGCCTGACCTGCTGATGTGCCGGGCCGAGCTGGCCGATGTGCTGCTCGAAGGCATCCTGTCGGCCTACCGGAATCGTTGAGGCGGGAATGAATCGGCCGCACGCGGTGTCCAATCCCCTGATGCCTAAAGTCGACGCTATGAAATCGTGGCCTGCGCCGACCGTCCCGGCCCTTGACGGCCGCGGTCCGCAGTTACGGCTTTACGACAGCGCCGACCGACAGGTGCGCCCCGTCACCGCCGGCGACGTCGCCACCATGTACGTCTGCGGCATCACCCCGTACGACGCCACTCACCTGGGCCACGCCGCCACCTATCTGACCTTCGACCTCGTCCACCGGGTGTGGCTGGATTCGGGTCATCAGGTGCACTACGTGCAGAACATCACCGACATCGATGACCCGCTGTTCGAGCGGGCCGAGCGCGACGGCATCGGCTGGCGCGAGCTGGCCGACCGCGAGACCGAGCTGTTCCGCGAGGACATGGCGGCCCTGCGGGTACTGCCGCCACGCGACTATGTGGCCGCCACGGAAGCGATCGCCGAGGTCATCGAAGTGGTCGAGAAGCTGTTGGCCGCGGGCACGGCCTACGTCGCCGATGACGCCGAGCACCCCGACGTCTACTTCCGCGCCGACGCCACAGCGCAGTTCGGCTACGAGTCGGGATACGACCGCGACACCATGATGCGGTTGTTCGCCGAACGCGGCGGCGACCCGGATCGCGCGGGTAAGGGCGACGCGCTGGACGCGTTGTTGTGGCGGGCCCAGCGGCCCGGCGAGCCGAGCTGGCCGTCGCCGTTCGGAGCCGGGCGGCCGGGCTGGCACGTTGAATGCGCCGCGATCGCGCTCAGCCGCATCGGCACCGACCTCGACATCCAGGGTGGCGGTTCCGATCTGATCTTCCCTCATCACGAATTCTCCGCCGCGCACGCCGAATCCGTCACGGGTGAGCGGCGTTTCGCCCGTCACTACGTGCACGCAGGCATGATCGGGTGGGATGGGCACAAGATGAGCAAGAGCCGGGGCAACCTGGTACTGGTGTCCCAGTTGCGCGCAGACGGCGTCGATCCCGGGGCGATCCGGCTTGGGTTGTTCGCGGGTCATTACCGCACCGATCGCTTCTGGAGTCCTGCGGTGCTCGACGAGGCGAAGGACCGGTTGCAGCGCTGGCGACGCGCGGTGGCCCAGCCGGAAGGGCCTGACGCCGCCGACGTCGTGGCGCGGGTTCGGCGCTATCTGGCTGACGATCTCGACACCCCGAAAGCCCTTGCCGCACTTGACGGCTGGACGACCGATGCGCTCACCTACGGCGGCCACGACCCGCAAGCCCCGCAGATCGTGGCCGGTGCCGTCGACACGTTGCTCGGTATCAAGCTGTAGACCCGCCGCGCGCAGACCTGGGTGCGGAGTACGTTTGACGGCCATGGGTTCTGTGAACGGAAAAGTCGTCCTGATCACTGGCGCGGCCAATGGCATCGGCGCCGAGGTGGCCCAACGGCTCCACGACAAGGGCGCCAAGCTGGTGCTCACCGACCTGGATGAGGTTCAGCTGAAGAACCTGGCCACCAGGCTCGGCGAGGACCGTGTGCTGACCGCGGTCGCGGACGTACGCGATCTCGCCGCGATGCAAAAGTCCACCGATGCAGGTATCGAGCGGTTCGGTGGCATCGACGTCGTCATGGCCAACGCCGGCATCGCCACCCACGGATCCCTGCTGGCTGTTGATCCCCAGGCGTTCAAGACGCTGATCGACGTCAATGTTCTGGGCGTCTTCCACACCGTGCGCGCGGCACTGCCGTCCGTAATCGAGCGGCGCGGATATGTGTTGATCGTGTCCTCGGCCGCCGCCTACGCGCCCGCAGCGGGCATGGTGCCGTACGACACGTCGAAGGCGGGCGTGGAACACTTCGCCAACGCGCTTCGCCTGGAGCTCGCGTACCGGGGCGTCGACGTCGGATCCGCACACATGCTGTGGATCGACACACCGTTGGTCCGAGAATCCAAGGACGAATTGGCGTCGTTCCAGGAGATGTTGCGTAATCTGCCAGGGCCGCTCGGCAAGACGACGTCGGTGGAGAAGTGCGGTGAGGCGTTCGTCAAGGGCATCGAGGGCCGTAAACGACAGATCAACTGCCCTCGATTCGTCGGCCTGCTGCGCTGGTTGAAACCCCTGCTGTCGTCCCGGCTGGGCGAGTCGAGCACGCTGAAGCACGTTCCAGAACTGCTGTCGCAGATGGACGCCGAAGTGGCCGCGCACGGCCGGTCGATGAGCGCACGCACAGAAGCACTCGAGAAGCATTGATCCGCCGTGTCGCGGCTCTTACGGCCGCCCTCGCCTAGCTGGCGGGCTGTAGCACCGAAAAGGCCGACGACAGTGCGACACCCGCCCCGTCACCGGAGAGTTCCAGCGCAGTCTCCCTCGAACAGACGCGCGCGATCGCCAAAAAGGCCTACATCTACGGCTTCCCGATGGTCGACAACTACCGGGTGATGTACTCGTATTTCGTCGACAAAGAAGATCCCGAGTACAAGGGCGGGTGGAACGAAGTCCTCAGCACCGCACGGCTTTACACATCTGAGGACAAGGCGGTCCAGACGCCGAACTCCGACACGCCGTATTCCGCCGTCGGCGCGGATCTGCGTGCAGAGCCGCTCGTGCTGACCGTTCCGCCGATCGACTTCGTGCCCGCTGACTCGCGATCAGCAGACAACCTCGCCCCAGTTCTTCGAGATCCTCGGTTTCGCAATGCGGTTCGCGCCCACGCTGCCGTCGGAGAAGGATCTGCGCGCCCGTTTCGCCAGCATCGGAATCGGACCCGATGGCAGTTTCGACGCCGACAAGCTGAGCCCGCAGACACGTGCCGCGATCGAGGGCGGGATGACCGACGCGTGGACGGAGTTCGACGCGGTCAAGAAGGAGAAGATCGAGACCGGTGAAGTGTGGTCGGCCCAATTCTTCGGCACGGCAACACAGCCGGCGAGGCGCTGCATCCGGGCATCGTCAACGACAGCACGGGTGCACCGCTGACAGGCGCCGACGATTACGTCGTGAAATTCCCCGCCGGTCAGTTGCCGCCGGTGAACGCATTCTGGTCACGGGCCCAGATGCTGCTGCGGCTGTACCAGCCCAAGCCCGATGCGCTGAACGGAACCTGGAAACCGCCACAAGCGGTGAAGACCTGACCTCGCCGGGAGATCAACCCCGAAAACCCGGCCCGCGACGGCGCAGATAGCGCTCGAACTCGGCGGCCAGGGCGTCGCCGTCGATCTTGCCGATCGCCTCGTGCATATCGACTTCTGCGTCGCCGCGTTCTTCCAGTGACTGCACGTACTCGGCGATGTCGTCATCCTCGGAGGTCATCTCGGTCACCGCCAGTTCCCATTCCTCGGCCTGCGTCGGCAGGTCGGCGAGTGGCACCTCGATGTCCAGGACGTCCTCGACGCGGCGCAACAACGCGACGGTGGCCTTGGGGTTCGGCGGCTGCGACACGTAATGCGGGACGGCAGCCCAGAACGTCACCGCGGGAATGCCGGCCTGCACACAGGCGTCCTGGAACACCCCGGCGATGCCCGTCGGTCCCTCATAGCGCGTCTCCTCGAGGCCGAACGTCTTCGCCGAGTCGGGGGAGTAAGCCGCTCCCGACACCGGAACCGGGCGCGTGTGTGGGGTGTCGGCCAGCAGTGCGCCCAGGATGACGACTGTCCGCACGTTGAGCTTGTCCGCGATCGCCAACAACTCAGCGCAGAACGTACGCCAGCGCATATTGGGCTCGACGCCGTGCATCAGCACGATGTCGCGGTCGGAGCCGGGTGGACGGCAGTGCGAGATGCGCATCGACGGCCACACCAGTTCGCGGGTCACCCCATCGACCTGCCGAATCACCGGCCGGTTCACCTGGTAGTCGTAGTACGCCTCGTCGTCGATCTCCACGATCGGTTCGGCTTCCCAGATCGCGTCCAGGTGCTCCAGCGCATCGCTCGCAGCATCCCCGGCATCGTTCCAGCCCTCGAAGGCCGCGACGACGATCGTGTCGCTCAAGTCGGGCAGGTTCGGCGTCACCAGGCCAGCGTAAGCCCTGTGTGGTGGCTTGGAGCGGCATCGCCACACGGGCTGAATTGGTGGCGCCCCGCCGAGACGAAATACCCTGGACGGCAATCTGGTTAATGTTGATACTTAGGCCATCGCCAAAAGCTCCAAAGCTGCCCATCATGGCGATGAGTTGGGCGTCCAGACGTCGACCGGGCGACGGCGTAGACTTTTCTGGTCGAGAGGCGTTGCAACGGTTCCGGGTCATTGCCGGATTCCGCCACGCTCGGCGAAGTCAAGGACGCCTTCCGTAACGGAAGGAGTGCATTGTGGCCGCCCCGGAAAGCGTCTCCGAGTCGAAGGCCTTTACGCCGAACGTCCGCCCCGACTGCACCGAAGAACTCACGGCCGCTTTGCGCCGGCGGATCATGGTCATCGACGGCGCGATGGGAACGGCGATCCAGCGGGACCGCCCGGACGAGGCCGGCTACCGCGGCGACCGGTTCACGGAATGGCCGACTGCTCTTCAGGGCAACAACGACCTGCTCAACCTGACGCAGCCGCAGATCATCGAGGGAATTCACCGCGAGTACCTCGAAGCGGGCGCCGACATCCTGGAGACCAACACGTTCAACGCGAACGCGGTCTCGCTCGCCGACTACGACATGGCCGACCTGAGCTACGAGCTGAACTACGCGGGCGCCGCCCTGGCTCGCAAGGCCGCCGACGAGTTCAGCACCCCGGAAAAGCCACGCTATGTCGCGGGCGCCCTCGGGCCCACGACACGCACGGCGTCGATCTCACCGGACGTCAACGATCCGGGAGCCCGCAACGTCTCCTACGACCAGCTGGTCGCGGCCTACCTCGAAGCTGCCAACGGCCTGGTGGACGGCGGTGTCGACATCCTCATCATCGAGACGATCTTCGACTCGCTGAATTCCAAGGCGGCGGTGTTCGCCGTCGAGACGCTGTTCGAGGAGCGCGGGCGCCGTTGGCCGGTGATCATCTCGGGCACCATCACCGACGCGTCGGGGCGGACGTTGTCCGGTCAGGTCACCGAAGCATTCTGGAACGCGATCAGACACGCGAAGCCCATCGCGGTCGGCCTCAACTGTGCCCTGGGCGCACCGGAGATGAGGCCCTACATCGCCGAGATGTCGCGAATCGCGGACACCTTCGTCTCCTGCTACCCGAACGCGGGACTGCCCAACGCATTCGGCGAATACGACGAGTCTCCGGAGCGGCAGGCCGGCTACCTCGCCGACTTCGCCGATTCTGGTCTTGTCAACCTGGTCGGTGGTTGCTGCGGAACGGCGCCGCCGCACATCGCCGAGATCGCCAAGGTCGTCGAGGGCAAGCCGCCCCGCGAGTTGCCCGAGATCCCGGCGGCTACCCGGCTGTCGGGGCTCGAAGCGCTCAACATCACCGAAGACTCCCTGTTCGTGAACATCGGTGAGCGCACCAACATCACCGGATCCGCCCGGTTCCGCAACTTGATCAAGGCCGAGGACTACGACACCGCGCTATCGGTCGCCCTGCAGCAGGTCGAGGTCGGTGCACAGGTCATCGACATCAACATGGACGAGGGCATGATCGACGGCGTCGCCGCGATGGACCGGTTCACCAAGCTGATCGCGGCCGAGCCGGACATCAGTCGGGTCCCGGTGATGATCGACTCGTCCAAGTGGGAGGTCATCGAGGCGGGCCTGAAGAACGTGCAGGGCAAGCCGATCGTCAATTCGATCTCCATGAAGGAGGGCGAGGAGAAGTTCATCCGCGAGGCACGGCTGTGCCGCAAGTACGGCGCCGCCGTCGTCGTGATGGCCTTCGACGAGCAGGGTCAGGCCGACAACCTGGAGCGCCGCAAGGAGATCTGCGGGCGCGCCTACCGGATCCTGACCGAAGAGGTCGGGTTCCCGCCCGAGGACATCATCTTCGACCCGAACTGCTTCGCGCTGGCGACCGGCATCGAGGAGCACGCGACCTACGGCATCGACTTCATCGAGGCCTGCGCCTGGATCAAGGAGAACCTCCCCGGGGTGCACATCTCCGGCGGCATCTCGAATGTGTCGTTCTCGTTTCGCGGCAACAACCCCGTGCGCGAGGCCATCCACGCGGTGTTCCTGTTCCACGCGATCAAGGCCGGCCTGGACATGGGCATCGTCAACGCCGGCGCGCTGGTGCCCTACGACTCGATCGACCCCGAACTGCGCGACCGTATCGAGGACGTCGTACTGAACCGTCGCGAGGACGCCGCCGAGCGGCTGCTGGAGATCGCCGAGAGGTTCAACACGAAGAACTCGGGCGAGGGCGACGATAAAGCCGCAGCCGAGTGGCGCAGTCTGCCGGTCCGCGAACGGATCACGCACGCTCTGGTCAAGGGCATCGACGCTCACGTCGACGACGACACCGAGGAGTTGCGCGCCGAGATCGCCTCCGCGGGTGGCCGTCCTATCGAGGTGATCGAGGGCCCGCTGATGGACGGCATGAACGTCGTTGGTGACCTATTCGGTGCGGGCAAGATGTTCCTGCCGCAGGTCGTGAAGTCGGCTCGGGTGATGAAGAAGGCAGTCGCGTACCTGTTGCCGTTCATCGAGGCCGAGAAGGCGGAGGCCGGGACCACCGGCTCCAAGGACACCAACGGGACGATCATCATGGCGACCGTGAAGGGCGACGTCCACGACATCGGCAAGAACATCGTCGGAGTCGTGCTGCAGTGCAACAACTTCGAAGTGATCGATCTCGGTGTGATGGTGCCCGCCCAGAAGATCCTGGATGCGGCGAAGGAGCACGACGCCGACATCATCGGGTTGTCCGGCCTGATCACCCCGTCGTTGGACGAGATGGTCAACTTCGCCGTCGAGATGGAACGCGAGGGGCTGGAGATCCCGCTGCTGATCGGCGGCGCGACCACCTCCCGCGCCCATACGGCGGTGAAGGTGGCGCCGCGGCGCAGCGGGCCGGTGGTCTGGGTCAAGGACGCGTCCCGCTCGGTGCCGGTCGCCGCGGCCCTCCTCGACGACAAACAGCGGCCAGCTCTGCTGGAGGCCACCGAGGCCGACTACGCCTCCCTGCGTGAACGGCACGCCCAGAAGAACGAGCGGCCGATGCTGACGCTGGAGAAGGCCCGCGCCAACCGGACGCCGATCGAGTGGGACGGCTATACGCCGCCGGTGCCCGCTCAGGGGACGGGAGTACGAGAATTTCTCGACTACGACCTCGCCGAGCTACGCGAGTTGATCGACTGGCAACCGTTCTTCAACGCCTGGGAGATGAAGGGCAGGTTCCCCGACATCCTCAACAACCCGGCGTCTGGCGAGACCGCCCGCAAGCTCTACGACGACGCCCAACAGATGCTCGACACCTTGATCAAGGAGAAGTGGCTGACCGCCAACGGGGTGATCGGGTTCTTTCCGGCGAACGCCGTGAGCGATGACGTCGAGGTGTATACCGACGAAACCCGCGCCGAGGTGCTCACCACGTTGCGCAACCTTCGCCAGCAGGGCGCGCATCGCGACGGCGTCCCGAACAAATCGCTGGGGGACTTCATCGCCCCCAAAGAAACGGGCCTCCGGGACTACATCGGTGCCTTCGCCGTCACCTCGGGCCTCGGCGGCCAGGAGAAGATCGCGGAGTTCAAGGCGGCCCTTGACGATTACAACGCGATCCTGCTCGAGTCGCTTGCCGACCGCCTGGCAGAGGCCTTCGCCGAACGCATGCACCAGCGCGTCCGTAAGGAGTTCTGGGGGTACCAGCCGGACGAGGAGTTGGACAACGACGCACTCATCGCTGAGAAATACGTGGGAATCCGCCCGGCCCCCGGCTATCCCGCCTGCCCGGAGCACACCGAGAAGGCGACGCTTTGGGAGCTGATGGACGTCCAGGAACGGACGGGCATCGAGCTGACGGAGTCGATGGCAATGTGGCCCGGTGCCGCCGTCAGCGGCTGGTATTTCTCGCATCCGCAGTCGCAGTATTTCGTGGTCGGCCGATTGGCTCAGGATCAGGTCGCCGACTACGCGAAACGTAAGGGCTGGACCCTGAAGGAGGCCGAGCGTTGGCTGGCTCCCAACCTGGGCTACAACCCGGAGGACTGAGCCCTGGCTTGTCGAGCCGAGATATGATGCACCCGAACGCGTTCCGGTTCACCTTCGTCAGCACGTAAGGGCAGATCGGCTTGGCAGGGTTCACGGCCAGAGCGCGGATATCGTTGGCGCCCAAACTGATCAGATGATCCACGACGCAGCACCGATGTTTCCTGTTGCCCCGGTCACAAGAATTGTCGCGGATTTCGCGGTACGTGTCACCCATGCTGATTGGCGACTCGCCGCCGTGACAGAATTCGAAACATGCGTGCGGTGCTGTTCGACATGGATGGGACCCTCGTCGACTCCGAAAAACTCTGGGATATTTCACTGACGGCGCTGTACGAACGCCACGGCGGCAAAATGACGCCCGAGGTGCGGGCATCGCTGGTGGGCGGTTCGGCTGAGGACACGATCCACACGGTCTACACCGACCTCGGTCTCGCCCTCGATCCGGACGCGATGGCCGAATCCATCCGATGGTTGCACGACTACACCGGAGAGTTGTTCGACGGCGGGCTGCCGTGGTGCGACGGCGCGCACGAGTTGCTGGAAGCCCTTGCCGCCGAACGAACTCCGATGGCTCTGGTCACCAACACCCAGCGACAGCTGACCGAGCGCGCCCTCAACAGCATTGGTAAGCACTATTTTTCGGTGTCGGTCTGCGGCGACGAAGTGCCGAGGGGCAAGCCGGCGCCGGACGCCTATCGGCGAGCTGCCACGCTGCTCGGGCTGGAGCCCTCGGCATGTTTGGCGGTCGAAGATTCGGTCACCGGCACTGCCGCTGCGGAGAGTGCGGGATGCCCGGTGCTGGTGGTACCCAATGACGTCGAGGTGCCCGTAGGAGGGCGCCGGGCACATGTGAGTTCGCTGGCCGGGGTCGGCGTCGCCGATCTTCGCCGGGTCTATGGTCACCTCAGCCGTGGCGTCGGAGAACGCTCAGCGTAAGTCCCCCGCAGCATGCTTGCCAGTGGTAAGACGGGGGGTACTCACGTGACCCGGATCACGCAACGCTGCGAAAGGGACGCCCATGGCTGGCTCCAATGCCCCCGCTGGAGACGAATCCTCACTACCGATCGCCGACGATGACTTCTCGTCGGGCGGCACCGCCGTCCGAATCGCTTCGGTCGCCGCGCTGGGCGGGTTGCTGTTCGGCTACGACAGCGCGGTGATCAACGGTGCGGTCGACTCGATCCAGGAGGACTTCGGCATCGGCAACGCCGAGCTCGGTTTCGCGGTGGCCTCGGCGCTGCTGGGGGCCGCGGCCGGAGCCATGACCGCCGGACGGATCGCCGACAGGATCGGCCGCATCGCGGTCATGAAGATTGCTGCGGTGCTGTTCCTGGTCAGCGCCTTCGGAACAGGCTTCGCGCACGAAGTCTGGGCGGTCGTGCTGTTCCGCATCGTCGGTGGCATCGGCGTCGGCGTCGCTTCGGTCATTGCGCCCGCCTACATCGCCGAGACATCGCCGCCACGGATCCGTGGCCGACTGGGGTCCTTGCAACAGTTGGCCATCGTGTTGGGCATCTTTGCGTCCTTCGCCGTCAACTGGCTGTTGCAGTGGGCGGCGGGCGGCCCTAACGAAGTGCTGTGGTTCGGTCTCGACGCATGGCGCTGGATGTTCCTCGCGATGGCGGCCCCTGCCGTTCTATACGGGGTGCTGGCGTTCACCATTCCCGAGTCGCCGCGATATCTCGTTGCCAGCCACAAGATTCCGGAGGCCCGCAGGGTGCTCAGCATGCTCCTCGGCGAGAAGAACCTGGAAATCACGATCGATCGCATCAAGGAGACGCTGGAGCGCGAGGACAAGCCGTCGTTGCGCGATCTGAAGAAGCCGACGGGCGGCATCTACGGCATCGTGTGGGTGGGCCTCGGGCTGTCGATCTTCCAGCAGTTCGTCGGCATCAACGTGATCTTCTACTACTCGAACGTACTGTGGCAGGCGGTCGGGTTCAGTGCCGACGAGTCGGCGGTCTACACCGTGATCACCTCGGTCATAAACGTCTTGACGACGTTGATCGCCATCGCGCTGATCGACAAGATCGGGCGCAAGCCGCTGCTGCTCATCGGGTCGTCGGGTATGGCTGTCACGCTCATCACGATGTCCGTCATCTTCGCCAACGCGACCATTGGCCCCGACGGCAACCCGAGCCTTCCAGGAGCCTCCGGAGTGATCGCGTTGATCGCGGCGAACCTGTTCGTGGTGGCGTTCGGCATGTCGTGGGGTCCGGTCGTCTGGGTGCTGCTCGGCGAGATGTTCCCCAACCGCATCCGCGCCGCTGCGCTGGGCCTCGCCGCGGCAGGTCAGTGGGCGGCCAACTGGATTATCACGATCACGTTCCCGGGTCTGCGCGAGCATCTCGGTCTGGCCTACGGGTTCTACGGCCTGTGCGCTGTGCTGTCGGGCGTCTTTGTGTGGCGGTGGGTGATGGAGACCAAGGGCGTGTCGCTGGAGGACATGCACGGCGAGATCCTGCATCAGCATGCGCCGAAGGCCTCCACCTGAGGGTGGGGACCGCGGCGAAACCGCCGTGACTTTGCGCGCGGCGCCGTGACACAATCGCCTCCCGTGAAGACCTTCGACGCCCTGTTCGCTGAACTGAGCGAGCGTGCGCGCACCCGGCCGGCGGGCAGCGGCACGGTCGCCGCGCTCGATGGCGGCGTGCACGGCCTTGGCAAGAAGATTCTGGAAGAGGCCGGCGAGGTGTGGCTGGCCGCCGAACACGAGAGTGACGATGCGCTGGCCGACGAGATCAGCCAGCTGCTGTATTGGACGCAGGTGCTGATGATTTCCCGCGGTCTATCCCTCGACGACGTCTACTCCAAGCTATGAGCGACATGTTGCGCGTCGCGGTGCCCAACAAGGGTGCCTTGAGCGAGTCCGCCGCCGAGATCCTGTCCGAGGCGGGCTATCGCAGGCGCCGGGACCAGAAGGACCTGACCGTCATCGACCGGGCGAACAACGTCGAATTCTTCTTCTTGCGCCCCAAGGACATCGCGATCTACGTCGGTTCGGGTCAGCTGGACTTCGGGATCACCGGTCGCGACCTGGCCGCCGATTCCAACGCACCGGTGCGGGAGCGATTGGCGCTCGGCTTCGGCAATTCGACGTTCCGATACGCGGGCCCGATCGGCCGGGAGTGGACCGCCGCCGACCTGGCGGGCAAGCGGATCGCGACATCCTTTCCGAACCTGGTACGTAAAGACCTCGCCGCCAAGGGAATCGAGGCAACCGTTATTCGCCTCGACGGCGCTGTCGAGATTTCCGTCCAGCTGGGCGTGGCCGACGTCATCGCCGATGTCGTCGGGTCCGGACGGACGCTCGCGCTACACGATCTGGTGGCGTTCGGTGATCCGCTCTGTGATTCCGAAGCCGTGCTGATCGAGGGCGCCGAAGCCGGGAACTCCGCGGCCCGTGACCAACTGGCGGGACGGGTACAGGGTGTGGTGTTCGGGCAGCAGTACCTGATGCTCGACTACGACTGCCCGCGCACGGTACTCGACGAGGCCGCTGCCGTCACCCCGGGACTGGAATCGCCCACCATCGCCCCGCTCGCCGATCCGGCGTGGGTGGCGGTGCGCGCACTCGTGCCACGTCGCGACGTCAACGCGATCATGGACAAACTCGCCGCGATCGGTGCGAAGGCGATTCTGGCGTCTGACATTCGGTTCTGCCGCTTCTGATTCGACAGGTCATCGCACTGCACGCGTGTTAGCGTCCGGGTGTCGTCTTCACCGGTACGGAGGTTGGCATGACGCAGGTCCTCGTCATATTGCTCGCGCTGCTGATCGGCGTGATCGCCGGATTGCGGGCGATGACCGCCCCGGCGGTGGTCGCTTGGGGGGCCATGCTCGGCTGGATCGACGTCGACGGCAAGTGGTCGGAGTGGGTCGCCCATCCGATCACCGTCACCGTCCTGACGATCTTCCTGCTGGTGGAACTCGTCACCGATCAGCTACCGAAGACCCCGAGCCGCAAGACGGCGCCGCAGTTCGCCACCCGACTCATCATGGGTGCTTTCGCGGGGGCGGTGATCGGTAGCGCGTTCTTCCACACGTTCAGTTGCATCGGCGCGGGCATCGTCGGTGCGGTGCTGGGCACGCTGGGCGGCGCCGCAGTCAGAACCAAGCTCTACGAAGCCAACAAAGGTAAGGACCGGCCGGGCGCGTTCATCGAGGACGTAGTGGCCGTCGGCGGAGGCTTCCTGGTTGCCTTCCTCGTGAGCCTCGTCTGAACCGCGGCCGATGACTGAAAAGTTCGACGCGGTCATCGTCGGCGCGGGCCAGGCCGGGCCGCCGCTGGCCGGCAGGCTGACCCAGGCGGGTTACACGGTCGCCGTCATCGAACGCAAGCTCGTCGGCGGCACATGCGTCAACTCGGGCTGCATCCCGACGAAGACCCTGGTCGCCAGCGCATACGCCGCCCGCGTCGCCAGCCGCGGAGCCGAATACGGCATCGGCACAGGCGATATCAGCGTGGATATGGCCGCTGTCAAGGCGCGTAAGGACAAAATCGTGGTCGGTGACCGCGAAGGGGTCGAGTCCTGGATCGAAGGCATGGACGGGGCGACGTTGATCCGCGGCCATGCCAGGTTCGAGGGCCCACACACCATCCGGGTGGACGACCGCGTCCTGGAAGCGGACCGGATCTTCCTCAACGTCGGCGGCCGGGCGGTGACGCCCGACATGCCCGGGCTCACCGACATCGACTACATGACGAACGTCGGAATTCTCGAACTAGACACGGTGCCAGAGCATCTGGTGGTCATCGGTGGAAGTTACATCGCCCTGGAATTCGCACAGATGTACCGCCGGTTCGGTGCCCGCGTGACGGTCATCGAGAAGGGGCCACGACTCACCTCCCGCGAGGACGAGGACGTCTCGGCGACCATCAAGGAGATCCTGGAGGCCGAGGGTATCAGCGTCGTCGTCGGCGCCAGCGACATTCGTTTCACCAAGCGCGACAACGGCTTCGAGGTCGCACCACGCGAGGGCGCCGAATCCATCGCAGGTACCCACCTGCTGATGGCGGTCGGGCGTCAGCCCAACACCGACGACCTCGGGCTCGAAGCGGCCGGCGTCGAGACGGACCGCCGAGGTTACATCGTCGTCGACGATCATCTGCGCACCAACGTCGAACACATCTGGGCCATGGGGGACTGCAACGGACGCGGCGCCTTTACGCACACCTCGTACAACGACTTCGAGATCGTCGCGGCCAACCTGCTCGACGACGACCCGCGCCGGGTGAGCGACCGGATAACGACTTACGCCCTCTACATCGACCCGCCGCTGGGGCGGGCAGGCCTGACGGTCGACGAGGTGCGCAAGTCAGGACGAAAAGCGTTGGTGGGCAAGCGGCCCATGACGCGCGTCGGCCGCGCCGTCGAGAAGGGCGAGACACAGGGCTTCATGAAGGTCGTCGTCGATGCCGAGACCGAACAGATCCTCGGCGCCACCATCTTCGGGGTCGGCGGCGACGAGGTCATCCACTCGATTCTCGACATCATGACGGCAAAGAAGCCCTATACCGCGATCTCGCGCACGATGCACATTCATCCCACTGTCAGTGAGCTTGTGCCCACGATGCTCCAGGACTTGCACCCGCTGGACTAGCGGCACGGCCGACGTTGAGCTGTCGCGTGACGTGCGCGACCCGCCAACCGAGGTGGCGGCACGTGCGCACATCGGCGGGATGGACTTGATCGGAGTTCGCATCGACATCGGTCTGCGCCCCCGCGCCGAGAAAGAAAGCCAGGCGGTTGAGGTCGTGTTCGCTGCCTGCCGAACTGTTCCAGCCAGGGCCCAAACCGAGGTTGACCCAGTGCATGTGATGTTGCGCGGCGAATACGGACAACGACACCAACGTATTCAGCTTGTCGCCACTCTTGCCGCCTGAGTTCGTGAACCCGGCCGCGACCTTGTCCCGCCAGGCGCCGTCGATGCAGCGGCGCCCGGTCTTTTCGGCGAACGTCTGGAAGGCAGCCGACACGTTGCCCATGTAGGTCGCCGAGCCGAAGACGATGCCGTCCGATCCGTCCAGGATGTCCCAGTCCGTTTCACTCATCTGGTCGACGGGGATCACCGTCACGTCGGCGCCCGCCTCGGCGGCTCCGGCGGCGACGGCTTCGGCCAGGGTGGCCGTGTGCCCATAACCGGAGTGGTAAGCGATCGCCAACGTGGGCGCGGCAATGTCAGAACCGTTGTGTGCCATAGCTATTGTTCCTTCACGGATTCGGCCACCTCGCGGTAGCGCTGTGCCCAGCCGGGCAGGGGATCACCGGCCAGATGGGCCTCGAGCCGGTCCAGGTAGGCATGTGTGCCGGGGCGGAATCCCTCTGCGTTGCGGATGCCGAGTCCACGATGGGTGAACCGCAACAGCGTGCCGTCACCGTCGGCGCTCAGTTCGTAACGCACCACGCTGTCCTCGATGATTCGTTGACGCCATTCGTGTTCGAATACGTGCGGTGGGTCCCACACGCGGATGCGGCCGGTCATCTTCTTGTGTTCAGGTGGCGCCGGGGGACCGTCGGGCATCATCTCGATGACACCCCCCTCGCGTGCGTCGATGGTGGTCTGGCCCATCCAGTGGTTTCGGTGCTCCGGATCGGTGATGGCGGCCCACACCGCTTCGATGGGAAACGACAGGCGGCGTTCGAACGTCAGCATCGCCCGATCGCCCTCGATCGTCAGTCGTCCTTTTCGGTCGATCACTGTCCCTCCCGATGAGTCGCCTGCAGGTGCCGTTCGAGGGCATCGAGGTGATCGACCCAGTAGCGGCGGTAGCGGTCGATCCATTCGTCGATCGCGACCAGCCCGTCGGCCCGCAACGCGTAGATGCGGCGCTGCGCGTCGGGGCGGACTTCGACGAGGCCCACCTCGCGCAGCACGCGCAGATGGCGTGACACCGTCGGTTGGGTCAGGTCCGGCAGCGTCGCCACGAGCTCACCCGCTGTGCGCTCACCGGTGGTCAGCGCGTCGAGTAGCGCCCTGCGGCTCGGCTCGGCGACAGCTTCAAAGACATCCATACGGGCAAGTATTGCACCTCGTCTATATAGATACAAGCGTATGTAACCAGTTCAGGCTCGAACTGCCACAACAGTTCGGCGTTCATGTCCGCCGCTGAACCAGCAAAGTCTGCGCGCAGGTGCCGATGAACCCTTGCTGGTCGAAGAGTTCCGCGGTGGTGACGCCGATCGCGTCGGGCCCGATCGAACCACGGGCCCGAAGCGCGAAGTTCTCGCCGGCAGGCAGCCGGTGCAGGTGGACGACCGTGTCGGTATTCATGAACATGAACGCCTCAGGGGCCAGTGCGGCGCCCGCCCCGTTCGCCGAGTCGACCACCATCGCGAGCCGCTGCAGCGCCGTCGTCGACTCCGAATCCACCAGCGGCACAAGCGGACTGAGCCACACAACGTTGCCCGTCTCGCCGGTCTCGGGCTGGCGTCGCCAGCTCACCGTCTCGAGATAACCCTTCGCGCCGACCCAGCTGTGCGGCACCGCGACGGCTTCACCTTCGACAAGCGGGGGATAGCGGTCGGTAGCCACGTCGGTCGTGTCGCCTGGGGCCAGCAGCCATGCGGTGACCCGCGCGACCGCGCGATCGGCGCCGTCGGACCTGGCCGCCGACATCTCCGCCATCATCAGCGAGATCCGTTTGCCCGGACGCTCCACCCAGGCCCGCACCTTCACCGAAGCGACGGGAATCGCGCCGAGAATGTCGAGAGTCAGACGTCCGATACGCAGCCCCGTATCGGCCGCCAACTCCTCGATCAACTTCGTCATCAGCGCGAGTGGCGGTGAGCCGTGCTGGATTTCGGGATCCCAATTGCTCCGGGTGCCGTCGGTCGCTTCGAACACCACGAAGTCCCCGTCGGTATTCAGCCGACGGTAGTGGCAATCAATCACGCAGCCGACTCCCGGGTATGCAGCACCGTGTCATCATCGCCTTCGTCGGGGACCGTCGGCCAGCCAGGGTAGGGAGGTGGCGTGCCGCCGAACACCGGACAATGTGCGTGGTGCGCACACCAGTCGCACATCCGGGACGGGTTGGGACGGAAATCACCTGTGGCACCCGCAGATTGGATCGCCCGCCAGATAGCCATCAACGTCTTCTCGAAGCGCAGTAGCTCGTCGAGATCGGGCGTGTAATCGAGCACCTGACCATCGGCCAGATAGAGCAACCGCAGCCGGGCGGGCAAAATGCCGCGGGACCGCAGCAGCGCCACAGCATAGAACTTCATCTGGAACATGGCCTTGAATTCGGCCAGCGCCCTGGCCTCCGGTGGCGCCTTACCGGTCTTGTAATCGACGACCCGTAGCTCGCCCGTGGGTGCGACGTCGATGCGGTCGACGAAGCCGCGCAGCAGCGTGCCGTCCTCGAGTTCGACCTCGACGCGCTGCTCACAGCCCTGCGGATCGAACCGAGTCGGATCCTCCAGCCGGTAGTACCCCGACAGCAGTGCCCGTGCCTCCTCGAGCAATTCGGCGCGAAGCCCAGGTTCGAAATCGTCGGCCAGGTTGGGCCGCTCGGCGACGAGGCGCTCCCACGCCGGATCAACGAGCGTCATCGCCGTATCGGGGACACGCTCGGCCGCAGGTAACCCGTACAACTGTTCCAGCGCGGCGTGTACCACCGAACCACGCACCTGCGCGGTGGACGACGGCTCGGGCAACCTGTCGATGGCGCGGAACCGGTAGAGCAGGGGGCACTGCTTGAAGTCCGCGGCCCGGGACGGCGAAAGCGCGGGGCGCCTAAAGGCTGTCGGCTCCTGCCCGTCGGTCATGAGTCCAGCGTATGGCGACACCCCGACAAAGCGGGGTAGACCCGCGCACCCGCGACGGCGCGTTGACTGGCAGGCTGAACAGCTGTGAACAGGACCGGACCCTTCGCAATCGGTGATCGAGTGCAGCTCACCGACGCGAAGGGCAGGCACTACACCATGGTCTTGACTCCCGGCGGGGAGTTCCACACCCACCGCGGCATCATCGACCTCGACAGCGTGATCGGGCTGCCCGAGGGAAGCGTGATCAAGTCCACCAACGGTGACCAGTTCCTCGTGTTGCGCCCGCTGCTGGTCGACTACGTGATGTCGATGCCCCGCGGCGCGCAGGTCGTCTACCCCAAGGACGCCGCCCAGATCGTGCACGAGGGGGACATCTTCCCGGGTGCACGCGTGCTGGAGGCCGGCGCGGGCTCGGGTGCGCTGACGTGCTCGCTGCTGCGCGCCGTCGGCCCCGGGGGCAATGTCACGTCGTACGAGGTGCGTGAGGACCACGCCGAACACGCGGTGCGCAACGTCACAACGTTCTTCGGGGGACGTCCTGATAACTGGGAGCTGGTGACCTCGGACATCGGCGACTACGCCGGGCCTGAAGTGGATCGCGTCGTGCTCGACATGCTGGCGCCCTGGGAGGTGCTCGGCTCCGTCGCGAATGCGCTGGTGGCCGGCGGGGTCCTGATGATCTACGTCGCGACGGTGACCCAGTTGTCGCGAACGGTCGAGGCCTTGCGCGAGCAGAAGTGCTGGACCGAACCGCGAGCCTGGGAGAGCATGCAGCGCGGCTGGCACGTGGTCGGGCTGGCCGTGCGTCCACAACACACGATGCGGGGACACACCGCATTTCTGATCAACGTGCGCAAATTGGCGCCGGGTGCGATTGCGCCGATGCCGCTGCGGCGCAAGCGCCAACTCGGCGGCGGAATCTGATTCATCGGCTCGGCCGACGTGTCTAGTCGTCGGTACTGCGACGCAGATTCCGCCGCGCGGAGAGCAGTTCCAGCTCGGGGCGTGCCGCCACGAGCCGCTCGGCGGCGTCGAGCACCTCGACGACGTGGCTGCGATCGGCCGACACCATCGCGATGCCCACGCCCGCACGGCGATGCAGGTCCATCGAGCCGGTCTCCGCAGCCGACACCGCGAATCGGCGGTGCAGTTCGGCGATGAGCGGACGGATGACCGACCGCTTCTGCTTGAGCGAGTGCACATCCCCGAGCAGGAGGTCGAATTCGAGCCAGCCGATCCACATCCGCCTGTTCCTAGCGCGGGGGTGACGGAGGCGCCGGCCAGCTGGGCGTCTGGGGCGCACTCTCGCCAGGTTGCAACAGCTCGTCGGCGGTCTTACGGGCCAGCTGCCACGAATCGTCGACGAAGACGAACTCCATCGGGAAGCTGAAGTCGCCGGCCTGCGGATTGTCGGTCCTGAGGCTGATCAGAGCCGACACGGTGCCGGGAGGGTCCTGGACCCAGCGCAGATCCCGCGCCTCGAACGTGGCCGGTGCGTAGCCGTTCTGGATCAGCGCCTGGCCGAATTTGTCCATCGCGGTCGCGTCAGCCGGCGTGCCGGATTCGACCAGCCCGGCTTTTTCCGCGCCCGGGATGTTGGCATCGGCTATGCGGTTCATCACATCGGAAAGCGCTTCCGGCGGCGGCAGCGGCGCACCGGGCGGGCCGGGCGGCTCCTGAACTGGTGGCGAGGTTGCCGATGTCGCGGTCGCCGCCTGCGGTGGCTTCTGCTCGGTGTCCGCACTACACGCACCAAGCCCGAGCGCCGCCGCAATCGCGGCGGCGCTCAGGATCACGGCACCGGTCGTGCGGTGCGCAAACTGCCTAGCCGACAGCCGACATCAACGCCATGAGCGACTGCTTGGACATCTGCCAACCGGTGGGGCTGGGTCCGGGAACGAATGTGATGTTCTGGCTCGCGACGCCACCGTTGGCGGCCGTTGCCGTCACATCGGCGGTGAAGCCGGGACCGCTCGGGACGATATTGGCCAGGCTGAATGAAAGTGGGAACTTCCCTTCGGCCTGCGCCTCGCGCAGTTTGTTGTCAGCGACGCGGCCTTCGATGCGGCCGATGCCGCCCTGGATGTACGGCGCCTTGGACGCAGAGAGACCGGGTGCCCCAAGCGCCTGAAGCGTCGCAAGCAGCGGGCCCTGCACGTCTGACGCGGGCTGCTGCGGCAGGGGAATGTCCCATACGACCTGCGCCACGCGTGGTGAAGTCATCACATCCGAGGATGCAATGGAAGTCACACCTGCCGCGGCACCGGCGATGACGACGGCTGCTGCCGCGCCGCTAACGAGGGCTTTCAGGGTCACGTTTGTCCTTTCGATGGGCCCAACTCAGGAATGAGGTTAACAAGTGACGCTGGTGTGTCGAATTGCTAGAGCGCACACAAAGGCTGAATCGCCGGTAGCTTTGAAGTTGTTACTGCACCAACATCCGGTGCGGGGAGGAGCGCAATATGAGCGAGTCCGAGCGTTCTGAAGGATTTGGAACACCCCATGAGTCCGGCATGTCCAGCGATGAGGCGGCCGAACTCGAGGAGCTGCGCCGCGAGGCCGCCCTGCTGCGCGAGCAGCTCGAGAGTGCCGTAGGACCCCAAAGCGGTCTGCGCAGCGCGCGCGATGTGCACCAACTCGAGGCCCGGATCGACTCTCTTGCCGCCCGAAACGCCAAGCTGATGGAAACCCTCAAGGAAGCGCGGCAGCAGTTGCTCGCGCTACGTGAGGAAGTCGACCGACTGGGTCAGCCGCCGAGCGGATACGGTGTGCTGCTGTCGGTCCAGGACGACGAGACGGTGGACGTGTTCACCTCGGGCCGCAAGATGCGGCTGACGTGCTCGCCGAACATCGACATCGAGACCCTCAAGCAGGGTCAGACGGTTCGTCTCAACGAGGCGCTGACGGTGGTCGAGGCCGGCCACTTCGAAGCTGTCGGTGAGATCAGCACCCTGCGCGAGATCCTTGCCGACGGGCACCGCGCGCTCGTGGTGGGACATGCGGACGAGGAGCGCATCGTCTGGTTGGCTGAGCCGTTGGTCGCCGCCGAGTTCCTGCCCGACGAAGCCGAAGACGGTGACGACGACCGTCCGCGCAGGCTGCGGCCCGGTGACTCACTTCTGGTCGACACCAAAGCCGGGTATGCGTTCGAGCGCATCCCCAAGGCCGAAGTCGAGGATCTGGTCCTCGAAGAGGTCCCCGATGTGAGCTACAACGACATCGGCGGCCTGGGCCGGCAGATCGAGCAGATCCGCGACGCCGTCGAGCTGCCGTTCCTGCACAAGGAGCTCTACCGCGAGTACTCGCTGCGGCCCCCGAAGGGTGTGCTGCTGTACGGCCCTCCGGGCTGCGGTAAGACGCTGATCGCCAAAGCGGTGGCGAACTCGCTGGCGAAGAAGATGGCCGAGGTTCGCGGCGATGATGCCCGCGAGGCGAAGTCGTACTTCCTCAACATCAAGGGCCCCGAGCTGCTGAACAAGTTCGTCGGCGAGACCGAACGTCATATCCGGTTGATCTTCCAGCGGGCTCGGGAAAAGGCGTCCGAGGGCACCCCCGTGATCGTGTTCTTCGACGAGATGGACTCGATCTTCCGTACCCGCGGCACCGGTGTGAGCTCCGACGTGGAGACAACGGTTGTTCCGCAGCTGCTATCGGAGATCGATGGTGTCGAGGGCCTGGAGAACGTGATCGTCATCGGTGCCTCCAACCGCGAGGACATGATCGATCCCGCGATCCTGCGGCCCGGCCGTCTGGATGTGAAGATCAAGATCGAGCGCCCGGACGCCGAAGCGGCACAGGACATCTTCTCGAAGTATCTGGTCGAGGAACTTCCCGTGCACGCCGACGATCTCGCCGAATTCGGTGGCGACCGAACGGCATGCCTGAAGGCGATGATCGAGAAGGTCGTCGACCGGATGTACGCCGAGATCGACGACAACCGGTTCCTCGAAGTCACCTACGCCAACGGTGACAAGGAAGTCATGTACTTCAAGGACTTCAACTCCGGCGCCATGATCCAGAACGTTGTCGACCGGGCGAAGAAGAACGCGATCAAGTCGGTGCTGGAGACGGGGCAGCCTGGCCTCCGCATACAGCATCTGCTCGACTCGATCGTCGACGAATTCGCCGAGAACGAAGACCTGCCCAATACCACCAATCCCGATGACTGGGCACGGATTTCGGGCAAGAAGGGCGAGCGGATCGTTTACATCCGCACGCTGGTCACCGGCAAGTCGTCGAGCGCTTCACGCGCGATCGACACCGAGTCGAATCTGGGCCAGTACCTCTAACTGCACTGGCCCAGATCAAAACGTCGCATCGGCGCAATTCATGGCGAAATCAGCGTTACCGTCAATTTATTGTGTTGTTATGATCCCTTTATCGCGATAACCACGGTTGACCTGCGCGAACGCCCGATACCTCGGTAAGTTCGCGGTATGTCCGACGACGGAGTCACGCTGATAGGCGATGTATTCGGGAAGCGCTACGGCGAGGTGCTACTGGTCCGAAACACCGATTCGGGACCCGAGGCGACCGTGTACAACACCTTTCCGCTCAACGACTGTCCGGCCGAACTGTGGGATAAGTTGGACGCCACCGCCATCGCGGCGGAAAACGACGCGGTCGCCGCACTTCTCAACGGACCTCGTTATTGGTTGATGAGTAGCATCGGTAAGCGCGATCGAGATCACCTGGAACACAAAAGCTTCGGTGGGCTCGAGATGATCCGACAAGCGACTGTGAAACTCTCGTCGATGAATCCCGCGCCCTACCAACCGAACCGGGTCAACCGAAAAGCAATGTTCACGTTCGATGCAGGTCGCGAGATCTATGAACTCATCGATCCCGACGGCCAGCGCTGGGTGATGCAGACGTTCAGCCAGACAGTCGACCCCAACTTGGCGCTGGCCGATCTGGCGGACCTTGCCGGTCGCCTGTCGCTGCCGGACGGCTGGCGCTACGAAGCCCGCACACCCACATCAACGCTCTGTGTCGACACCACGAACTCCGACGCCAGCGTGACGCAGGACAACCTGGCGAACAGTTATTCGCTTCAGGCGCAGTCCTAGCCGGTGTCCATCGCGAGGTAGGCATCGCGGCCTGCCAGGCTGACCGCCACGTCGGAAATCAGCGGGTCGAAGAAGCGCTCCCGGTAGATCGGGTCGACACTGGTGCTGACGGTGAAGTACAGGCCCGACAGCACCGCCACAAACAACGAGACGTGCACGATGGTTTGCGCCACCGGCACATGAATACCGAACCACGTTCCTGCGCAGGGCGGTTCGCCGACCGGGCACGACTCCTCGGCTGACCACAGCACCGCGACATCGTCGGGCACCGCGACGACCCCGAGCGCCACGAAGAACACCAACAGGCCTGTCGTGAAGAGCACCACCTGGATCGCCTGTGCCACCACCATCACCGCGACGACGTTGACCTGTTCGGCGAACGACAGCGCGGTGCGC
The DNA here is from genome assembly GCA_019749805.1 of Mycobacteriaceae bacterium. Lineage (GTDB taxonomy): Bacteria > Actinomycetota > Actinomycetes > Mycobacteriales > Mycobacteriaceae > Mycobacterium. Next base: position 19,373 of record JAIEPH010000031.1, on the reverse strand, counting down.
GGGGGCGCGTGACCATCGGAGGTCTCGAGCGGCGTCCCTTCCAGCAGTTTGGCCGGGTCGCTTTGTCCGGCCCGATCTTCACGCAGCGCCTTCACTTCGTCGCGGATGGTCGCCACCATGAACAGGATCGCCACGACGGCGAGGAATCCGATGGTCTGCCAGAGCCTTTCGCGGGTCATCCGGGCCGCCAGCTGCCACAGCTCACCGGTGAAATACACCACCACCGTCAGCATCAGAAGTGGTAGCGCACGGCTCATCAGCGTGCCGAGCGCGCCCACCTGCAACCATGCGAACCTGAACGCCCACAGCGCAATTGAACCGATGCCGATGTAGGTTAGCCAGATCGCAAGCACCGCAACGAAGGCGAATCCGACGATCTCGGCCACGGCGATCCCGGAGAAGCCGCTGTCGGCGAACGGCAGTCCGAGCACGAACAGCGCCATCACGAGCAGGGCAGCCGTCCTGCGGCCCGCATCGCCGCGCGTGGTGCCGGAGCGGTGCAGCAGGTAGAGCGCAAACGGGGCGGCGATCAACGCCAAGGTGAGTGCGCCGAGCCGGACCGCGTAGCCGTAGTCGGGGTCACCGTCGGTCAGCTCGGTCAGCGTCATCGTCAGGGCGATCAGCGCGCCGATACCGCTGACCATCGGGGCCGACCGGTCAATCAGCGCGCGCGACCGGACCCGCCGCGTCAAGACCAGTGGCAGCCCGCGATGGAGAAACCATTCATGGACGCCCCGCATGTCGGACACGGGCATATTGTGCGGGAAACCGAGGCCTGGTAGGCGTCAGCGCGCCGGGACCGCCGCCCGGTAGCGGCTGCGGGCCACCAAGGTGAGCCTGAGTTCGTCGCTCAGCGGATCCAGGAACTGCTTTCGGTATTCGCCGTCGCCCGCGGATTTTGCGCTGACGTACATGAACGTCAGCGCGCCGAGGAACATCGTGACCTGAATCAGCGACTGGGGCACCGGGATCGTCATCCCGAGGAAGGTTCCGTCGCTCGACCCCTCACCGCGCGTCCACGCCGACAGTACTTCCGGGGAAAGCAGGATCAGGCCGAGAATCAGGAAGATCAACGCCGTGACCATGGCAACGACGAAGATGTGGGCGAGTTGCGAAACCGCAAGCACAAACATCACATTGAGCCGTTCGGCACGATTTAGGGTCTGCGTCCCGGACGGGTCCGGCATCGCCGAGAACGGAGTGTCGGCCAGCTCCGCACCACGATCGGCGGCGGCATCCGGTGCCTCGATCACCGGCCGGAAACGGTCGATGGTGAGGGCCACCACGAAGGCCGCGGCGATCAGCGAGAGGAAGATCAGCGCGAGCCAAATCCGGCCGCGCGAGATGCTGGCCGCCATCAGCCACACCGGCGAATTGAAGAACACCAGAAACGTCAGAAGCAGCACCGGCAGCGCGCGGATCATGAGCGTGCCCACCGCGGCCAGATGGGAGAGGGTCTTTCGCGCGGTCCACGACAGAATGGATCCAAGGCCGGTCGCGGTCATCGCCAAGATGGTGGCGATGACCACCGCTTCGAAGATCAGATCTGCCAGTACCTGGGGGCTCGGACCGCCGATGATGCCCCCCGCGATCCCAAACACCAGCGCGGCGGTCGCCGCGACGGTGCGGCCCCGCACGGTGGAGATTCTGGACACCAGCCAGCCCACCAGCGACGCAATGGGTAGTACGAGGACAACCAATCCCAGTACGAACCACTCTGTGCGGGTCGGCCCACCCTCGATGTCGATCGTGTGCTTCCCGGTTACCTCGACGACGATGGCGGAATTGACCATGAACACCGCGAACGCCGCCAGCGCCGGCGCCGATCGCGGCCAGAGGCGGCGCACCAGCCGTCCTGGGCGCAACACCGCGGGCAGCCCGTGCTCGAGGAACCAGGCGTCCGCCGCCCGCCGTTGTTGGACGTCAATCATGGAGCGCCCACCATCGTCTCCGGGTAATTGGCGGCAGACATCGCAGCGCCGAGCGACGCCACGAACCGACTTGCGGCCGCGTAGTGCTCAGTGGCGGAGGCGTCCCTGTCAGACGGCACGGTCGCAGGCTACTTCGGACCGTCCCCTAGGCTGGGCAGATGCAACGGATTATCGGAACAGAGGTCGAGTACGGCATCTCGTCGCCGTCCGATCCCACCGCGAATCCGATATTGACCTCCACCCAAGCGGTGCTGGCGTACGCGGCGGCCGCGGGCATCCAGCGAGCCAAGCGCACGCGCTGGGACTACGAGGTCGAATCGCCCCTTCGCGATGCCCGCGGGTTCGATCTGAGCCGGTCAGCAGGTCCGCCGCCGGTGGTGGACGCCGACGAGGTCGGCGCGGCCAACATGATCCTGACCAACGGCGCCCGGCTGTACGTCGACCACGCACATCCGGAGTACTCCGCGCCGGAGTGCACCGACCCAATGGACGCGGTGATCTGGGACAAAGCCGGCGAGCGGGTGATGGAAGCCGCAGCGCGCCACGTCGCGAGCGTGCCAGGGGCCGCCAAGCTGCAGCTTTACAAGAACAACATCGACAACAAGGGCGCCTCCTACGGCTCCCACGAGAACTACCTCATGAGCCGCCAAACGCCGTTCTCGGCGGTGATCGCCGGGTTGACGCCGTTCCTGGTGTCGCGTCAGGTGGTGACGGGATCGGGCCGCGTCGGAATCGGGCCGTCGGGTGACGAGCCGGGCTTCCAGCTGTCACAGCGCTCCGACTACATCGAGGTCGAGGTCGGGCTCGAGACGACGCTCAAGCGCGGCATCATCAACACCCGGGACGAACCGCACGCCGACGCCGACAAATACCGCAGGCTCCACGTCATCATCGGCGACGCCAACCTGTCCGAGACGTCGACCTATCTCAAGCTCGGCACCACCGCGTTGGTGCTGGACCTGATCGAAGAGGGCATGGACCTTACCGATCTGGCCTTGGCGCGGCCCGTACACGCCGTCCACGTCGTCAGTCGCGATCCGTCGCTGCGGGCCACCGTCGCACTCGCCGACGGCCGTGAACTGACCGCGCTTGCGCTGCAACGGATCTATCTGGACCGGGTGGCCAAACTGGTGGACAGTCGCGACCCCGACCCGCGCGCCGCGCATGTCGTCGAGACGTGGGCCAACGTGCTCGACCTGTTGGAGCGAGATCCGATGGAGTGCGCGGAGATCCTGGACTGGCCCGCCAAGCTGCGGCTGCTGGAAGGCTTCCGGAACCGGGAAAACCTCGGCTGGTCGGCACCGCGTCTGCACCTGGTCGATCTGCAGTACTCCGACGTCCGGCTGGACAAAGGCCTGTACAACCGGCTCGTCGCACGGGGCTCGATGAAGCGACTGGTCGCCGAACAACAGGTGATCGACGCCGTGGACAACCCACCCACCGACACGCGGGCGTACTTCCGTGGCGAATGTCTTCGGCGGTTCGGCGCGGACATCGCCGCGGCCAGCTGGGACTCGGTGATTTTCGACCTCGGCGGAGATTCGCTCGTCCGGATTCCCACCCTCGAGCCGCTACGCGGCAGCAAGGCCCACGTCGGCGCCCTGCTGGATTCCGTGGACAGCGCCGTCGAACTGGTGGAACAGCTCACCAACTGAGCCTCGAGGTGGCGCACTATCCACGGCATCCCGTGCGTTGACCGGTAGGGTGGAGAAACGGCGGGCTGCGGTAGGCCCGCCGCAGACATACGCAGGAGGCGGCGATGGCGCAGGAGCAGACCAAGCGTGGTGGTGGCGGCGGCGATGACGACGACCCCACCGGTAGCGCAGGCGCAGGCCAGGAGCGTCGCGAGAAGCTCGCCGAAGAGACCGACGACCTGCTTGACGAGATCGATGACGTGCTGGAAGAGAACGCTGAGGACTTCGTTCGCGCGTACGTCCAGAAGGGTGGCCAGTGACCTGGCCGAACCGCGATCAGCTGTCCTTTCCCTCCCCACTCCCAGGCGTGCCGTCCGTTCCCGTGGACCTGTCGTCCTTCTCTGAGCTGCTGCGGCGCCAGGCACCCGAATTGCTTCCGGTGAACAAGCACGGCGCCGTGCCGACGGATGCGGTTCCGCACGGTACGACGATCGTGGCGCTGAAGTACCGGGGCGGCGTGGTGATGGCAGGTGACCGCCGCTCGACGCAGGGCAACATGATCGCGGGCCGCGACGTGCAGAAGGTCTACATCACCGACGACTACACCGCGACGGGCATCGCAGGCACCGCGGCCATCGCGGTGGAGTTCGCCCGGCTGTACGCCGTCGAACTCGAGCACTACGAGAAGCTCGAGGGCGTCGCTCTGACGTTTGCCGGCAAGGTCAATCGGTTGGCCACCATGGTCCGGGGCAATCTCGGTGCGGCACTTCAGGGCTTCGTCGCGCTGCCGTTGCTCGCCGGCTACGACCTCGACGATCCCAATCCGGTGGCGGCGGGCCGCATCGTGTCGTTCGACGCGGCGGGTGGATGGAACTTCGAAGACGAGGGTTACCAGTCGGTGGGCTCGGGTTCGATCTTCGCCAAGTCGTCGATGAAGAAGCTCTATGCGCAGGTCTCCGACGCCGACTCCGCACTTCGGGTCGCCGTCGAGGCGCTCTATGATGCCGCCGACGACGACTCCGCGACGGGCGGGCCGGATCTGGTGCGCGGCATCTACCCGACCGCGGTCGTCATCGGCGCTGACGGAGCCGAAGAGGTTCCGGAGGAGCGCATCGCGCAGTTTGCCCGACAGATCATCGAAAGTCGTTCCAGGGCAGACACGTTCGGCCCGGATGCGACGCATCGATCCACGGACGCCCGGGGAGAGTCGTGAGCTTTCCGTATTTCATCTCGCCCGAGCAGGCGATGCGCGAGCGTTCGGAGCTCGCGCGTAAAGGCATTTCCCGCGGACGCAGCGTCGTCGTACTGGCGTATGCCGACGGTGTCCTGTTCGTGGCCGAGAACCCTTCGCGCTCACTGCAGAAGGTCAGCGAGCTGTACGACCGGGTCGGCTTCGCGGCCGTCGGTCGATTCAACGAGTTCGACAACCTGCGCCGCGGCGGAATTCAGTATGCCGACACTCGGGGCTACGCCTACGCCCGTCGCGATGTCACCGGACGTCAGCTGGCCAACGTATACGCCCAGACGCTCGGCACGATCTTCACCGAGCAGGCCAAGCCCTACGAAGTCGAGCTCTGCGTCGCAGAGGTAGCACATTTCGGTGAAGCGAAAGCGCCTGAGCTGTACCGGATCACGTACGACGGATCGATTGCCGACGAACCGCATTTCGTGGTCATGGGCGGCACCACCGAACCGATCGCCGAGAAGCTCAACGATTCTTACACCGAGAACGCCGGGCTGGCGGACGCGGCGAAGATCGCGATCGAGGCGTTGAAGGCCGACGGCAACGGTGAGCCGCGCACGCTAGCGGCAGCGACGCTCGAGGTGGCCGTCCTGGACGTGAACCGACCGCGTCGTGCTTTCCGGCGGATCACCGGCTCGGCGCTGGAGGCGCTGCTGCCCGTGGCGGACGCCGGGGAAGGCGAACCGGAGGCGACGTAGCCTTCACGCGGCGTCGCTTGGGCGCGCCCGGATGAGGACGAGCTCGGCGAACTGCTCGGGACATTCGAGTGGCGTGAAATGGCCGGCATCGAACGCGACGTGCAGCTCCACATCGCTGAAGTAGGAGTCGAGACGGTCTGACCACTCACGCGGGAACAGCGGATCATGCTGGGGCCACAGCACATCGGTGGGCACATGAATCTTTATGGCGCGATCCGGCGGCAATTCGGTGAGTGACTGGGCGATCATTCCCGCACCGGCGCGGTACCACGCGATCGACGCGGTGAATGCTCCCGGCAGCGCATAATCCGATACCAACCGCTCCAGATCATCTTCGGGGACAACGAAATTCGGTGCAGACCAGTGCGACCAGAAGTGCCGAAGGTATTCCCTGACCGCATCGGGATTGCCATCGATCAGCTGCGTGGCGAGCGGCAGTTGGTGAAACGCCTGATACCAGAACTCGCTCTGCGCCCGGGCGGTCAGCACGCGGTCACCAGCACCGGGCAGTGGGGGAGAGAGCACCAACGCCGACACCAGGTCGGGTTCCATCCGGGCGACGCTCTGGGCGACCCGGCTGCCGACGTCATATCCCGCGAGCACCACCTGGGAAAACCCGAGTTCTTTGATGAGCCCGATGATGCTGGCCGCTTGCGCGGTGGCGCTGTAGAAGTGGCGGACGGCGACGGCGTGCTTGTCGGATCCGCCGAATCCGCGCAGGTCGGGGACGATGACATCAGCGGCCCCGGACAACAGCGGCGCGACCCGTCGATAGTCGTGACGGTTGCCGGGCCAGCCGTGCAGCAACACCACCGGCGGCGCACCCCTGACGCCGAATCGGTCAAATGCGAGCCGGAAACCGTCCACCGGGGCGCTGCGCGACCACATCGGCCCATTCTGGCCGTCGTTCAACGGTAATGGCTGGTTTTGCCAGCCTTAACCGGTCATCTGGATTCGCTCACGGTCGCCGGTGATCACCGCCAGGATGTTGCGCCAGGAGTCAGAAGGCGAATTCAACACATCGGAATGCGCATCGAATCCGGCCATTGGTCGGCCGTCGTCGTAATAGCCTGTCGCCAAATGGATTACGCCCGGCATCTCATCCGGGTCGGCGCCGTGCGGACCACGCGGCAGGCCCTGCACGACCTGGATGAAGTCACCCGGCGCTGTCATCGAGTAGCGCACCACGTCGGGATTACGGTTGTGCCATTCGCTCGGATCCTGAACTCCGACACCTGCGCCCGCGGCCGCGACATACATCGTCTGGTCGGCGGTGAGGCCCAACGCTTCGGCGGTGCCCAGGATCGAGCCGCCGTAGGAGTGGCCGATGTAGGTGACCGGCACGGGCGCTCGGCCCGCAGCCTGCGTGTCGACGGTGCGGTCGACGTCCTCGCTGAACGCCACCAGTCGAGGCGCCATGTCCAGCGCGTATCGCGGGCTGGCGGCATCGACCACACCCGAGACGAGGTTGCCGCTGGGAAACGGTCCACCCAGGTACGTCAGGACCGCCACATCGCCACCGCCGGCAGCGACAAAGCGGCGTGCCGTCGCGGTGTTGGGGGCCGACCCCTCGATCGTCGTGTTCATGCCTGGAACCAGCACCGCGACGCTGCGGGCCGACGCCAGATCGCCGTTGAGCTCGACGAGCGAGGCTCTCGCCGGGTCGAACGCCACGATCTGCCGGTCGACCCGCCGCCCGCCGCCTGCCGGATCGTCGGCCTCACCGAGCAGCGTGCGGTAGAAGGCGGCGCGGTGCGGATCGGGTTCGTCGAGGATCGCCTGGGCGATGTTGGTGCGATTCGCCGCGATACGCATCCCCCAGGGCACGCCGTCGGTGTTGCCGACCTGGCGCGGGAACTCGGCGACGAGGTTGTTTCGCTGTTCGGGTGTCATGGCCGCGATCTGGGCAGCGATCCGATCCTGGCCCATCACCGGCCAGCCGGCTACCACGTCGCCGGGCACCGCCCCGGCGGGCATTGTCGCGGCGGGCACCGAAACCGGGGTGGCGAGCGCCTCCTCGATGTCGCGGGCGGCGTCGGCGTCCGCGGCTCCGAGCCGGTCGAGCGCGTCGACCAGCCGCCGGGTCAGCTCTTGAGCCCGGACGAGGAGCAGGTCGTCGGCCACCCCAGCGTGCCCGCCCGACAGTGCGATCAGCAACAACGACGGCGCATCGCGGACGGATACCGTGCCGTCGTCGGAGACAGCGAAGCCCCCGGCTTCGGCGATCCCCACCAGATCCAGCACTGCGGAGCGGGCGATCGCGATCTGCTCAGCAGCGTCATGGGCCGCAATCGCGGCGAGCACCATTGCCCGGGCCAGCGCATCGGAGGCCCGCCCCACCGTGAGGGCTTCATCACGGGCGGCCTCGGCCGCTGAGCCCGTCCACACCTGCTGCGCGCCGATGACCCCCTGGATCGCGCCGTCGACACCGGCGTGCATATCGGTCACCGCGGCCTGCCAGCTGGCTGCGGCCTCACGCAACGAGTTCGGTTGCCACGCTTGCGCATCGGACACAGTCGGTCGCGTTCGGCCCCCCATGCCTCATGCTGACAGATCGGGCCCCAACGGCGCCCGAGTTATCCACAGGGGTGCCGACCCGCCGCGCCCCTCCCAAACCAACGACACCGTCAACAGCTTGTTCGGCGCGGCAGCCCTCCGCGTCCGACCAGCAACCAGTAGTCTCGAACAGGTGCAGCGACGAATCATGGGCATCGAGACCGAGTTCGGTGTCACCTGCACGTTCCACGGCCATCGTCGGCTCAGCCCCGACGAGGTCGCCCGGTACCTTTTCCGGCGCGTGGTGTCGTGGGGCCGCAGCTCCAACGTATTTCTGCGCAACGGCGCCCGGCTCTATCTCGATGTGGGCTCCCATCCTGAGTACGCCACCGCCGAATGCGACAGCCTCGTACAACTGGTCACCCATGACCGCGCCGGTGAGCGCGTGCTGGAAGACCTGCTGATCGACGCCGAGCAGCGACTTGCCGACGAGGGCATCGGTGGCGACATCTACCTGTTCAAGAACAACACCGACTCGGCGGGCAACTCGTACGGCTGCCACGAGAACTACCTGATCGTGCGTGCCGGCGAGTTCTCCCGCATCTCCGACGTGTTGTTGCCGTTCCTGGTGACCCGCCAGCTGATCTGCGGCGCGGGCAAGGTGCTGCAGACGCCGAAGGCGGCGACGTTCTGCCTGTCCCAGCGTGCCGAGCACATCTGGGAAGGCGTCTCCTCGGCGACGACGCGGTCCCGGCCGATCATCAACACTCGCGACGAACCACACGCCGACGCCGAGAAATACCGGAGACTGCACGTCATCGTCGGCGACTCCAACATGTGCGAGTCGTCCACCATGCTCAAGGTGGGTACGGCGTCGCTGGTGCTCGAGATGATCGAGGCCGGCGTCGCATTCCGCGACTTCTCGCTGGACAACCCCATCCGGGCGATCCGTGAGGTCAGCCACGACCTCACCGGCCGACGGCCCGTCCGGCTGGCGGGTGGCAGGCAGGCCAGCGCGCTGGACATCCAGCGCGAGTACTACGCCCGCGCCGTCGAGTATCTGCAGAGCCGCGAGCCCAACACTCAGATCCAGCAGGTGGTCGACCTGTGGGGTCGGCAGCTGGATGCGGTCGAAAGCCAGGACTTCGCCAAGGTCGACACCGAGATCGACTGGGTCATCAAGCGCAAGCTGTTCCAGCGCTACCAGGACCGCTACAACATGGAGCTGTCCGACCCGAAGATCAGCCAGCTCGACCTGGCCTACCACGACATCAAGCGGGGCAGGGGCGTGTTCGACCTGCTGCAGCGCAAGGGGCTGGCCGCGCGGATCACCACGGACGAGGAAATCGAGGCCGCGGTGAACACCCCGCCCCAGACCACCAGGGCCAAGCTGCGCGGCGAGTTCATCTACGCCGCGCAGGAGGCGGGTCGCGATTTCACCGTCGACTGGGTCCACCTCAAGCTGAACGACCAGGCGCAGCGCACCGTGCTGTGCAAGGACCCGTTCCGTTCGGTCGACGAACGCGTCAAACGGCTGATCGCCTCTATGTGAGGCGGCGGTGCACCGACACCGCATAGTCGCCGCCGTGGAACGGCTCGCGATCCCAGGTCGCCCAGCGATCGACCAACTCCAAGCCCGCGGCGGCACAGGCCGCGTCGTAGTGGTCGAGTGTCAGCCGGCCCGCGGTGAGCTGGAATCCCGCGACGAACAATCCGCCGGGCGCCAGGTGCGATGCGAGCTGGGAGATGACCGTCGCCTCGGTTCCGCGGGCGACGAAGATCATCACGTTGCCCGCCAGCGCGACGACGTCGAACTCCGAGTCCAGATGCGCGCTCGCCTCGCTCAGATCGGCCAGGATCCACCGCAGTTCAGGTGCCTTGGCGCGGGCCGCGGAGAGCATGCCCTCGTCGAGGTCCATGCCGGACACCGAGAATCCACGAGCAGCCAGCTCGATCGCCACCCGGCCGGTCCCGCAGCCCGCGTCGAGCACGCGACTTCCACCCGTCTCGCGGAGCAGCGACTCGATCAGATCGGCCTCGCCGTGGATACTCTGACCTGCGGCGGCCAGCTGACGCCACCGCTCGTCGTAGGCGTCGCCGCGGGGTGCTTCGGTGTCCTGCCAACGACTGCTCACAACTCACCCTAAGCTCATAGGAGTGGCGATTTCCAAAGTCGAACGGTTGATGAACCTCGTCATCGCCTTGCTGTCGACGCGCACCTTCATCACCGCCGAGCGAATCCGCGAAACGGTGTCCGGCTACTCCGACAGCGCCAGTGACGAGGCGTTCTCCCGCATGTTCGAACGCGACAAGAACGAGCTGCGTGACCTGGGCATCCCGCTCGAGACGGGTCGTGTCTCGCAGTTCGATCCGACCGAGGGATATCGCATAAACCGCGAGGCCTATGCGCTGCCCGCGGTCGAGCTGACCGCGGACGAGGCCGCTGCCGTCGCCGTGGCGACGCAGCTGTGGGAGTCTCCCGAGCTCATCACCGCCACCCAGGGCGCGCTGCTCAAGTTGAGGGCTGCGGGGGTCGACGTTGATGCGTCGCACTCAGATGTAGCGATCACCTCGGCCGCGGCGCTGCCGAGCATGCGAGGTTCGGAGGAGGTGCTGGGAATTCTGTTGTCCGCCATCGACTCTCGACAAACAGTTCAGTTTCCGCACCGGCCGTCGCGCGGCGAGCCCTACGTGACGCGGACCGTCGAACCGTGGGGCGTGATCACCAACCGGGGACGCTGGTACCTGGTCGGACACGATCGCGACCGTGCCGACACCCGCACATTCCGGCTGTCCCGCATCGGAGCCGAGGTGACGACGATCGGCCCGCCAGGAGCGGTGCAACGGCCCGAGGGGACCGATCTTCGCCAGATCGTCGAGCGTGCGGTTGGCGAGTTCCCGAGCAGCGGACAGGCGAGGGTGTGGGTCGCCGACGGCCGCGCGACCGCGCTGCGGCGCCGAGCGACAGTCATCGGTCCCCGCACGTTGCACGGCCGGGCCGGCGAGGAGATCGAGCTGGACATCGGGATGATCGACAGGCTGGCACGAGAGGTCGCGAGTTACGGTCCCGACGCCGTCGCGCTGGAACCCGAGGCGCTGCGCGCCGATGTGCTGGAGCGGCTGCGCGCACAGGCACGTCAGACGAACGAGGTGCGGGCATGACCGCGATATCGACGCGGCTGGTGCGGTTGCTGAACATGGTCCCGTACTTCCAGGCCAACCCGAGGATCACCTACACCGAAGCGGCGTCCGATCTCGGCGTGAGCGTCAAGCAATTGCGCGACGACCTGAACCAGCTGTGGATGTGCGGACTCCCCGGTTACGGTCCCGGAGACCTGATTGACTTCGAATTCTCCGGTGACACAATCGAAGTCACGTTCAGCGCGGGTATCGACCACCCGTTGCGGCTGACATCGCCCGAGGCGACGGGCGTCCTGGTGGCGTTGCGTGCGCTCGCCGACGTGCCCGGCATGGTCGACCCCAAGGCCGCCCGAAGCGCCATCGCGAAGATCGAATCGGCTGCGGGCGTGGTCGGGCACGGCGAAGGTTCGCCAGTGGCGGCGGTCGACGAGCCTGCTTCCATCGAGAGCGAGGCTGCCGCCGCAGTGCGGGCAGCGACGCGCGATGCACGCGCGCTGGCGATCGAGTACTACTCGGCATCGCACGACATGCTGTCCAGCCGCATCGTCGACCCGATCCGCGTCGTGCTGGTCGCCGACCACAGCTATCTGGAGGCGTGGTGCCGTTCGGCTGAGGGAGTGCGGCTGTTCCGCTTCGACCGGATCGTCGACGCGCGCGTGCTCGACGAACCGTCGGCGCCGCCACTGCCCGCCGTGCAGGCCGGACCCGACACGTCGCTGTTCGACGCAGACCCGGCTAACTCCTCCCTGCCCTCCGCACTTCTGCTCATCGAGCGTTCGGCCTCGTGGATGTTCGACTACTACCCGCTGCGGGAGATCCGTGAGCTGCCCGACGGTGCCTGGGAGGCGGCGATGACCTACGCCTCCGAGGACTGGATGACCCGGTTTGTGCTCGGCTTCGGTTCGGCGGTGCGGGTGCTGGAACCCCAGTCGCTGGCCGACCGCGTTCGGGAATCCGCCGCCGCGGCGCTGAGCGCCTACGGCGTCGCCGGGTAGACTCGTCCCCGTCGTCTGGAGGTGACCAAATTGGGCGGTCTACAACCCTGGCATTGGGTAATCGTCATCGCAGTCTTCGTCCTGCTCTTCGGTGCCAAGAAGCTCCCGGACGCGGCGCGATCGCTCGGCAAGTCGATGCGGATCTTCAAGTCCGAGATCAAGGAGATGCAGTCCGACTCCAAGCCGGACACTCCGTCATCGGAGGCCGGCCGGTCGGCTCCGTCGCCAACCCCGATCGCCTCGGAACGCGCCGATTCGGCCGCCGCCCAGGCCCCGGAGACCGCGCCGCCGGACCAGCGACCGGCCTGACCGACGCAGACCAACCGCACGCGGCGTAACGCCGCGTCATAGGCATCGCCGTGCAGACCCCCGGAATCTTCAAGAAGCTCGACCCTCGCCGGCGCCGTTCGCAGGTCAACCCCGACGGCACCATGTCGCTGGTCGAGCACCTCCACGAACTGCGGTCACGGCTGCTGATCTCCGCGGCCGCCGTCGTGCTGACGACGATCCTCGGTTTCCTCTGGTACAGCCACGGCGTCTTCGGACTGCCCAGCCTGGGTGATTGGCTGCGCGGTCCCTACTGCGCACTACCGGAGTCCTCACGGGCGAGCATCACACCCGACGGCGGGTGCCGGCTGCTCGCCACCGCGCCATTCGACCAGTTCATGCTGCGCCTGAAGGTCGCGCTGACCGCGGGGATCGTGATGGCCTGCCCCGTCTGGCTGTATCACCTGTGGGCGTTCATCACGCCGGGCCTGTACAAGAAGGAGCGGCGCTTCGCGATCGCGTTCGTGGTCATCGGCGCCGTGCTCTTCATCGCCGGTGCGGTGCTCGCGTACGTGGTGCTGTCCACCGCCCTCGGATTCCTGCTGACCGTCGGCAGCGACGTTCAGGTGACCGCGTTGTCCGGCGACCAGTACTTCGGGTTCCTCATCAACCTGCTGCTGGTGTTCGGGTTCAGCTTCGAGTTTCCGCTGCTGATCGTCATGCTGAACTTCGTCGGCATCCTGCCCTATGAGCGGCTCAAGGCGTGGCGGCGCGGCATGATCTTCGGTCTCTTCGTGTTCGCCGCGTTCTTCACGCCGGGCTCGGACCCCTTCTCTATGCTCGCACTGGCGTTGGCCCTGACGGTGCTGCTGGAGTTCGCGATCCAGATCGCCCGTATCCACGACAGGCGCAAGGCGCGTCGAGAGGCCCTCGACGAGGTTCCCGACGAACAGGCGGCGCCGATCGGCGGTATCGAGCAGATCGACGCGCCCACCGCCGTGCCGACGGCCTCGCGGCTCGTGGTCGATGACGACGCCACCTAACGGGCCCCTCCTGGCGGGCTTCACCGAAGGGCTGCCATTCAGTCTCGACCCGTTCCAGCGGACCGCATGCGAGGCGCTGGAGAACGGCCATGGCGTGCTGGTCTGCGCGCCGACGGGTGCAGGCAAGACCGTGGTGGGGGAGTTCGCGGTCCACCTGGCGCTGGCAGCGGGCCGTAAGTGCTTCTACACCACCCCCATCAAGGCGCTGAGCAACCAGAAGCACAACGATCTGGCCCGCCGTTACGGCCCGGAGAAGATCGGTCTGCTCACCGGCGATCAGTCGATCAACGGTGACGCGGACATCGTTGTCATGACGACCGAAGTGCTGCGAAACATGCTGTATGCGAATTCTCCTGCGCTACAAGGCCTTTCTCATGTCGTCATGGACGAGGTCCACTTCCTGGCGGACCGGATGCGCGGTGCGGTCTGGGAGGAGGTGATCCTCCACCTGCCCGACGACGTCCTGCTGGTGAGTCTGTCGGCGACAGTGAGCAACGCCGAAGAGTTCGGCGGCTGGATCCAGACGGTGCGCGGCGACACCACGGTGGTGGTCGACGAACACCGTCCCGTCCCGCTGTGGCAGCACGTCATGGTGGGCAAGCGGGTGTTCGACCTGTTCGACTATCGCGCGACGGGCGCGAAACAGGCATCGCGTCGCCGTGGGCGCGAATTGCTGGTCGATCCGGAGTTGTTACGTCACATCTCACATCGGCTTGAAGCCGACCGGCTTGCCGACTGGCAGCCGCGTGGCCGGGGCCGCAATCGAGACCGTCCGAGCATCTACCGGGGCCCGAGCCGGCCCGATGTGATCGGCACCCTGGAGCGGGAGAACCTGCTGCCCGCGATCACGTTCATCTTCTCGCGTGCCGGCTGCGACGCCGCCGTCAAGCAGTGCCTGCGCTCGTCGCTGCGGCTCACGACGAACGAAGAACGCGCCCGCATTGCCGAGGTGATCGACCGCCGGTGCGCTGACCTGCCCGAAGCCGACCTGATCATCCTCGACTACCACGAATGGCGCGAGGGGCTGCTGCGCGGCCTCGCGGCCCACCACGCCGGCATGTTGCCGGTGTTCCGCCACACCGTTGAGGAGTTGTTCGTCGCAGGGCTGGTGAAGGCTGTTTTCGCTACGGAGACACTGGCTTTGGGGATCAACATGCCCGCGCGGACAGTGGTGCTCGAACGTCTGGTGAAGTTCAACGGCGAACAGCACATGCCGTTGACGCCGGGGGAGTACACGCAGTTGACCGGCCGCGCCGGACGCCGGGGCATCGACGTGGAGGGCCACGCGGTCGTGCTGTGGACTCCTGATGTCGATCCCGCCGAGGTCGCCGGTCTCGCGTCCACCCGTACCTTCCCGCTGCGCAGTTCCTTTGCGCCGTCGTACAACATGACCATCAACCTCGTGCACCAGATGGGCCCCGCACAGGCGCACAAGCTGCTGGAGAGTTCGTTTGCGCAATACCAGGCGGACCGGTCGGTCGTGGGTTTGGTGCGCGGCATCGAACGTGGCGAGAAGATGCTCGAGGAGATTGCGGCCGAACTGACCGACGGCGAGCCGATCAAGGGTCGAGAGATTCCAATTCTGAACTATGTGCGGTTGCGGCTGCAGATCTCCGAACGCGAGCGGGCACAGTCCAGAGCGTCACGGCTGCAACGGCGGAAAGCTGCCAGCGAGGCACTCGAGTCGCTGCGCCGCGGCGACATCATCACCATCACCCAGGGCAGGCGAGGCGGGCTGGCCGTGGTCCTGGAACCCGCCCGCGACAGCGAAGATCCACGACCGCTGGTGCTGACCGAACACCGCTGGGCCGGACGGATCTCGTCCGCGGACTACTCAGGGGCATCGGCTCCGCTGGGCACCATGTCGCTGCCGAAGCGAGTGGAACACCGCAACCCCCGCGCCCGACGCGACCTCGCCTCGGCGTTGCGCTCGGCCGCCGCCGGACTCGACGCTCCGTCGGGCAAGCGCAAGCGCAGCGGTGAGCCCGCCGAACGCGACGTCGACCCCGAATTGGCGTCGCTGCGTGAACAGGTTCGCCGCCATCCCGCACATCAACTGCCCGATCGAGAGGAGAAGGCGCGGCTCGCCGAGCGGTATCTGCGCGTCGAGCGGGACAACGAACAGATCCGGCAGAAGGTCGCGGCGGCGACGAATTCACTGGCGCGTACGTTCGACAAGATCGTGACGCTGCTGACCGAACGGGGCTTCATCGAGGCCGGCGCGGGTGACGCCGACCCGCAGGTCACCGACGACGGCCGCCTGCTGGCCCGTATCTACAGCGAGAGCGATCTGCTGGTAGCCGAATCCCTGCGCAGCGGCATCTGGGAGGGCCTAGACGCACCGGAGCTGGCCGCGGTCCTGTCGGCGGTGCTCTACGAGTCGCGCGGCGACACGCCGACCGCACCGGGCGGTGCCGACGTCGCGACCGGCAAGTTGCGGCGCGCGCTGAATCAGACCCGCAGGCTGTGGACCGAACTGCGCGCCGACGAACAACGCCACCGGATCAGTCACAGCCGCGAACCTGACGAAGGGTTCGTCGCCGCCATTTATCGCTGGGCCTCCACCGGCGACCTCACCAGAGCGCTGGCGGCAGCGGACACCGGCGGCACCGGGTCCCCGCTGTCGGCAGGTGATTTCGTACGCTGGTGCCGCCAAGTTCTGGACCTACTCGATCAGGTGCGCAACGCAGCGCCCGACCCAGCGCTGCGGGCGACCGCGAAACGCGCGATCAACGACGTTCGGCGCGGCGTCGTAGCTGTTGATGCGGGGTAGGGTGTGGCAAGCACAGCACCGGGTGATCAAGGAGTGAGATGAGCGGACCGCAGGGATCTGACCCGACGCAGCACTGGACCGGCGGCCAGCAGCCGGACCAGCCCGCGGAGCAGCCGGCAAGCGATCCGACCAACCAGTGGCAGCAGCAGCCTGCGGCCAGCGAGCCCACCACGGCCGCGCCGCAATGGCAGCCGCCGGCATATGACCCGTCGCAACAACAGCAGCCGCCGGCGTATGACCCGTCGCAACAGCAGCAGTACGGCCAGTACCCGCAGCAGCCGGCATATCAGCCGCCGCAGGAGTACCAGCAGCCCACCGAGTACGGCCAACAGGCCTACCCGCAGCAGGGTCAATACGGTCAGCCGGGGTATGACCCGTCCAGCCAGTACGCGACGCAGTACGGCCAGCCCGGGCAGTACGGCCAGCAACCGACCCAGTACGGCCAGCCCGGGCAGTACGGCCAGCAACCCGGTCAGTTCGGGCAGCCGGGGCAGTTCGGAGCGCCGGGCACCGAGGAGGGGTCGAAACGCTCACTGGCGGTCATCGGCGGTGTGATCGGCCTGCTCGCGGCGGTCGTCGTGGCCGTGGTACTCGTGCTGGGCTTCTGGAAGCCCGGCTTCTTCGTCACCACCAAGCTCGATATCGATGCAGCGCAGACCGGTGTACAGCGGGTTTTGACCGATGAGGCCAATGGCTACGGCGCCACGAACGTCTCCAACGTCAAGTGCAACGACGGCCAGAACCCGACGGTCGAGAAGGGTGGCACCTTCGACTGCGAGGTCAGCATCGACGGCACCAAGCGCCAGGTGACGGTGACCTTCCAGGACGATAGCGGCACCTATGAGGTCGGCCGCCCCAAGTAATCAGCGGTTCGGCAGGCCGTCCAAAGCCTTCTGCAAGCGGGCGATCGACGACGTGACGCCATACTGCTCGGCGAGTTTGGCGACCTTGCGCGGGTGTTCGGCGGCCAGCGGCAGGGCGTCTGACGCCGTGGACCAGTCGAGTTCGGCGTCGGGAGCCAGCTTGCTCGCGACCTTCACCACGGGTCCCGCCTTCTCGATGTAGTCGGCGGCCGCCAGCAGTTTCGTCCGATACGCCCTGGACATCTTGGATTTCGGATCGTGTGCGGCGGCGAGGATGTTTTCCAATGAGCCGTGCTGGGCCAGTAGCGTCGCGGCCGTCTTGTCCCCGACACCCGGTACACCGGGCAGGCCGTCGGACGGATCACCGCGCAGCAGTGCGAGTTCGGCGTAGGCGGCACCGGCCCGCTGCACCGGAACCCCGTAGGTCTGCGCCACTTCTTCGGGACCCCATTTGGTCGCCTTCGCCAGGCCACGGCCCAGGTACAGCACCCGGACCGGCACCGGCTCGTCGCGGACGAGCTGCAAAAGGTCCCGGTCACCGCTGACGACGACCACCGGGTCGCGTCGCTCGTGGATGGTCAACGCGCCCAGGATGTCGTCGGCCTCGCATTCCGGTGCGCCCGCGGTCGCGATGCCGAACGCGTCCAGCATCTCCATGATCATGTCGACCTGCGGTGTCAGCTCGTCGGGCACCTCCTCGACGTCAGGCTCGTCGCCGGGGTTCTCCTCGACCACGCGGTGCGCCTTGTACGACGGGATCAGGTCGACGCGCCACTGGGGTCGCCAGTCGTCGTCGCGGCACACCACGAGGCGACCCGGCCGTTCACGGGTGATGACCGTCGCGACGGCGTCCAGGAAGCCGCGCAGCGCGTTGACCGGCCGCCCGTCGGGCGCCGTGATCGACGAGGGCACACCGAAGTACGAGCGAAACCACATGCTGGCGCCGTCCAGCAAGACCAGGGGAGCGGACACGGTTTCACACAGTAGCGTGGACGGCAACCTGATCGAGGTCGCCGGCTATCGAGTCGATTAGCCTGAAAGTCATGCCCGCCAGCAGCACTGCGCGATTCGACACCGATGTATACGCACAACGTCTGCGGGTTGCCGCCGCCGCGGCAACCGATGCGGGCCTGGCCGGCCTGGTCATCACGCCGGGCTACGACCTGCGATATCTGGTCGGCTCCCGTGCGCAGACCTTCGAACGGCTGACGGCGCTGGTGCTGCCCACGTCCGGCGAGGCCACCGTGGTGGTACCGCGGCTGGAGCTGGCGTCGCTGAAAGACTCGGCGGTGACCGAATTACCTGTGACGGTGCGAGATTGGGTCGACGGCGACGATCCGTACGCGTTGGTGGCCGACGCGCTCAGTGGGGCGCCGGCGGAATCGTCTGGACGGCCCGCCGTCGCTGTGGCGGTCACCGACGCGATGCCCGCGTTGCATCTCCTCCCGCTCGCCGACGTGCTCGGGGTGGTGCCCGTGCTGGCCACCGACGTGCTGCGCCGGTTGCGAATGATCAAAGATCCCGCCGAGATCGACGCACTACGCAAGGCGGGCGCGGCGATCGACCGGGTGCACGCCCGCGTCCCTGAGTTCTTGGTGCCCGGCCGCACCGAGGCCGACGTGGCGGCCGATATCGCGGAAGCGATTGTCGCCGAGGGGCATTCGGACGTCGCGTTCATCATCGTCGGCTCCGGGCCGCATGGTGCCGACCCGCACCACGAATGCTCTGACCGTGAACTGCGGGCCGGCGACATCGTCGTCGTGGACATCGGCGGTCCGTACGAGCCCGGCTACAACTCCGACTCCACCCGGACGTACAGCATCGGTGAACCGCATCCCGAGGTCGCGCGGTGCTACGCCGTCCTCCAGCGCGCCCAGCAGGCTGCGGTCGACGCCGTGCGTCCCGGCATCACCGCAGAGCAGGTCGACGCCACCGCCCGCGACCTGCTGGCAGCCGAAGGACTGGCCGACGCGTTCGTCCACCGCACCGGCCACGGCATCGGGTTGTCGGTGCACGAGGAGCCCTACATCGTCGCGGGCAACGATCTACCCCTCGAGGAGGGCATGGCGTTCTCCGTCGAGCCGGGCATCTATTTCCCTGGCCAGTGGGGTGCGCGGATCGAGGACATCGTGATCGTCACGGCTGACGGCGCCCTCTCGGTCAACAACCGCCCCCACGACCTGGTCGTGGTGCCTGCGGGCCCGGCCGCCTCGGGTTGATATGAGTTGAGGTAGTCCTTCACAAACGCCTCCGGGGGTGTCAGGAAGGGATTGTCAAAGATTCCTTTGA